>CAYVTV010000176.1:0-9206 GCA_964454295.1 uncultured Bacteroidaceae bacterium
AAAAACAGGAATATATACAGCTTCGCAAACTGGAAGCGGCAGTTTGACAGGTTTTCATTTTATTTAATGGCGTATATAAATCCGAAAGAATATAAGATCCCCCTGCAGGGTGAGTCAGGTAATTATTTTTCCGGAAAGGGAATTCAGCTTATGTTGGTGTACAACCATTAATATATATTTTACTTATGTTTTCTCATTGTGTACCTTTGTGTAAACCTTGGTGTCCTTCGTGGTTTAATACGGTTGGATGATTAACCACAAAGGACACAAAGTACACACGAAGGTACACAAAGGAATAACTTTCGTAATATATTAACTTATAGCGCATTAAGAAAGATATAATGGTCCGGAAAGTATAAAATAACTCTTTAACATCCCGAAATGAAAAATTCATTCATTATTCAAACTGAGAATCTAATCAAATCCTTTCCTATGGGGAGATCGCATTTCACTGCTCTGAATGGAATAGATCTTAACATCGGGGAAGGTGAATTTGCAGGTTTAATAGGCCCCAGTGGTTCCGGAAAAACCACCCTGCTCAACATCGTTGGTTCACTGGACAGCCCCACCTTGGGTGAAGCGACTGTTCTCAATCAGCCGGTAAGTAAACTTAATGCCAGGCAGGCGGCACGGTTACGAAAGGAAAAGCTGGGATTTATTTTCCAGAGTTACAATTTATTTGCTGTGCACAATGTATTTGAGAACGTTGAATTCCCTTTACTATTACTGAATTATTCAGGCACCCGGCGCAGAAAAATGGTAATGGACGCTCTGGAATGGGTAGGTCTTACCGACAAGGTCAAATCAAAACCTCCCCAGTTATCCGGAGGGGAATGCCAGCGCGTAGCTATTGCCCGTGCCATGGTTAAGAAACCTTCCCTGGTACTGGCAGATGAGCCAACAGCCAACCTGGATGCAGCTAATTCCCACCATATCCTTAAAACCATGGTTGATCTTAACAGGGAGCTGAACACTACATTCTTGTTCGCCACTCACGATGAGAAGGTGATTATGTACCTGAAAAGGAAAATATACCTTAAAGACGGAAAAATTGAAAAAGATGAAGCTCGCATTTAAACTCGCATTTCGTAATCTCATCGGTGCCGGTCTCAGAACCTGGCTCAATGTTATTGTTCTGTCTTTCTCTTTTGTAGTCATTATCTTTATGAAGGGTGTTATGGTTGGCTGGGATCACCAGGCCAAAACAGATATGACCAACTGGGAGACAGGCGGAGGACAATACTGGAATGAAAACTACGATCCTTACGATCCTTTTACCTTCAGCGAAAGTCATGCACCGATACCTTCCGAACTGGATGAAGAGATAAGGACAGGTGAAACCGAACCCTTCCTGATAGTTCATGGAACGATATACCCGCAAGGTCGGATGCAATCTGTTACCATTATAGGGATAAATCCGGATCAGGATATTTTCATGCTTCCCTCACATAAACTTGACACAATATCTGATGCCATTCCAGCCATCATAGGATCAATAGCAGCCAGAAACATGAATCTGGGTATCGGTGATCATGCAACTATCCGCTGGAGGGATGTCAAAGGCATGTTTGATGCAGCAGATATAGTGATAACTGATATCTTCTCCTGCAATGTCCCCACCGTAGATGCAGGGAAAATTTATATTCCCCTTCAAAAATTACAGTCAATGTCAGGTTTAGGTAATGAAGCCACGCTTTTTACTTTCAGGGATAGTGAAAAACCACGCCCTGATATCTCTGGCTGGACACTGAAAACGAAAAGTGAGCTGACAAAGTCAGTCGATGATCTTATCAAAACAAAAACAACCGGGCAGACCGTGTTTTATGTCATTTTATTGCTGCTGGCCATGCTGGCGATATTTGACACCCAGGTGTTGTCAATTTTCAGGAGACAAAGGGAGATTGGCACATACATCGCCCTGGGTTACACCCGGAGAGAAGTGGTAGGTTTGTTCACAGTGGAAGGTGCTATGCATGCTTTATTTGCAGCACTGGTATCAGCTGTCTACGGATTACCCTTCCTGGCATGGATGGCGAAAACAGGCTGGACAATGCCCATGGATGTAAGTGATTACGGAATGGCTATTGCCCAGACACTTTATCCTGTTTACAGTGCAGGACTGGTAGTCTCAACAGTGCTCATAGTATTGCTGGTAACTACTGTTGTAAGTTACTGGCCGTCGAGAAAAATCGCTAAAATGAATCCTACAGAAGCATTAAGAGGAAAAATACAATGATACAGTTTTTAATTAAAGGTTTATGGCGCGACAGCAGCCGGAGTCGACTGCCTGTTATAGTAGTCGCCATAGGGGTAATGTTAACAGTTTTCGTTCATGCATACATTACCGGTTTCATGGGAGATACCATTGAATTAAATGCCAGGTTCACCAACGGACATCTTAAGGTTATGACAAGAGCCTATGAGGAAAATATCAGCCAGGTTCCAAACGACCTGGCTCTGACGAACGTCAATGAGCTGCTGATGAATCTGCATAAACAGTTACCCGGCATATCCTGGGTACCCCGGATTCAGTTCGGCGGATTGATTGATGTTCCGGATGAAAATGGAGAAACCCTTTACCAGGGGCCCGCTATTGGGCTGGGAATTGATTTTCTTTCCGGACAAAGTGGTGAAATGGAACGTCTCAATATTCAAAAGTCCATAATCAGGGGGAATATAATCCAAAACCCGGGTGAAGCATTATTAAGTGAGGAATTTTCACGGAAATTAAAAATCAACCCCGGGGAAGAATTCACTCTGATAGGCTCAACAATGCACGGCAGCATGACAATGCACAATTTTGTCCTGGCAGGTACAGTAATATTCGGCACAGAGGCCTTTGACAGGGGAGCAATGATTGCTGATATTGAGGATATAAGGTTTGCCCTGGATATGGAAGATGCTGCAGGAGAACTTATCGGATTCCTTAAAGGCGGCTTTTATGATGATGATGAAGCACTGGAAATCGCTGAAAAGTTCAACACCTCACTAACCCAACACACTGATGAATATGCTCCTGTTATGAGAAGCCTTAGCCAGCAGGGGAACATGGGGCAATATGTTCTTTTTTCAAAAGTGTGGGGTATGTATATCTCTATGGTTTTTATATTTGCCATGGCACTGGTTCTCTGGAACGCAGGGTTGCTGGGCGGACTCCGCCGGTATGGAGAGTTTGGGCTGAGACTGGCAATGGGCGAAGGAAAAAATCATGTTTACCTCACAATGATCTATGAGTCTGTTTTTATCGGAATTACGGGAACTGTTTTTGGCACGGCCTTTGGACTTATCTTTGCATGGCTGATGCAAAAATATGGCCTCGACATTTCAAATATGATGGAGGGATCTGCCATGATGTTCCCTTCAAGAATACGGGCAAGAATTACCCCGGTTGATTTTTATCTCGGTTTATTCCCCGGATTATTGTCAACGATGATAGGGGCCATGCTGGCAGGTATAGGGATATATAAAAGAAAGACATCACAGTTGTTTAAGGAGTTGGAGGTGTAGGGGGAGAGTGGTTGAGTGGTTGAGTGGTTACGTGGTTACGTGGTTATGTAGGGGCACAGAGCTATGTTTCTGCCCTTTTAAGGGATCACGATATCACGGGATCACGGGATCAAGAGGGGGAGAAGTGATTAAGAGGTTAGGTTTTTATATAGTAGGATGATTAATTGAGTAATCGAGTAATCGAGTAATTGATTAATCGAAGGGGGAATGCATTGTAGAGACGCACGGCTGTGCGTCTTTGCAAGAAAACCTCTGGTTTTCAATAAAATAGCCAGGGAGCCTGTCCGCCTAATGGTGGGTGGCAACCCCTGGAAAAATGACGGAATGATAATCCGCTGTACAGAAACCGGCTCTTTATATCGATTGGTTTGTTGAGGCGGAAAAAAGAAAGTTGATTTACTGAAAAATATTTTAAAACTATTTAATATTAATCAGAAATTTGTAAACTTTTTTCAGAACGATACAAACAATTGGTTTTATTGCTGCCTTCTTCGACGCTGTCCGGCAGAAAAATCCGGACAGGTCTGGCTTGGGTGATAATAGAATAATTATTTTTTATATATCACCAAAATCTTTGCAAGTTGTAAAACCTGGCTCTGTCAGGGTTTGCAGATGGGTAACTATTACTAAAAATTAGATCTGTCCGGTGTTTTTCAGCCGGACAGCGTCGGGGAAGATAACAATGTGCTGTATTTTTTAAACAACCTTATCTTTAAAAAAAAATATGACAATGCATACTGCATACAAAGATGAGTCCAGTTTATAAAGTCTGAAAGTAGAAAGTTTATAAAGTTAATTTGCTGATTGATAGATATTGTATAATTTTTAGTAAATTTATTATTGATCTGAATATAAACAATATAAGGTTTTTCCTGAAAGAATATCTGACTTTTTAGACCAGCCTAATATAAACAAAATGAAAACAAAAACAGGAATAATATTCTCTCTTCTGACAGGGATATTTTTTAATGCTCTCTCACAACCCAATGCTGAAGAGATACTTAAAAAAGTGGATCAGAATATGTCGTCAGACAACAGGGTTTTTGAATCCGCCATGATCATCCACGGCCAGCGGGGCAGCCGCACCATCACATCAAAGTCTTACTCGGTGGGTGACAAGAAATCATTTACGGAATATCTCTCTCCTCCACGCGAACAGGGCACGAAAATGCTGAAGCTGGAAAACCAGTTGTGGATTTATTCTCCTTCCACGGATCGCACTATACAGATATCGGGACATATGCTGCGCCAATCGGTAATGGGATCGGACCTTTCCTATGAGGACATGATGGACGACAGGAAACTTAGCGATACCTATAATGCAACAGTTGCCGGAAATGAAGAAATTGACGGCCGTAATACATGGGTACTTGAATTAACAGCAAAAACGGATGATGTTGCTTATGCAAGCCGCAAAATATGGATTGACACAGAGCGCTTTGTCCCCCTGAAAGAAGAATTATTTGCCAGGAGCGGTCAGTTGCTGAAACGCTCCACTCTCAGTGATGTTAAAAAAATACAGGGGCGCTGGTTTCCGGGAACTATTCTTTATAAAGATATGCTCAGACAAGGCGGGGGAACCGAATTCAGAATAACCGATATAAAATTTAACCAGGAAATTCCTGAATATATTTTTACAAAGGCGGCCCTGAAAAAGTAATTTTGGTGCAACTCGCCGTATTAAACCCCTTTACACTGACGCACATAATAAAGATATGAAACCTCTGTTCCTCATTCTGACCGCATCATTTGCAATCAGTTATTCTTTACCTGCGCAGGATGATTTTTTTAACAGGCTTTCTGATGCTGCACTTAAATTAACAAATCAAAATGTTGTTTATGATCCCGCTTATTACAGTATCCCCTACCCGGGAGGTGATATCCCTGAAAACAAAGGCGTTTGTACAGATTTGATTATCAGGGCATACAGACAAGTTGGTGTAGATCTGCAAAAAGAGGTTCATGAAGATATGAAAGCAAACTTCACCCTGTATCCGGATAATTGGGGATTATCACACCCGGATAAAAACATTGATCACAGGCGGGTACCCAACCTGATGACATTTTTTTCCCGATTTGGAGAAAGTAAACCTGTGACTGACAATCCGGATGATTATCTTCCCGGTGATATAGTTTGCTGGGATCTCGGGGGAAATATTCCTCATATCGGCCTTGTAGTAAATAAAAAATCTTCAGTTTGTTACACGGAGAATCACAGAGAACAACAGAGAACAACAGAGAACAAAGTTCTTTCAGACGGTGAAAGATTCCTTATAGTTCATAATATCGGCAACGGACAGGTACTTGAAGACTGCCTGTTCAGTTTCAGGATCACCGGACACTTTCGGTATGAAAAAAAGGAGAACTTATGAAATCTCTTCAAGGGTCAGTCTCATAAGTTAAAATATGTTTAACCACAAAAGACTCAAAGTACGCACATATGGACACGAAGTATATATTTTTGAGTGACAGCACTTTGCGTCCTTCGTGTTAACCTTGGTGTCCTTCGTGGTTGATAATATTTCAATGTAACCATTCACCCATTGCCCACTCAGTCACCAGTCACTCGTCACTCGTCACCTCATCATTACACACACTTAACCACACAATCACTCATCCACGTAACCACGTATCCACGTATCCACGTATCCACTTATCCACTCCCCTCCTACCTCACCAGCAACTTATCCCCCGTATCATCAATCAGTATCTGTTTCCATTTATCAGAATACCCCGGCTGATGTGGGGCCTCCGGGTAGCCTTCCTTTGTTCTGAGAAACACTCCGTTTTTCTCCTTTTTAATATTCCCGTCAATATATTTTACCAGTAAAAACTCACTTAGTTCACGCCATGACTTAACTGTATTTTCAGCAGTACTTACTGAGAAATCTGTTAAAAACTCCCTTGCCAGCTCAGGATTTCTGTTATGAAGTAAGAGAGCAGCCTCATCAACCACAGGAATATAATCTGCATATTTACTTTCCAGTTCCTGTTGAAGTTTAATAACATCGGCACTCATGGAATCATATCTGAGATAACAAAGATTTGCTACCAGGTTAAACACCCAGAAGGCTGCTGTAGATGAATATGTCAGCAGATCACCGTTGCCTTCCCTGTAACTGTCGGGAACAGTCAGGCTACCGCAATATATTGGATTAAAAACAGTAGTGGCGGCATCATCCACCCCGAACCAGTGTATCCCTCCTATCGGATCCGGAAGCCATTTACGGCATTCCGAAACAAAAACGAAGCCGGTCTGCTGTGTGGCTGTAGCCCTTTCGTGGCAGTATGTTTTACCCGATTCATCACCGGCAACCTTCCATGTGAGAGGGCGCCAGCGATATGGAAGTCCAAAGGACCCTGCCCCGGCATCAATCCTCATATCCAACGGGGTTCCTTCCAGGTGATCCCTCATAAAATGCATTAAATCACGATTGCTGAGTTTCCGGTTTGGTTTGATCCACAGCGGCATCCTGTTCTGAAGATTATGTCCGGATACATAATCAAAATACCTGTCCATATCATCATTTACATCTTTAAAGAATGACCATACCCTAATTTCACAGAAACGTGCGCCACCAAAATCAACGGGAGCATAAACATCCGAAAAGCTGAAATCCTTATCTTCTCCTGAATACCAGCCATACTTTCTGGCTACTTCAATAACATCATGAGCATAAACGCACTCGATCCTCTCGTTAAATATTTTATCAAGCTGAAGGGAATGAATGGATTTCTTACCATCAGCCAATGGGAATGTCTGGATCCGCGCTTGATTTGCATGAGCTGACACATACCCGTCTGGAATTCTGCGGGCTACCCATACGGCCCCTTTAACTCCTTTTCCCTTTCCGATCATTTCCATGATCCAAACTTCCTCAGGATCAGCAATGGAAAACGACTCCCCTGAACTATGATAGCCGTATTCGCTAACCAACTCAGCCATCGTTTTTATTGCCTCCCTGGCATTGCTGGCTCTCTGGAGTGTTATGTAAATTAAACTCCCGTAATCAACGATCCCATCACTGTCGATGAGAGTATCCCTGCCTGTAAAAGTAGTTTCCCCAATGGTGAGCTGATGCTCATTCATGTTGCCTGTAACCGAATAAGTGTGAGGCACCTGATGGATCTTTCCCAGGAATTTTCCGGTATCCCATTCATACACATCAAGCATGCTGCCCGGCTCATGGTCTTTTGCCGGCCAGAAATACAATTCTCCATACAATACATGGGAATCAGCCGAGTAGGTTATCATGGTTGAACCGTTTACCGATGCAGCTTTCGTTACAAGAAAATTAGTGCAGGCATATAAGCCTGAACTAATAAAAAGTAAAGTAATTATTACTGAAGCAATTTTCAATTTATTATTCATATTTTGAGGTTTAAATTAATATAATAAAAACTTTTTTCCTTTGTGTACCTTCGTGTAAACCTTCGTGTCCATTGTGGTCAACCTTCCAAACGTATTTAACCACAAAGAACACAAAGTACTCACGAAGGTACACAAACACATCCGAATGATATACAATACAATCATTCGCATTAACAAATTTTAACACTTTTATAACAAATATTCTTTTGTTAAATTTTTCCACTTAAAAATATTGTCGTATTTTTGTGTCATAATTATGATATAAAATTTTTGTTTTGGTACAAAATTTGTTGTTAAAATATACAGTTAGTTTTAGTTAGTAGTTTAGTTGGTAGTTTTAGTTAGTAATTTGAGAAAGAGGATGCGCTGTGAAGCGCATCTTTTTTTTTATACTTTAGAGGTGCCCTTTAATTAATACTCCTGCAGAACTGTCCCTTTCTGCTCCTGTTACAGAACTATAACAATTGGTTTTACCCAGATACCTTAACAAGCCAAGAAAGCCAAAAACCAGGGCTTCTTTGAAGTCAACCAGGGTATCATCCGGAATAATGATTTTACCTTTACATTTTTCCTTTAACAGGGATATGAGAAATATGTTTCTTGCTCCGCCTCCGGTAACCAGTATCTTCCCGGTTTTGCATTTATTGATCTGTTCTGTGATCTGATATGCAATATGCTCATATATAGTTCGCAATACATCCACATTATTTTCATACCCGGACAGTATTGGAATGAATTCTTTTTCAAACCATTCCCGCATCAGGGAGCGGGGTGGAGAAAGCTTGTAGAAACTGAGGTCATTAAGCTTCGTTAGCAAGGAAGCAATGATAATACCCTTCCTTCCTATATCACCATTATGATCAAACGCATATCCCATTCTTTGTGCCAGATAATTCATAGCAATGTTTACAGGACAAATATCAAAAGCAATGCGTCTGTTTTCCGCTTTATAGGATATGTTGGAGAATCCGCCAAGATTCAGACAAACCTCGTATTCAGGGAATAAATATTCATCACCGGCAGGTACCAGGGGAGCGCCGCTGCCTCCCAGGGCAACATCTATACTCCTGAAATCATATACTACACTAATACTGGTAATGGCGGCAATATCATTCCCATTACCAATCTGAACGGTAAATCCTTTTTCAGGCTGGTGGAAGATGGTATGGCCGTGTGAAGCTATGAGCGATGGTTTTTCATCAGCCGATTCAAGAAAGAGCTGACATTGCACGGCTATCCATCGTCCGTAAGAATGATCAAGCTGAATGAGCTTTTCCGGTGTAAGTTTATGCGCATCCTTAAGGGATTTTCTGATTTCTTCAGGATA
>CAYVTV010000177.1:0-9186 GCA_964454295.1 uncultured Bacteroidaceae bacterium
CAGAACATACGACGTTACCGGGAGCAGATGGACAAGATAGGGTTTTCATACGACTGGGACAGGGAGGTGAGGACATGCGATCCGGATTATTATAAATGGACACAGTGGGCATTCATACAGATGTTCAGACACTATTACGATTATGATACCAACAAAGCCGAACCGTTGGAGAAACTGATCTCCCGGTTTGAAGTGAGCGGCACTTCAGGAATAAATGCAGCATGCACGGAAGAGTTACATTTTACCGCTGAAAAGTGGAAGAATATGTCGTATAAGGAACAGCAGGAAACTCTTTTAAACTACCGGTTAGCCTACAGGGCAGAGACTATTGTGAACTGGTGTCCTGCACTGGGAACGGTTCTGGCGAATGATGAGGTAAAAGATGGAATATCCGTTCGCGGAGGGCACTCAGTGGAACAAAGAAAAATGATGCAGTGGCTCTTAAGAATATCAGCCTATGCAGAACGGCTGCTTTCCGGGCTGGACCTTATCGACTGGTCGGAATCATTAAAAGAGATACAGCGTTACTGGATCGGGAAGTCGGAAGGAGCCGAAATATTGTTCAGCATAAAAGACCGGCCGGAGAAAATAAATATTTTCACTACCCGTCCGGATACGATTTACGGCGCCACATTTATGGTGCTGGCTCCCGAAAGTGAACTGGTTGATCTGCTTACCATACCGGAGAAACGCAGCGAGGTTAATGATTATCTTGAATACTGCAAAAAAAGATCGGAACGCGAACGTATTGCCGAAACAAAGAACATCAGCGGGGTATTCACCGGCTCTTATGCGGTACATCCTTTTACAGGGGAAGACATCCCTGTCTGGATAAGCGAGTACGTCCTGGCAGGTTACGGTACCGGCTGCATAATGGCTGTACCGGCTCATGATGAAAGGGATTATGCATTTGCCAGGAATTATAACCTCCCCATTGTTGAAGTGGTATCAGGAGGGAATATATCGGTGGCTTCCTATGATGCCAAAGAAGGTATTCTTATCAACTCACCCTTGATCAACGGTCTGGATGTAAAAGATGCCATACCCGCCATTATAAAAGAGATAGAAAAAAGAGGACTGGGAACAAAGAAAGTCAATTACCGCATCCGGGACGCTATTTTCAGTCGCCAGCGTTATTGGGGTGAACCCTTCCCTGTATATTACAAAGACGGAATACCTCATACCCTTGATGAAGACAGGCTTCCCCTGGAATTGCCGGAGGTAGATGCATTCAGGCCCACTGAGACAGGGGAGCCTCCCCTGGCCAGGGCAGACAGGTGGGAAACTCCCGAAGGATATAAATATGAGTTCAGCACCATGCCCGGGTTCGCGGGTTCATCAGCCTATTATCTGCGGTACATGGATCCGGCAAATGATAAAGCGCTTGTTTCCCGGGAAGCCAATGAATACTGGCAGGATGTGGATTTGTACATCGGGGGTATTGAGCATGCTACCGGCCACCTGGTGTATTCCAGGTTCTGGAACAAATTCCTTTACGATACAGGGTATGTTTGCAAGGACGAGCCTTTTAAGAAACTCGTTAACCAGGGAATGATACAGGGGAGATCGAATTTCGTTTACAAGCTGCTTGGATTTTTAAAGCGGGATGCATCTCTGAATAACAATGAAGAGCAGGCTTATGTTGGAAATTTGTTTTTATCAAAAAAATATGCGCAGGAATTTCTTGATGGGGTCATATCTCCGGAAGATTTAAAACAGGAAATCAGAATGCAAATTTCAGATTCCGCGATCAAAGACAGGCTCAGCGAGGTTGCAATGTTCCGGATTCAATCATTACATGTTGATATAAACCTGGTAAATAATGACATTCTTGACATAGAAGCTTTCAGAAAATGGAATCCCGAATACAAACCGGCTGAGTTTATCCTCGAAGGCGGGAAGTACATATGTGGCTGGGCTGTGGAGAAAATGTCGAAGTCAATGTATAATGTGGTGAATCCCGATAATATCATTCAAAAATACGGTGCTGACACGCTCCGTATGTATGAAATGTTCCTCGGTCCGCTGGAACAGTCCAAACCCTGGGACACAAACGGGATAGACGGAGTTTTCAAGTTTCTCCGGAAATACTGGCGCCTGTTTTTTAATGCAAAGGGTGAGTTTTTTGTTGTTGATGCCAGGCCTGAATTCAGTGAAAACAAGATTATTCATAAGACAATAAAAAAAGTAACTGAAGATATTGAAAGGTTTTCCTTCAACACAGCGGTGAGTGAGTTTATGATCTGTGTAAACGGACTGACGGAACTGAAGTGCAATAAGAGGAAGATTCTCACTGACCTGACGATATTGCTGGCTCCTTTTGCTCCGCACATTACAGAGGAAATATGGCATTTGCTGGGCAATAAAACCAGTGTTTTTGATGCAGGTCTGCCGGATTACTCCCCTGAGTTTCTGGTAGAAAATGAGTTTGAATACCCGGTATCTGTAAACGGGAAATTGCGGTTTAAGCTGCTTCTGCCCCTGGATATTCCTTCCTGTGAAGCTGAAAAGCGTGTGCTGGAACACCCTGTAGCTGTTAAATGGCTGGAGGGAAAGGTTCCGAAGAAGGTAATTGTGGTGAAGGGGAAGATTATTAATATTGTGGTTTGATATATTTGGGGGCTGTCTCATAAGTCATAATATGTTTAACCACGAAGGACACAAAGGATAACGCTAAGGTCGCAAAGTATTATATATCAGGCATGTATGCTTTGTGTCCTTGATGTTGTCCTTAGTGTCCTTTGTGGTTAAAGACACTTATGACACAGCCTCAGACAAAATGTTGCCTGATAGGATATCTGAAGCCATTTAGTATGATAGAATAATGAGATTAAATATTTCAAGATCCATTCCTGTATTTTTCTCTGTTATTTCCCTGGCAGCGGTGATTTTTTATAATTATTTTCTTCCTGATAATCAGCCAGTGGAATTCTTGCCCGAAGAAGAGTATAGAGAAGAAGTAGTTATCAATTATATTTATAAGATTCCTTCAGATTCATTTCGCATTGAAAAAGATAAAGTAAAGCGGAATCAAACTTTAGCAGGGCTGTTAGGTGCTTTGGGGGTACCAAATGAAGTTGTCAATAAATCGGTAAATCTGGCTGCAGGAATTTTTGATGTCCGGCGGTTCAGAACCGGAAATAATTTTACTGTATTGCATCAATCAGACAGTGTTGACAGTCCTGCGTACTTCATTTATGAGAAAGATCCTGTTGAATATCTGGTGTTTAGTTTCGCAGACACTATAGCTGTCTGGAATGGATTTAAAGATATTGATACAGTACGGCAGGCTTTTACCGGTAAAATTGAAACCTCATTATGGAATGCATTTATTTCCGGAGGAGCTAATCCTGCCGCTGCTTTTGAGCTTTCAGAGATTTTTGCATGGACAATAGATTTTTTCTGGCTTCAGAGGGAAGATAGTTTCAGCATTGTGTATGATGAATATTTTATTGAGAACATGCCTTTTGGCATTGGCAGAATTTATGGAGCCTTTTTCAGGCATGCAGGCAGGGATTTTCTGGCCATACCTTTTGAGCAGGATGGCAGAATAGATTTTTTTGATGATGTGGGAAATAGCCTGAGAAAGGCTTTTTTAAAAGCACCACTGCGATATTCGAGAATAAGTTCGAAGTATTCACATTCGAGGTTACATCCCATATTAAGGATACACCGGCCTCATCATGGTGTTGACTATTCCGCTCCTGCAGGTACTCCGGTAGTAACAGTCGGGGATGGCGTTGTGACAAAAGCAGGGTATGAAGGTGCAGCCGGAAATATGGTAAGGATAAGGCATAACAGTACGTATTCGACAGCCTATTTGCATCTGAGTCGCTTTGGACCCGGAATAAAAACCGGGGCATATGTTAAACAGGGAGATATTATCGGATATGTTGGCAGTACCGGTCTCAGTACGGGTCCTCACCTGGATTTCAGGTTTTACAGGAACGGGCATCCTGTAAATCCCCTGAAAGTGGAAGCGCCTCCGGTAGAGCCTGTGATGGAGGAGAACAGGGAAGCATTTGAGTTAAAAATGAAGGAGGTTATTGAGGTGTTGAGACAAGGGACAAGTGACATGTGACAAGTGACATGTGACGAGTGACGAGGGACCCTATCCTTTACTTGTTACACTCATCACTTCTCTTGTCACATGTCACCCGTCACCCGTCACTTCCCTAGTCCCCTGACAACCTTCTCAATCACTTTCGGGTAATGCTTATATTCAAGCTCGTGGACTTTTTCTGCCAGGGATTCAGGAGTATCACCGGCGGAAACAGGGCAGCGTGCCTGAAAGATAATATTCCCCTCATCGTATTTTTCATTGACATAATGCACGGTAATACCTGATTCTTTATCACCGGATTCGATTACTGCTTTATGAACATTTATTCCGTACATTCCTTTTCCCCCGTATTTTGGAAGAAGAGCGGGATGGATATTTATGATCCTGTCGGGGTAAGCCTTAATAAGTTCAGAAGGAATGAGCCAGAGAAAACCAGCCAGAACAATCAGGTCGATATCATTGTCCAGTAATATCCGGAGTACTTTTCCTGAATTATAAAATTGCTCACGGTCAAAAAGGCAGGTTTTAACATTAAGCATCTCTGCTCTTTTGAGGACATATGCATTGGAATTATTGGACAAAATAAGGCTGACATGAGCCAGTTGTGAATTATTGAAATATCGAACGATACTCTCTGCATTTGTTCCTGATCCGGATGCAAAGATGGCTATATTTTTCTTTTTCATTAAGTTATAGGGTAATTAAAATGAATTATAATTTCGACTTTGAATATACGGGAAAATGCTGATTTTTAATTTTTCTACAAAAAAAGCAAATAATTAATATAATTTGATATTAATTTTGTTTGTTTTTAAACTGATTTTGCATTTCTTTGCACAGTCAAAAAATAACCTTATTATTAATTAAAAATTACAGCTATGTCTGATATTGCATCAAGAGTGAAAGCTATCATCGTTGACAAACTGGGTGTTGATGAAAATGAAGTTACTCCGGAAGCGAGTTTTACCAATGATCTCGGGGCCGATTCCCTTGACACTGTAGAACTGATTATGGAATTTGAAAAAGAATTCAACATTGGAATTCCTGACGACCAGGCTGAGAATATCAGTACAGTTGGTGAGGCTATCAAGTATGTAGAAGAGCACGTAAAATAAATTTTGTTTGTAAGATTTTATTCATGGAATTAAAGCGGGTAGTAGTAACAGGTCTTGGCGCACTGACTCCTTTAGGCAACAATGTTAATGATTACTGGAACAATCTGGTTGCCGGAGTTAGTGGTATAGCCCTTATTACCCGGTTTGATACTGAAAAGTATAAAACAAAATTTGCCGGCGAGCTGAAGGACTTTGATCCCACCGTTTATTTTGACAGGAAGGAGCTCAGGAAGCTCGATCCTTATGCCCAATATGCACTTATTGCTGTGGATGAGGCAATAAGGGACTGTGAAATGAATCTTGAAGATGCCGATACTGATAACATTGGTGTTATCTGGGCTTCGGGTATTGGTGGAATTCAAACATTTATGGAAGAAATGAGGGGTTATTATCAGGGAGACGGAACTCCCCGGTATAGCCCCTTTTTTATTCCTAAGATGATATCTGATATCGCTGCAGGTCACATTTCCATAAAATACGGCCTCAGGGGGCCGAATTATGGAGTGGTATCTGCTTGTGCTTCATCAACTAATGCACTGATAGATGCCTTTAACCTGATAAGGCTTGGTAAGGCGGTTGCCTTTATAGCCGGAGGGTCTGAGGCTGCCATTAATGAACCGGGAATGGGGGGCTTTAACAGTATGCAGGCTATTTCTACAAATAATGCAAATTACAGCACTGCATCCAGGCCTTTCGATGTGTCCCGCGACGGCTTTGTTATGGGAGAGGGAGCAGGCGCATTGATAATTGAGGAATATGAACATGCAACTAAAAGAGGAGCCAAAATCTACGCTGAATTAGCAGGAGGAGGTTTATCAGCTGATGCTTACCATTTAACCGCACCACATCCTGAAGGACTTGGGGCAAGACTCGTTATGCAACGGGCTCTTGAGGATGCAGGTATGAAACCGGAAGAAATTGATTATATCAATGTTCATGGTACAGCAACTCCACTGGGCGATATTTCTGAAGCTGTTGCAATTATAGATGTTTTTGGTGAACATGCATTTAAACTTAACATAAGCGCTACCAAATCCATGACAGGGCATCTTTTAGGTGCCGCCGGAGCTATTGAAGCTATTGCTGCTATACTTGCATTGACTAATGATGTTGTGCCGCCAACTATTAACCTTACCAATACAGATCCGCAAATAGATGCAAGGTTAAATCTTACTCCCAATAAGGCTCAGCATAGGGTTGTCAATGCTTCTCTCAGTAATACATTTGGCTTCGGAGGGCATAATACATCAATAATTTTCAAAAAGTTTAACTGATCCTGCATTGCCTTTTACTCCAGCCCGTTTTCTTTTTTTTCCGTTTTATGGAAAGAAAAAGTTTCTATTTCAATTGATTGATATTCTTGGATTTACTCCATCAAATATCAGACTATATGAAATGGCTTTCACACATAAATCTGCATCAATCCTATTATCCAAAGGAGAGGTAATTAATAATGAACGTCTTGAATATCTCGGCGATGCTATTCTTGACGCAGTTGTGGCTGATTATCTCTTCAGACACTATCCAAAACACAATGAAGGTTCTCTTACCAAGATGAGATCAAAAATGGTGAAAAGAAAACACCTTAACCTTCTTGCCTATCGACTTGGTATTCATAAACTGATAGTTTCACACACGCATCCCGGAAATTTATCAAAATATTTATATGGTAACGCCCTGGAAGCACTTATTGGCGCCATATACCTGGATAAAGGATTCAAAAAAACCTGTTTATTTATTGAAGATATTTTAAAGAAAAATGTTGACCTTGACCGCTTATTAAAATCTGATTTTGACTATAAAAGTCAACTTATTGAGTGGGCACAGAAAAATAAGTGTGAAATAATGTTCGAATCACAGGAAGAAATTAAAGGAGACAGTCATATCCCTCAATTTATTACCACTATTCGTATAACGAATGAAATTGCAGGAAGAGGAACAGGATATTCAAAAAAAGAAGCTGAACAAAAAGCGGCAAAAGTTGCACTTGAACAAATTTCCAAAAGTTAATTTTACATGATCAGCCGAAAGAAATGGCTAAAAAAGCACATAAACTAAATTATTCACCAGAGTATAATTTTAAGGTTCTTGGTATAATTTCAGATGAGAAAGATTATAAACTGATCTGGAATATTAATAATACATTAAAATGGCAACTCGACAGGAAGGAAGATTATACTTTTTATGATAAAAAGAACCAAAAGAACCTGCAGTTACCATTATTTTCCTATACTAGTGATTGTACTTATGTCAGCTATAAGGTGCTTGCCAATAAGCATGAGAATCTTTCTTTTCCTGAAGAACTAAAAAACATTGATTACCTGTTGATCATTTACGATGAGTCGGGGACGGAAAACATCTCCCTGCTCATTGATAAACTTAAGAAAACAGATGGTGTCAGGGGAGTTTTTCAAATTGATCCATCCGGTCTTAAAAACAGGGAATTTCTGATTCTGCATTAAAACAACCATCTTAAGAAGGGATATAATGTTGACCATACTGGTACATCCAGGTATGTCCGGTATCCGTTCCTGAATAAATAATCTATTCCGGGTAACTGACGGGGTATTGGGTGATAGATACGGTTATAAAAAGGCATGAATCTCAGTATTAAATCCATGAACATGTCCAGAAACAATACCATTACAATGATGAGTACAATGATATGACTGGTATTGTCTAAAATAAATCCCGGATATACATAGGTCTGTGTAAGTAAAACAAGGATCCAGATTATTAACTTCAGGATATTGAATGGTGTCAGAAGGAAAGATACTTTCGACCGCGTGGCTGTTGTAAGCAGAATAACTCCTGAGAGGAAGGAAGCTGCAAAACAGGCAATCAGGAATCTCCAGATATATGAAGGAAAAGGGATAAACAGAAATCCTGTAACCAGGGTTACTATTTTCAGGATGGAAATAATGAAATGTACTATAAATGCTTTTTTGCTTCGTGGCACAAAAAGGTCTTTATATACCCGGCTATAGTGAGCATAATGCTGGCCGACCCCTTCGTTTTTCATTTGAATGCCCCGTACCCTGAGCATTGTAAACCTGAAAGGTCTGCCCCTGCCTTTGTGCCCTTTACAATATGCGCAGTCTGTATTAACTTCAGCAAATTCACCAAAATTAAAATAGTCAAGAATCTTCGAAAGTTTAATATCAGGTTTACCATGAATAAACCATTTTCTCGGGTTTCTCAGTATGTTATTCAGAAGAAGTGCGCCTGCGACCCAAAACAGAAGTAAGGCGAAAAAACTGTTATAACCTGATGTTAACAAATAATAAACTGGCCAGGAAACAAGCCATAGTCCAAGTAAAAATCCAAGGACACTTCCGGCATATTTTAATATTATTATTATATCTTTCCATTCAGACTTTTCAAATAATTCCTGTTCTGCTTTAAGTTTTTCATACCTGATCTTTGCTCTTTTCCTTGCTTTTTCCTGTGCTTCTCTAATTACTTCTTCCCATGAATATGAATCTTCTTTTGGCTCACTGACAGCAGTAATATCAAACAGCCTTATTTGCTTCAGGTGTGTCAGAAGTATTTCGTATGCTTCACATAATTCCTGAAATTTTTGCTTGGCATCCGGATCATCATTCACATCCGGATGTAACTTCAAAGCCAATTGCCGGTAAGCTTTTTTAATAGTTTCTTCATCCGATCCGGGGGAAAGATGCAATATCCTGTAATAATTTTCAATCATTTCGGAATAAAGGCAGGATCTTAAATATTAATTATTCTGCAAGCTAATTAATTTTTATTAACTAAACATACAATTCTCATCTGTCTCCATCCTTGAATGTTAAACTTTGTTAAAAGAGTATAATTAAGATATTTGATAACCTATCTTTGTTTTACTATGAGCAAAAAGCTTTTATGGTTTCTTGGTCTGGCTATGGGGATTGTAATGACAGGACTCATACTGGTACAGATATACTGGATTACAAGCGCAATGAATATTAAGGAGCAGCAGTTTAACCAGCTGGTGAGCAATGCTTTAAG
>CAYVTV010000178.1:0-9091 GCA_964454295.1 uncultured Bacteroidaceae bacterium
GGGAAACTATGGGGATGCCGCAACATGGCCGGCCTGGTTCTCGACGGTCAGCGCTTTGGCCACCGCGATCCTGATTATTCCGGCTATTACATGGATGTCCAATAAATGGGGAAAAAGAAATGCCTTCATTATTTCAACAGCCATTTCAATGGTGGGATACGCATTAAAATGGTGGGGCTTCAACCCTGAGAATCCATGGATGATTTTCATGCCCATTCCATTGATGGTTTTCGGAATAGGCGGACTGTTCACATTAATGATGAGCATGACGGCAGATGTTTGCGATCTGGATGAGTTGAATAACGGTATGCCCAGAAAAGAAGGAACATTTGGAGCTATCTACTGGTGGATGGTGAAACTCGGGCAGGGGCTTGCCCTGGTCTTAGGGGGACTGGTTCTGAAACTTGTAGGATTTGACCAGAATGCAGCCTTACAAACTGCGGAAACACTCACACGCCTGAGACTTGCAGATATTATCATCCCTGCACTCACAGCTGGTTTGGCAATACTGGTGATGTGGAAATATGATCTGACTGAAGAAAAAGCCAGGGAAATCAAGAATGAGTTGGTTAGAAGGCGTGGAGAGTTGTAAATTAAAGATAAGCATCAATTTAAGTGTAAATAATTAAATAAATAACAAGATGTCGTACAGAGCAGAAAAGTTTTTAAACTTTAAGGGATCAGACTTAGTTCTGAAAGAAAGTTTTTTTGATGAAAAGTCGGATGAAGACATCAGGAATTTGTTCCTGGAAATATTGTATGGGGGCATTCACGGGTTCTGTTTCAGTCTTTATGAAGAGGGTCAGAAACCCGGTGATATTATTGCTGAAGAACAAATAAGACGACGGATGAAGATTATTCAACCCTACACAAAATGGATCCGCTCATTCTCCTGCATTGATGGAAATGAACTGATCCCTAAGGTTGCAAAGGAATTTGGAATAAAAACACTGGCAGGGGCATGGTTGGGCAGTGAAGAGGATAAAAACAGGCAGGAAATTGAAAGCCTGATCCGTTTGGCAAAAGATGGTCTGGTTGATATTGCTGCTGTGGGGAACGAAGTGCTTTACAGAAATGACCTGTCAGAACATGAACTCATAAACTATATTCAACAGGTAAAAAAAGAAATCCCGGATATTCCGGTGGGTTACGTTGATGCCTATTACGAGTTTACGCAACGGCCATTGCTGGCAGAAGCCTGTGATGTGATCTTATGTAATTGTTACCCATACTGGGAGGGCACAGATTTCAGGTATTCGCTGCAGCACATGCAACAGATGTACAATCAGGCCGTTCATGCAGTAAAAAGGAAACGTGTTATTATAACAGAAACAGGCTGGCCAAGTAAAGGAGAAAACATGGGAAATGCCCTCCCTTCTCCTCAGAATGCAATTAAATATTTTATCAATACCCAGTTATGGGCGATGGACGAAAATATTGAAGTGTTTTATTTTTCGTCATTTGATGAATCGTGGAAAGTTGGGAATGAAGGAGAGGTTGGCGCTTATTGGGGGATATGGGATCATCTTGGAAAATTAAAATATGCTGATGAAGATTTTTCAAAAATCAGGCATTAAACCTGGCAGGGCGATATGCTATTCCGGGTTCAGAAATGGTCAAAACCCGGGCGGAATATATCCCTCCTATGAGCAGATAAAGGAAGACTTAATGCTGCTGCATAAGCACTGGAAGTATCTTCGGCTATTTGATTGTGACCGGCATGCAGAAACAGTTTTGGAAGTGATAAACAGGGAAAAACTGGGTTTTCAGCTTATGCTGGGAGCATACATTGGCGCTGAGATGAACAATTTCAACTGCCCATGGAATGGCGGAGTGTATTCAGAAGAGCAGTTAGCATTAAACAGCATGAATAATAGGCATAAAATTACAAAATTGATTGAACTGGCAAATAAATATAATGATGTCATTTTCTCTCTCTCAGTGGGAAACGAAACATGCGTTGAATGGACAGACCATTATGTGCCGGAAAGTAAAGTGGTGCATTATGTAAAGCAGGTAAAAGAAAAAGTAACTCAACCTGTTAGTTTTTGCGATAATTATGCTCCATGGCTCTTTAAACTGGAACATTTAGCAGAAGTAGTTGATTTTATTTCCATTCATACGTATCCCGTTTGGGAATACCGGCATATTGATGATGCTCTTGAGTATACAAAAGAGAATTATTACTCGGTAATAAACAAATATCCTGACAAGGCGGTAGCTATAACAGAAGCAGGTTGGGCAACCAGTTCAAACGGAAGAGGTATTGACCCGGATAATGCCAATGAAGAATATCAGAAAATATATTTTGAGAAACTAATGGAATGGACAGAGAAAGAAAGCATTCTTGCTTTCTTCTTTGAAGCGTTTGATGAATCATGGAAGGGCTCCCCGGAACCTTTGGAACCTGAAAAACACTGGGGGTTGTTTAAAATTGACAGGACACCGAAAATGGCAGTAAGTTTTTTATTTCAAAAATAAATACCTAAAAAAGTCTATCGAAAGGAATAGACAGTCAAAACGATGTATTATTGGTAAACATTATAAAATTTAATTTTAATTCAATTTATTTATTAACTTTTAATTTATGTATTATGAGAATTTTTACTTTTTTACTTACAATGATGTGTATCACATCATTAAGTATGGCTCAGAATGCGCCGATCGATTTTGAATCAGGCGGATATGGTGCCGATTGGACATGGTCAGTTTTCGAAAACGATACCAACCCGGCACTGGAAATTATTGACAATCCACATTCAACAGGAATTAACACTTCTGCTAAAGTAGCTAAATTTACGGCCTTGCAGACAGGGAATCCCTGGGCTGGCACTGAATCTTTGCAAGGTGATTTAGGTACTTTTGAATGGACTAACGATAACCGGATTGTGAAGATAATGGTTTACAAAACGGTGATCAGCGATGTGGGAATTAAATTTGATGCAGGAACACCACCAAATGACTGGTCATCAGGAGAAATAAAAGTAGCAAACACTAAGATTAACGAATGGGAAGAATTGACTTTTGATTTTTCTCTTGCTGCAAACCCTCCGGCAGAGTTTGGCGGTTTGAAAAGAATCATCATCTTCCCCGATTTTCTTGCCAGGGAACAGGATAATATCATTTATTTCGATAATATAACTTTCCATACCGGAGGCGCGCCACCGGCTGATCCAACTACGGCAGCACCAACCCCCCCCGCAAGGAATACAGAAGATGTAATTTCCCTGTTCAGCCATGCCTATACGGATGTTCCTGTAGATACATGGAGAACCGACTGGTCACAAGGTACATTGGAAAATGTCAGCATTGCAGACAACGCCACAAAAAAATATTCAAATCTCAATTATGTAGGCATCGAAACAATAGCCAATCAACTTGATGTTTCGGGAATGACACATTTTCATATTGATGTGTGGTCAGCCAATTTTACATTATTAAAAATAAAACTGGTCGACTTTGGAGCAAATGAGATTTATGGAGGGGGTGACGATGTAGAACATGAGCTCGTTTTCAACTCACCTGCAAAAGGCGAATGGGTAAGTCTGGACCTGCCATTGAGTGATTTCACAGGACTTACTACACAACAAAACCTGTCACAGTACATTTTGACAGGTGAACCTACCGGTTCGGCTATTGTCTATGTGGATAATGTATACTTTTACAAGGAAGTGCCAAATAGCACCAATGAGCTATCTTCTGTTCAAAATAAAGTAAATGTATATCCTAATCCAGTCTCATCAGGTGAGCTGCTTCAGCTAACTTCTGAAGTCAGCCAGATCGATATTTTTGATTTTAGCGGAAGAGTGATTAAGACCTTGAAAGCTGTTTCAGTGATGAATACAAATGAACTGAAACAAGGTGTTTATATTTTGAGAATCCAAACTAACGATGGCTGGGTTCAAACACAAAAACTTGTTGTGAAATAAATAAATTTAACCTCTTTTATGAGCCGTCTGTTTACAGGCGGCTTTTTTTTTCTAAATTGCATAAGATTTTTTATGATTTGATAATTTATTGAAAACGCTGGCAACATATTTAATAGTGTTTATTCTCGGTGCACATGCTATCAACGCACAAAAGTTACCGGAGAAAGGCGTGCCCTTGCTACAAAACTTCAGCCCTGCAGAGTATCAGAATAAAGGTAAAATATGGGATATTTATTCGGCTGAAAACGGAATTGTCTATATGGCCGCTGACAGAGGCCTGCTGGAATATGACGGAAAAACATGGAATAGCTTTAAGGGAAGTGAAGGATTTACCCGGTCATTAGTAGTGGTAAATGATTCACTTATTTATACCGGTTCCGATTTGGATTTTGGAGTCTGGAAAAAGAATAAATATCAGGCTTTTGAGTATACTTCCCTATATCCTTTCCGGGAGGATATTTCTGATATCAATGAAGAATTCTGGAACGTTCACAAGGTTAAAGACAATATTATTTTCACTTCTTTCTTTAATATTTATGTTTATAAAAATCAACAACTTACCAAAATAAGCGCCCCAAATAGATTTACTGGTAGTTATGCAGTAGATGATTCTTTATATTTTGCAGACGAAAAAGAGGGTTTGTTTATTTTTAACGAATTGTCACTTAAACAGGTATTCAATTATCCGGATGATAAAAATTTTCAGATTTCCGGGATGTGCCATTATGATGGGGGTATTGTAATAGTTACCAGGAAATCAGGTTTGTTTTTCTATTCATCCGGTAATATTAGCGTGTTTAATAATAAATTATCTCAAAAGCTGAAAATGGCAAATGTTTTTAGTTTTGAACAAATCAATAGCACTTACCTGGCTTTTGGAACTGTTTTCAGAGGGTTATATATCACTGATTTAGATGGGAAAATAATTCATCATATCAACAAGCAAAAGGGATTACCCAATAACACTGTTTTAAGCCTGCATTATTGTCCATCCGGCAAATTGTGGATGGGACTTGATTATGGGATTTCTGCACTGAACCTGAAAAGTAATCTTACTTATTTCTATGATTACAGAGGAGATTTCGGGACAGGTCACACTGCATTGTTAAAGGATGACATCTTTTATTTGGGGACCAATCAGGGTTTATATACATCGGGATGGGATGACTTAAATAACGATGTGGATTTTAACAGGTTTCAGCTTATTTCAGGAACTGAAGGACAGGTTTGGACTTTAAGGAACATAGACAATAGTATATTCATAGGACATGACCAGGGATTATTTATATTAAAGGAAAATACTATTCAAAAATTGGGTAACCAGGCTGGAGTCTGGACCATTCTGCCTTATAAAGATTATTTGTTAACCGGAAATTACTACGGTATTTCAATTTTTAAAAAATCCATTAACAAGTGGACCTTTCTGAAAAATATGGAACTTATTTTAGGTTCATGCAATCAGTTAATCATAGAAAATGATAATATTTTATGGGTAAATATTCCCAATTTTGGTATCATAAGAGCTATTCTGGATCATAATCTCTATCCTGCCGAAAGGTTGATCTTTCCTGAAAAGGATTTCGCAGGGAATTATCCTTACCTGATAATGGATAATTCGGGAGTTCATGTTATTACAGATAAGTTTAAATATACATATAACAAGATTGATGAAGATTTTAGTCAACAGGTTGAAATAAATAATTATCCCAAAGTGGAAGGCCTGTTATCAGGTGTTTATATTGCAGATTCAATAAGTCGCGACTATGAATTTTATTCTGTTTACAATGGATTTGCCCTTAAGTATCATAATAGTCTTGAAGAAGAAAGCTCATTGACTCATACCCTGATCCTCCGAAAAATTGAAGCATTCAATAATGAAGGCAAGAGCCTGTTATATCCCGATGCAATAGTTCCATTCAATCTTAATAATTTTCTTATTGAGTATATTGTTCCCAATCAGGATGATGTATTATATCAATACAAATTGAATGAATCGGAAAAATGGATTTCATGGGGTACAAATAATGCCTTTGAATTCTTAAACCTAAAGGAGGGTAAATATACACTTCGTGTGAGAGCGAATGCCAATGGGGAAGTCACAGAGCCCATAGATGTATCATTCCGTATTGCCCCCCCGTGGTATCGCTCCTGGTACGCTTATGTATTTTATATTTCGATTTTAGTTTTCATAGCTTACTTAATTCGCAGCTGGCAAAAATTATTATTGAAAAAACAAAAGAAAAGCCTGCTGATCAAACAAAAAAATTCTTTGCGGGAGCAGGCCGAAAAGCATCAGCAGAAGATATTGCTTCTTGAACAGGAGCGGCTTAAAATAGAAAACAATCAGATTAAACAGCAATTAAAAAGCAAAACTATAGAATTGGCAAGTAAAGCCAAGGAAAGCGAGGATAAAAACCGGTTACTGCTTACCCTGAAAGAAAAATTTGATAACGCGCAAAAAGATCCGAATCTATCAAATTTTCGATGGGGTG
The DNA here is from genome assembly GCA_964454295.1 of uncultured Bacteroidaceae bacterium. GTDB lineage: Bacteria > Bacteroidota > Bacteroidia > Bacteroidales > CAYVTV01. The sequence goes on from CAYVTV010000178.1 coordinate 6,422, forward strand.
AAATAAGAAGATTGTTGGATTCCTATCTGAAAACTGAAGACAAAACATTTGAGATTCAAATTGATGAATTGCATCAGGATTTTTTTAAAAGATTAAAGGAAAGATTCCCGGATTTGTCAATCAATGATTTACGCTTATGTGCATATCTAAAGATAGGACTGAACTCCAAAGAAATATCCGATTTGTTAAATATTCAGCCTTCGAGTGCATATATAAGTCGTTCACGGCTTAGAAAGAAGCTTAACCTGAAAGTGGATGAGGATTTACACGATTTTTTAATTAATATCTAAAGATTCAAACTTATATTAAGTGCGGAACTTCAATAAATAATCAATTTCTCTCAGAACAGAAACCATGCCGATCCAAGACCAAATAATAAACTGTAAATGACTGCTTCCATTTGTATGGTCCAGAACACCCTTCTCCTTACAAATTCCGGTTTCATGTAGATCACTCCTTCCAGGGTATTTGAAAACGGAATTGCGCTGCAGAAATCAGCGTACACAAACATCAATCCGCCCATAAAAGCAAAGCGTAAACCGAATGACAGGTCGCTCAGTGTTCCAAGAACCGGATAAAGAACAATGGACATCAGAACAGCTCTTAAAAGCTGTACGGGGATGATCTTCTTATTCACACTTAACGCCTCCTGGGGATCAGACATGTTTCTGAGGAATGATTGGTACAATTGCTCTCTTCCTCCGTATAACTTTTTTGAAAACTGATAATTTATGAATCCTGCAATGTAGTAAGCAAGTGTGTGGATGAAAAAGAATAATAAACTGAATTTAATGTAGTCCATAATAATTCCTCCTTTATTGGTTACACGTTGGGTTTATAAATTCGCTACATGAATATCAGTAAATTTAATGATGGTCGCTTTAAAAAAGTATTTTAATATTTCCTGTTCAACGCTCATCCTTCGCAAATGCTTCGGATGACCCGTGGCGGAGCCAGGTTTTGTCTTTCCTATTCAACGCTGGCGGAGCCAGGTTTTACATATTGCTGATTCAGAAAATATCGTCTTAAAATTATCAGCTAAATATTCAATTAAATAAGACTAACCTTCCCGAAGTTACGACGGAGCAAGACCTGGGGTTGTCTCAATAATTAGAAATATTACAATATCATCTCCTTCCTGTACACAATCTTTTTCCCCGGAATATCATATATCTCCATTACCCATCCATCTTCACCCAGCCCGTTCTCCTTTACAAACCTGTTTAAAGCCGGATATACTTTCATTATTCCCATCATGATGGAGAGTTTTCCCCTGTAAGGGAATTCAGCGGTAATAAAATCCTTTGCAGGGAACAACTTTATATTGTATTTCCCTGCAAGGGATTCAATGACTTCTTCACCTGAATCTTCCAGTATACAACCGACTTCGGAACGGAGTTTGCTCTTTTCCACTTTCCGGGGGTTATCATAATAGATGCCGAAACCTTTGAAAGTTTCTATATTATGATCTTCCAGTAATGAATAGTAGATTTTATCCATCACCGCTGCACTGAGTTTGTAGTCACCTGTAAATTCTTCATAAACGAGAGTTTCTCCTCCCTGTTTAGAGATGGTAACTTTGACCTTTTTAAATCCATTGAAACAGATAAAAAGAATAAGCAACAGTGTTGCTATTAAAAAAATTACAAATATTGTTGTTTTCATTATAACAGAATATAGTTAAACAGTAAGATTTATCAGGATTATCAGGGATATCTTCATCAGAAACGATCCTGACAACCGTGGTAAAATTGTTATTTTAACTGAGAAAAAAGAAATAATGTTTATTGAATGCCGTATCTTATTCATTGAATGCCGGATTAAAATAGGTGAAGTTTTTAAGTTTGTGACTTTTCGTTAACTAATAGTAAGCTTAGATTGATTGTGTTTATCACTCTTTAAATGGCTGTATTTTCAAAGCTGTCTTTTTTGGGGAAGTTTTTTAAGGTATTATTTTATTCACTAGAATAAAATTTAATTATCAAACAGTATATTAAATAGTTACAAATTGATGTCTTTGTGTTTTCGTTTCATATGTCGTGGAACCCCCATGTTTTTTTCATATCCTTGTTGTCCCGAGCAATCGGGATGGGGGTTTCATCCTGATATTTACCACTTTCAAAGCCTGAAAAAGCTCCTTCATCTCCTTTTGTTTTCTATTTATGTTTAAGCAGATTAGTTTTGTTTTCATAAATGCTAATCATAAAAATATGAAAACAATACAAGAATTAACTGAAAATGACTATTTGAATATTGTACAAAGTGCTGTAAAGGCACCTTCCGGCCACAATACACAGCCATGGCTGTTCACGAAGGAAGGTTTATAATTAAATATAACTAATAAAAATACTAAATAATTAAAGTTCCGGAGTTGTGTAATAAAATTTAATTTTTTCAGGCTTTTAGCCTGTGGACTAATATTATCCTAAAAACTAATTACTATTTTATGCTTTTTTTCTAAGTTGTTGTACTTGTTCGAAACTTCAGTTAATAAATAATTTTCATTATGAGATATATACTATTTGCAATTCTTTTCTTACATGGTGCAATACACCTTTTAGGCTTTGTCAAAGGCTTTCATCTGGCGGAAGTCCAAAACTTGCAGTCCAATATTTCAAAGGCATCCGCTCTGATATGGCTAATGGTGTTTTTGTTATTCATCCTGTCAGC
>CAYVTV010000179.1:0-9042 GCA_964454295.1 uncultured Bacteroidaceae bacterium
TCATATTGAATTACTTATCGACAAGCTCGAAATATCCCCGGGCGAAAGAAAAAGGATCAGGGAATCTTTAAAAACAGGCATGGAACAGGGGAAAGGAGTAATCATGCTGCTTGAACCGGATAATCCGGAACCCAAATTCTTCAGTCGCCAGCTGATGTGCCCCACTTCCGGTATTTCATATAATGAACCTGCTCCTCACACCTTTTCATTTAATTCACCCCAGGGTGCCTGTACCCGCTGTAACGGACTGGGGGAAATAAGTGAAATTGACATTCAGCGTATAATACCAGATCCTGATCTCAGCATTCGTAAGGGTGGCATTGCCCCTCTGGGTCCTTACAAAAATTCTCTCATTTTCTGGCAGATAGAGGCTATCACCTCAAAATACAGCATAGACATCAACACACCTATAAAAAATATCCCGGAGGAAGTGCTGAATAAAATTCTTTATGGCTCAGAAGAAACATATAAGCTGGTAAGCTCCCCACTGGGTAATTCCTCGAACTATTTCTTAAGTTTCGATGGTATTATCAATTATATCCAGAACCATACCAACAATGACAGTTCGCGAAGTGAACAGAAATGGGCTAACCAGTTTATCCGGAAAATAACATGCCCTGAATGTAATGGAATGAGACTGAAGCAGGAAGCTCTTCAGTTTAAAATAAACAACAGGAATATTACTGAACTGGCAGAGATGGATATCAGCAATTTAAATGAGTGGTTCGGGAATATTGAGTTGTGCCTGTCGGAAAAACAGAATATTATTGCCAAAGATATCCTGAAGGAAATACGTAATCGCTTAAAATTTCTGCTCGATGTAGGACTTGGATACATTTCCCTGAATCGAACAGCCCGCAGTTTATCCGGTGGAGAAAGCCAGCGGATACGTCTGGCAACACAGATAGGTTCTCAGCTGGTAAACGTACTCTACATTCTTGATGAACCCAGTATTGGCCTGCACCAGAGAGATAACCTGAAACTTATTCATTCACTGAGAAAACTCAGGGACAGCGGAAATACCATCATAGTTGTGGAACACGACCGTGAGATGATTGAGTCGGCTGATTATATTGTTGACATGGGACCATATGCAGGTATCCATGGAGGACAAATAGTTGCCTCAGGACCTCCTGAAGTTATTAAAAGCATTCCCACTCTGACGACAGATTATCTGAATTTCAAAAAAATTATTCCACTCCCCCTTCAGCGAAGGAAGGGCAACGGTAAAACACTGGTTATCAGAGGAGCCAGGGGAAATAATCTGAAGAATATTGCAGTTGAATTCCCCCTGGGTTTATTCATATGCATTACAGGTGTATCAGGAAGCGGCAAATCCACACTCGTTAACGAGACCCTCCACCCTGCCCTGAGTAAACATTTTTACCGGTCGTTGCAGGAACCTTTGGAATATGACTCCCTTGAAGGCATTGAACATATTGACAAAGTCATTGAAGTCGATCAGTCACCCCTGGGCCGGACTCCCCGATCTAACCCTGCAACTTATACCGGTGTTTTCAGTGATATCCGGAAACTTTTTGAACAAACTCCCGAAGCAAAGGTCCGGGGATACGGCGCAGGCAGATTTTCATTTAATGTATCGGGAGGCCGTTGTGAAACATGCAAAGGGGCTGGAGTACAAACCATAGAGATGAATTTCCTTCCTGATGTTTATGTAACCTGCAAAGATTGTAATGGAAAAAGATATAACAGGGAAACACTTGAAGTAAAATATAAAGGGAAATCCATCAGTGATGTGTTGAAACTTACTATTAATCAATCTCTTGAATTTTTCAGCAGCATTCCATCAATATCCAGAAAAATTAAGACAATACAGGATGTGGGCCTGGGTTATATAAGCCTGGGACAACCCTCCACTACACTTTCAGGAGGAGAATCCCAGCGTATAAAACTGGCAGCAGAACTGTCAAAAAAGGAAACCGGAAAAACATTGTATATCCTTGACGAGCCAACAACAGGGCTGCATTTTGAAGATGTACGTGTATTGCTTGAAGTTACAGGCAAACTGACCGACAAGGGAAATACCGTAATTATGATAGAACATAATATGGATGTAATAAGAACAGCCGATTACATTATTGATATGGGAAAAGATGGGGGCGACAGAGGAGGAGAAATTATTGCGACCGGCACCCCTGAAGAAATTGCAGAGAATGAAAACTCATATACAGGATATTTTCTGGCGAAAGATTTTAAATCATTATTTTTAGAAAAAATTTAACCACTATGTCAACACCACACGAAGAAAAGATCATCAGAGCATTCAAACAACGTGACTGGAATGAATTAAAGACCCAGGATTCCTGGCAGATATTTAAAATAATGGCTGAATTTGTTGATGGATTTGAGAAACTGGGAAGCATTGGTCCCTGTGTATCTATTTTCGGATCTGCCAGAACCGAACCTGGTTCCAGATATTACCAACTGGCTGAAGATATTGCCTTTAAACTTACACAGCAAGGCTATGGAGTTATTACAGGCGGAGGACCGGGTATAATGGAAGCCGGCAACCTGGGTGCAAAAAGAGGCAAAGGACGCAGTGTGGGAATTAATATTGATCTTCCCTTTGAACAAAGTGCCAACTTGTTTATTGACCCTGACAAGCTTATAACATTCAAACACTTCTTTGTGCGAAAAGTTATGTTTATGAAATACGCCCAGGGATTTATTGTGCTACCGGGTGGGTTTGGAACATTTGATGAATTATTTGAAGCCATAACGCTGATACAAACAGATAAAATCGGGAGATTCCCGATCATTCTTGTGGGAAAAGACTACTGGAAAGGACTTATTGACTGGATAAATGAAGTTATGCTCGAGAGGGAAAAGAATGTTTCCCCCGAAGACATGAATATTTTTACCCTTGTTAATACTGCCGATGAGGCAGTGGCGGTAATCGACCAGTTCTATAGCAAGTATCTGCTGAGTCCTAATTTCTAATAAGGGATCAGGGGATCACGGGATCAGGGGATCAGGGGATCACGGGATAATGTTATCACTTTAATGTCCCTTTGTGATCCTTATTGTAATCCTTCGTGTCCATTGTGGTTAACTTTATTTCGTATTGGACCATGAAGGACACAAAGGTACCCAGAAGGAAAAAGAATCATTCATCTTGTAAGTAATCAATTATCACACACCCGATCCCGTGATATCGTGATCCCGTGGTCCCCTTTGTTCCTCATTGTTAATAACCCCCTCCAATTGTTGAAATTTTCAATAAAAATGCTGTTTTTACATCCTTATATATAATTAATATTGTTACTGTTTATTTAAACGGTAACATGATCAGATATTTTGTTCTGCTAATCAATGTATTGGGAGCAATGTTTTTTTCCCTGTTCATGCAACAGGATATAGACGTAAAAATGGAAGTTCCCGACCAGGTAAAAGCTGGTGAAGATTTTTCTGTTGTTCTTACCATTTCCAAAGGTTCGCTGGAAAGTTTTTCCCGGTTTCAGCAGGATCTGCCCTACGGACTAAGTGCCACCCGGATTGTAACGGCTAATGCCGACTTTACTTTTGAGAACCAGAGAGTGCGCCTGATCTGGCTGAAACTTCCCAAAGAACAATCATTAGATGTAAGTTACAGAATAACGGTTGACGAAAGGTTAAAAGGTTCTTTTACCCTCGGTGCCGAATTTTCCTATATTGATAATAATGAACGTAAGAGCATTACAGTAAAAAGTCCGCAACCCATATCTATCACCCCTTCTCCCCTGTTATCAGCAGATCAGCTGATTGATATTAATGATTTTCAAAAATATGCCCTGTCGGAAATTGAAAAAGAAAAAATAGCCGGAAAACTGACTTGTATCAGAAAAACACCTGTTCAGACAGGTCGTGAAATAATGGTGGAACTCCTTCTGAATAAGGGTAATCTTAACAAATTTGCAAAAATTGAAGAATTTATTCCCGAAGGATTTCTTGCCGGAGAGGTTGACTCAAAAAACGGAATTTTCACTTTTGAGAAAAATACAATCAGGATACTTTGGATGAATCTGCCTGAAGAACAGGAATTTACGGTGAGATACAGATTATTCCCGGACAAAAACAAGACTCTTGAAGAGTTGAGAATTTCAGGCACTTTCTCATACATTCATGGAAATCAGACAAAAACACTTGAAATAACAGAAAAAAAACCTGATCTTGCAACTGCAAACGGAGAACCAGCAGAAACTATGATTTCATTTATTCCTGAACCTGAAGAAAGAACTGTGATAAAGACAGACATCGTTAAGGAAACGGAACAAATAATAATGCCGGATTTAACAGAACATGAAGTTATGCCCCAACCAGAGTTACCCTTGGGCAATGATACATTCATCCTGAAACCAGAGAGCGGGGTGTATTTCAGGGTTCAACTGGCTGCAGGACATAAACCGGTTGATATTCCGGCTTATTTTACCCGCCTGTCGGTTGATGAAAACGTAAAAATGGAATTTCATGAAGGATGGCGAAAATACAGTATCGGGTCCTTTCATGAATATAAGGAAGCGAGAGATTCAAGGAACATTGTCTGGAACAAAACTCCCATCAAGGACGCATTTGTTTCGGCATATAATTCAGGAACAAGAATAAGCGTTCAGGAAGCGCTTATGATCACCAGTCAAAAGTGGTACCGTTAACAGCTTTTCTGAAAATACGGAAAAAAATGCAGAGGATCATTCTCCTTATAACGGGATTTTTGTGCATCAGTCTTATTGTGAATGCACAGGAAGACCCATACGAAGAACTGCTCAAAGAAAGAATAATCATTGAAGATCCTATTTACAAACCCGTAATAGGTTTTGGCACGGGAGTATTGAATTTTCATGGTGATGTGCGGAATAATCATTTTAACCCTTTAATCGGGGATAATGCATTTAAAGCAAACCTGTCGGCTTTCGTTGACCCGGGCAGATATTTTAAAGTCAACTTTTTCCTTATCTACGGATCTTTGTCAGGAAATACAAGGTCTTTAAATGACCTTGCCTACAACCTTAATTTTAAAACCGATATTGTAAATATAGGGCTCAATGCTGAATACACCTTTAATCACTTCTTTAAAAGAAAAGGATGGATAAAACCGTTTTTATCGGTTGGAATTGAAAACCTGCAGTTTACTCCCAAAGGGGATCTGTTTAATACTGAAGGTGATTTTTATCATTACTGGTCGGACGGTACCATAAGGGATATCCCTGAATCACTTGGCTTAACCCGGCCGGGAAGAATAATCCAAAGAGATTACATATATGAGACTGACCTGAGAACCTGGGAACGCGACCAGTACGGATTGGGTAATTACAGTAAAAATACCTTCTCCATTCCCCTTGATGCCGGACTTGATTTTAAAATTTCAGATCGTGTAACCTGCAGACTGGGAACATCCATGCACTTTACCATGACAGATTTCCCCGATAATGTCAGCTCCGGAGGAACCACATATATTCAGGGGGATAAGCGCAACGACATGTTTTCATACAATTATTTCACCGTACACCTTGACTTGTTCTCCCAGCCAAAGGAACAGGTCATTGAAAAACTCTTCCTTGAACTGGAGTATGATGATATTATGTTTGGAGATGAAGACGGCGATTTTGTTCTTGATCCGGTTGATGAGTGCCCCGGAACACCTTTTGGTGTTATTGTTGATGCCAGGGGGTGCCCGCTCGACAGTGATAACGACGGCGTGCCCGATTATCTTGACAAAGAACCGGATACAGCACCAGGTGCATGGGTGGATGAACATGGAGTTACAGTTACCGAAGAAGAGTTTCTCCTCCAACTGGCAGGAAGAAATGACGCCATGAGCCGTGATTATGTGAACAACTATCTGGAAACCATAGGGAAAGGATATGCCAGGAAGATCATTACCGAAATCCCTCAGAAATTTAAGGCAATTGATACCAATAATGACGGATATATTTCATTCGACGAACTCCTGAAAGCTATTGATGATTATTTTGATTTTAAACTGAACTTTACGGTAGAAGATATTTATGAGCTTAACAATCTCTTCTTTGCCCAATAGCTATTTCAGCTTTTGATTTCTTTCAAACTGGCGTTTGGTGTCTTTCAGCTTTATGGTTTCTCTCTTATCGTATAACTTCTTCCCCCGGGCCAGTCCGATTTCCAGCTTTACCAATCCTTTATCATTTATAAATATCCTCAGGGGAATTATAGTTAACCCTGTTTCCCTGACTTTTCTTTCAAGCCTCTTTAACTCGCTGCGATTAAGAAGAAGCTTTCTTTCCCTTCCTGCAGCATGATTGTAAAAACTGGCAAAAGCATACTCCATGATCTGCATGTTCCTTACAAACAACTCATTTTTAATAAAATAACAATATGAGTCGGAAAGACTGATCTTGCCCATACGAACAGACTTCACTTCTGTGCCAAGAAGTACAATGCCGGCAATAAACTTCTCGATGATCTCAAAATCATGATAAGCCTTTTTGTTTTTAATATTTATGGTATTTTTACTCTGCAATGGAATAAGTTTCTTATAAGACGGCAAATTTAGTTATTTTTCATCATATCAATAGTTCGTTAAGTTAAAAAAACGCAAAGGCGCAAAGGCGCAATATATTATATATCAATAAAATAGGCAATTTATGTTTTAGTTGTTAAAATGCTCATTATTAACGCAATATAAAGATTGAAAAAGCCTTTACTCATTGTAGTGCTGGGGCATACCGCTGCAGGTAAAACTGCATTTGCTGCCGGCCTGGCGAAAGAAACAGACGGTGAGATCATCAGCGCCGACTCAAGGCAGGTTTACCGGGGGATGAACCTGGGAACCGGTAAGGATTATGATGATTACATCGTTAACGGTGAAAAGATAAATGTACATCTGATTGATATTGCTGATCCCGGGTATGAGTATAATGTGTTTGAATACCAGAGAGACTTTATCAGGACATGGCACGATATCAGGGGAAGAAAAAAGCAGGTTGTACTCTGCGGAGGCACAGGACTGTATCTCGATGCCGTTTTGAAAAAGTACAGTCTGATAAACGTGCCGCTGAACAAAGAGTTAAGGGAAGAACTATCGGATAAAAGCACCGGGGAACTTACTGACATCCTGTTGTCATTCAAAAAACTCCATAATACGACCGATACAGTGAACAGGAAAAGGCTTATCAGGGCTATTGAGATCGAGACATTTGCAAGTAATTATCCTGCTCCAAAACAGGAATTTCCCGATTTCAATTCCCTTGTTTTCGGGATAAGATACAGTCGCAATGAGAGAAGGAACAGGATAACACAAAGATTGAAAGGCCGGCTAAAGGAGGGCATGATTGAAGAGGCAGAAGCCCTGATTAAATCGGGAATATCTATGGAAACGCTTGTCTTTTACGGACTCGAATACAAATTTCTTGCCTGGTATTTACAGGGGAAGATAAGTTATAATGAAATGTTTGAAGGACTGAATACTGCTATCCATCAGTTCGCAAAACGCCAGATGACATGGTTCAGGAAAATGGAGAGGGAGGGTGTTAAGATTCATTGGCTGGAAGGTGAGAGCAGCAGGGAGGGAAAGATAAGGTTTGCAATGAAGGTTATTGAAGAATATAATCCGTAGGAAAAACATTAATGATATTCTTCTGTAAGTGAGTGTGTCTAACTGAAGCTTCCTGATATTAGAACTTATCAGCTGCGAATATAATTATCCATTTCAACAACAAATTTTTTCTGGTTTTGATATAACTTTTAAGTTTTGTATTTTTGCCTTATTATTATAAATTAGGTATTAATTGATACTTATGAGTTTTGGGAAACGTCTTTTAGAAGCCCGCAAGAAGAAGGGTATTAGCCAGGAAGCACTGGCCGAAAAGCTTAATACGAAAGGCCCGGTTATTGGCCGTTACGAGCGTGACGAAATGAAACCAAGCATTAAAGCTGCTGCAAAAATTGCTGATATACTTGATGTTTCTTTAGACTGGCTCGTGGGGCATACCGATTTGGTACTTGATAAAAGCATGATTCAGCGTATTCAAGAAGTATCTAAAATGCAACCAAAAGAAAGGGAGCATGTTTTTGCTATGCTTGACGCATTTATTGCAACTACAAAGTTTCAGGGCTATCTGGCCGTAAACAAATAAAAGATTAAAATTATGAAATTACTTGTTGATGTAAACGATAGCAAAGGGGATTTCATTCTAGAACTGCTTAATAACTTCTCTTTTGCAAAAGCAAAACCGATTTCCCCGGCAAAAGCACAGTTGCTTGAAGAAATCAAGGAAGCTGTGGAAAACCTTAATTTGGTAAAACAGGGCAAGCTTAAAGCAAGACCTGCAAAAGACCTGCTCAATGAGTTATAATGTTGTTACCATACCGCCGTTTGACAGGCAGCTTAAACGGCTGACAAAGAAATATCCATCTCTCAAAACAGAATATGCCAACCTGATTGAAAGCCTTGAACTTGAACCTGAACAGGGAACAGCTATGGCCAATAGCTGCTATAAAATTCGGGTAGCCATAAAATCCAAAGTCAAAGGTAAATCTGGCGGTGCAAGGGTCATTACACATGTTCAGGTCATTGAGAACAATGTTTTCCTGCTTGCCATTTACGACAAATCGGAACAGAAAGATATTTCCGATAAGGAAATTGGTTACTTGTTATCCTTCATTAACTAAAAAACACCATTCCTTTAAATCAGATATTGAAACTCTTATTAGTTCCTTGGAGCAAAACCCCTTACAGGGCGAACCATTAGGCAAAGATTGTTACAAGGTTCGTATGTCCATTGCTTCCAAAGGCAAAAGAAAAAGCGGTGGATCCCGTGTTATTACCTGTGTTAAAGTGGTTGATCAGTATGTTTATCTGCTTACCATTTACGATAAATCCGAAAAAGAAAACATCTCCGATAAAGAACTCGACGAGTTGCTTAAAATTGCAGGACTACTGTAAGAAAAAGCCCGGAACTTCGCCGGACTTTTTGATTATATATCAACAAACAGTAAATCCCCCCGTTTGCGGTAAAACCCACAACCCCATAAAATGTACTCGTAAAAACCGCCCAAACATGCAAATTT
>CAYVTV010000180.1:0-8946 GCA_964454295.1 uncultured Bacteroidaceae bacterium
CATGATGGCAGCCCTGATGTCAACTGCCGATTGCCTGATGCTTACCGTAAGCGGACTACTACTTCATAATATATACCGGCCCCTCTTCCCCGATAAAACAGAAACAAACTATATATGGGCAGGAAGAGTCTTCGGGGCAATATTCCTTATAGGCGCAGCACTGATTGCTACCCAGTTCGATAGTATCCTGGAAATCCTTAAGTTCATCTGGGAATTCTTCGTGATATTCGCAGCTGCATTCTGGGTTGGACTCAAATGGAGAAGAGCAAACAGACAGGGTGCCTGGGCTTCCATACTGATTACATTCTTCCTGTTCTATCTGATACCTGTGGTTTTACCCGTTATGGCACCTTCCATCAAAACAAAAAGCGAATTTCTGATCAGAACCCAAACAAAACCTGTTATAAGAACATATACAGTGAGAGATATGGATGAACAGGCACGTGATCTTGAAATTATTGAATGGGACAAACTACCTGCCGAAGAAAAGGAAATTATACCCCGTCCGGTTGAAATAATCACCGGGGAACAATTCTCCAGGACTTATGAACTTCCTTCAAGAACAATACTCTGGTCAAAAGAACCCCGTATGGTTGATAATAAGGCTGAAGCAAGAGGCTATGTTTACCTTGAGTTGTATTTCCTTAAAAAAATCGGGGTTCACCTCGAAAATTTACCCTATGCTCTGAATGAAACTATCCGGATGATGATACGGCTTACTTTCCCATTTCTTATTCTTATCCTGGTTTCTCTGCTTACACCTCAACAGGATGATGAATCAACCAGAAGATTCTTCCTGAAAATGCGGACAAGGGTAAAAGGGTTAGGACCCGGGCAGGATTTGAAAGATTTGCAATATTCATACGAAAATCCAAGGGAAACGGAAAAAATGCTCCTGTTCCCGAATACCTACCTGGAATTCTATAAATGGAACAGACAGGATATTACCGGATTCCTTATTGCTGTGGGAGTGGTGTTTGTAGTATTGGGAACCCTTTATCTGGCTGTTAATATTGGGAGGTGATTTTAAATAATTGCATATGAGCCGTCTCATAAATGTTTTTATCCACGAAGGACACAGCGCTTCCCTTCGGCCGCCGGAGGCTTGCCGAAGACGCGGCGCAGAGTAGCTTGTACCTTCGCCAAAGCTACGGCAACACGCAATCAGCGCTTGCGGAAAGTATATATTTCATATCTGCAATACTCTGTGTCCTTTGTGTTATCCTTTGCGTCCTTTGTGGTTAGATATATTATTACTTGAAGACAGCCTTCTACTCTACTCCAAACAACCCCGTATTCCCTTTCTCCCATAACGGCATTAACTTCTCCACTACCTCAGGATGCTCACCGGCAATATTCCTCGTTTCATACGGGTTATCCAGATGATCATACAACTCAATAGTGGGTTCTTCATCCCTGAAATATTTTGTAAGCCGGTACCTGTCAGTACGCAGGGTAATACCATTACGGTATCCATACGCAGCATCCTCCCATGAAGTATACCCGGGATCATGTAATAACGGAACCAGGCTTTTACCATCCGTAGGATGTGGCATACCCAACCCACATAATTCCATAAGAGTTGGATAAATATCTACGGTACTCACTATTTTTTCAGTGGATTTACCTCCTTCTGTCCCAGGTACCCTTATAATCAGCGGACTACTTAACGACCGTTCAAAAATAGTGTGCTTACCCCATACCAGATGATCCCCCAGATGCCATCCATGATCACCCCAGATGACAATAATGGTATTCTTCGCCAGATCCAGTCGTTCCAGTTCATCAATCAATTTTCCTATCTGGGCATCGATATAACTGACACAGGCATAGTATGCATGTCTTACTTTGCGGGCATAATTATCCGAAACAGGGCCATCAAGGGTTACAACCTCATCAGTTAACCCGTAACGGTTGAATTCCCCGCTTGGATGCAGACTTGCCTTATTAATGCCAACAGGAATAAAGGGATTAGGTGACAGAGGTATTTCATTTTCATTGTAAAGATCCCAGTATTTTGAAGGAGCGGTAAAAGGCAGATGCGGCTTAAAGAACCCAACACCCAGAAAAAAAGGGTTCCCTTTCACTGACAACTCTTTCAACTTTTCTAATGCGAGATTTGCAGTTAACCCGTCCGGATATCCTTCATCCTCAACATCAGCTTTCTCATACGGCCTAACAAGGCTATTCATCCCCTGACGGTTTGTACCGTCAGCATAACCGAAAAAGGCATTCCAGCCTGTTCCCCATTTTCCGGAATTAAAAAGCATCTCATCCCAGCTGTGAGGCAATTCACGCTTTGTGCCGACAGAATCGGTGTATTCATATAACAACCCATCTGCATAATGACTTATTTTTCCGATACCTACCGTATAATATCCGTTTCTGCGCATGTGATGGATAAATGTTTCAGGTATGTCTGATTCAGGATTGTTTGAGATGAAATTATGTATTACTTCATTTTTCAGATGTTCCCTGGACTGTGGCAGCATACCTGTTAACAGGCAGGCACGTGAAGCTCCACAGGTAGGAACCTGAACATAATGATTGGTAAAAACATGGCTCTTTTCTGCCAGTTTATCCATATTTGGAGTTTTGATAACCGGGTTACCGTAACATCCCAGATCGGGACGTAAATCATCCACACAGATAAACAATATGTTCGGAAGTTCCTGATTTAATTTCTGACTTTCTCCTCCCTTTTTATCACCCGTTGATATACAGGATGATATTGTGAGAATAGAGAATCCTATTAACAGATGGTTTGAAGGCATAATCGCAGATGAAGTGAGTTTAATATAAATTTCAGTTAAACAGTTTTAATGAAGGTTGTTTTAACCCTATTGTTTGCTACCATGATTTTAACTAAAGTTTTATATAGTTCGTCCCATAGGGATACCTTTGCGGGCGACTTAACATGGAATTTGCCAGGTCATTGTTGATAAATCTTTCTGCTTTGGGATCCCACTTCAGAACACCGGGAATTTTCATGGCAATATGACTGATAAGGCATATTGTGCAGGCACGATGACCTATTTCGACAGGAGACACAGGCTGTTTCCTGTTTTGAATGCACTCAAGCCAGTTAAGATGTTGCTCTTCACTTCGATATAAATTTATCTCGTCTGGTTTTATTTCCGATTTCAGGATCTTTGGATCGCTTGCATTCAGCGCCTGTGCGCTTTTTTCAGCAGTAACGGGATCGCTGGCTGTAGCAACATAACTGCCCCTGCTGACAAATATCCATCCTTCAGTCCCTTCATAGCGTATTCCATTCGGAAAACCACCACTGGTGTACATAGTTATCCCGTTTTCATATTCCGCCTTAACCATAAAATCGCCATGTACATTCCATAAACCTGATTTGGGAAATTCAGCTATAGCTTCCACGCTTACAGGTCCGGTATATTCAGTATCCATCCCCCATGCGGCGGAATCAAAATGATGCTGACCCCAGCCCGTTATCATTCCTGCTCCGTAGTTTTCGATTCTGAGCCATCCCGGCCTACTATATCCATTCTGAGGGTGAACTCCTGTTTCAGTATAAGGTACCACAGGAGTCACACCTAACCACGTATCAAAATTCAGGTTTTTAGGAACAGGCATCTCGGGAGCATCCGGACCCGAAGGATCACCTGGTAAACCAATTTTTACAGTATGCAGTTTACCAATACGTCCGTTACGGACCAATTCAGCAGCTACCCTGAACTGAGCGTAGGAGCGCTGCTGGGTGCCTACCTGCATGATCACTCCCTGCCGGTTCACGATATCACTCATTAAACGCCCCTCTGCCACTGTCAGTGAGTTCGGTTTCTGAAGATAAATATCCTTTTTTGCCAGGGCTGCCTCAATGGCGGGCTGTGCATGCCAATGATCAGGAGTGCTGATGATCACCGCATCAATTTCAGGATCCTGAAGCATCTCCTTGTAGTCTTCGTACATTTTTACCCCGGTATAGGCTTTCTTTCCTGTTTTCTTAGCATAGAAATCTTCGATCAGTTTTTTGCCATCAGCCATTCTTTTACTGTCCACATCACACACTGCAGTAAACTGTGCCTGATCGTAAATAATAGTATTTTCAATATCATGACCCCGTGCAATACGTCCGCATCCTATCTGACCGATATTTATTCTGCTACTTGGTGCATATTTGCCGAAAACCGATGAGGGTACAATAGTTGGGATTACTACTGAACCGGCAGTCGCTACTCCTGCGCTTTTAATAAAATTTCTTCTTTTCATGTTTTTACAAATTCAAGTTTATACCGTATAATATTATATTTTAAAGTTTATCTGTTGTCAGGATAATTATTAGGAGATTTTCAGTAATTCATTTCATTTTTCTTTTTGAAAAAAATGTTGCGATTTTATTATAAAAATACAATAATTATCCTTTAAATCAGTATGGTCAGAAAAAAATCATTAAAGGAATTTTAGCTAAGTGAGTTTCATAGAAACAATGTTATGCCCGGCCCCTATTGAAACATGTTTGTCAACATTTCTGTTCCTGATCAGAACTCTGTAAGCCAACGACCTAATAGCTTTAACACAGGATGATATGGTAATTATTTATTAATAAGCACTATAAGGGAAAGTGATGAAATTTATACATCTTTTGATATTACATACGGTTTTCTGTAATTTCTTGTCAGCATAAGATCCGCTTCCGGATCGTTCGCAAACTTCTCATATTCACCCATAAATTCAATTTCTCTGCCCAGGCGATAGGAAATATTCGCCAGATGTGGTAAAACACACGAATTATGACCGTCAATAATGTCACAATAAAGCCTGCTGTCATCCCCCGTACGAACCGCATCAATAAAGTTAGCGGAAAGAAGCAGACTGCGTCTCGGGGATTTCAGGAATGGGTAATCATTTTCAGGCTGGCCATCTTTAGATTGAGCAAAAGGTTCTGTTTCATTTTCCCTGAAGGCTTTCCATGTACCACTACCTAATTCCAGAAATCCTTCCTTACCGTAAAAAATATTTCCTACAACAGGGTTAATGTCAGATTCCTTATTGGTTGCCCTGCCTCTTACCTCGAATTGTAAAATCTTACCATCACTGTATTTAAATAAGGCAGACTGTACATCAGGGGTTTCATTGGCACATTCCTCAGGTGTCCAGCCGAATATTCCTCCTATAGAATACGCCGAAACAGGATGTATGTTTTTATTCAAACCCCAGCGGGCTATATCCAGCTGGTGAGGGCCCTGGTTCCCTATGTCCCCGTTACCCGTATTCCAGAACCAATGCCACCGGTAATGTACCTTCTTCTCATTGTAAGTTTGATACGCAGCAGGCCCTAACCACATATCATAGTGCAGGGAGGAAGGAGGTGTGCCATCCCGTGTAATTCCATCCGATAGCCTTGGCTTATAACAATAACCCCGGGCCATATATACTTCACCGATTCCTCCATCATGTAAAAACTTCATTGCAGAACGGATATTACCATCTGCACGATTATGAAACCCTACCTGAACGCGCACATTATATTTACGTGCAGCTTCAATCATCTTGCGGCCTTCAGAAATGTTATGACTGCAGGGTTTTTCCACATACACATGCTTCCCCGCCTGACATGCCCAAATAGTACCCAATGCATGCCAGTGATTCGGAGTGGCAAACCATACCGCATCAATCTCCTTATCTTCAAAGATACGCCGCATGTCCCACTCGTTCTTAGGCTTTATGCCTGTCTCATCAAATACATATTTATTCCTTTCGGGAAAAAACTGTTCATCCACATCACATAAAGAAATAAGCCTGACATTATTGTCTTTCAGATTACACACATCCTGAATGAGCCCCCTTCCTCTCTGCCTTATTCCAATTACTGCTGCATTTATACGATTATTTGCACCAACTATGTTTGCATAGGACCGTGCACTAAAACCTATACCGCCCAACCCCAAGACGGCAGTACCTGTGATGCTCTTTTTAATAAAGTCTCTGCGTTTAGTCATAATAATAAAAAAATTAAGGTGTTAAACGTTGTTCGAATTTAATTAACAGGTTCTTCAATTTATTATAATCAACATCCTGAACAGAAATATTTTCATCTATCGCAAGGGAGGCTGCCAAAGCTGCAGATTGCCCAAGGATCATGAATACCGACTCCATTCTTATGGAGCCAAATGCTATATGAGTAGAACTGAGACAAACCGGCACAAATAAATTACTGCACTCTTCTTTCCGGGGAATAATAGAACGGTAACTTATCGGATATGGGAAATTCAGATTTGCCTGTACATTCCCTTCATTTTTTACGTATCCCTCCCTGGTTATATACCTTTGCGTATGATGAGAATCCATAGAATTGGAACCCAACCCAACAGGATCAGGCACATCAACAAGCCCCTCGCAATGATGCTGTGTCATGACATAATCGCTGACCATCCTTCGTGCCTCCCTGATATAAAGCTGGTGTGGCCATCCTCCGGTCTCTGTGAACTCGTCTTTGCACAACCCGAATGCTGATACTTCTTTTCTTACGAACTCAGGTGTTCTCGGATGATATGCCAGTGTCCACATAAGTCCCTTCTGATACTGAAGATGTTCTTCAATAATTTTGTTCCGCAGCTCATAATCCGCTTCCGGATAATCATAATTCTGTCCTATAAAATCAGTGGACATTCCCCCTTTATTGTTAGTGTCTGTCTTTCGATTGGGCATAGGCATATTCCTCCAGGGAGCGAGATGGTATCCAGCTTCAAAATTTCTGAATAACAATTCATAATCCAGCTCATTATACTCTTCAGGTTTTGTAAAGGGAATACGGTTGTCCGGATAATCCGTCAGACACATCCTAAAACAATATGCCTGAATACGGTGATCTCCATTCTCTTCACTACCCGGACCTGAAAGGTCTATGAAAGGTAATAATCCGCTTGACGGATCACCTCTTCTGATATAAGGATCAACGCCATTCAGAAAGTTATGATTCTTTGAATTATGACCAGGCCGTTCGGTAGTCAGTGTAGGTGCATATTCCCTCGTTTGCACACCATTAAGCGTTTCCCCATACCGGATATTCGGTTCCCTTCCGGTAGAATAGCCGACTCCCGCAGAAGCCATTAAATCACCCTCATAGGTTGCATCAATGAACATCTTCCCTTTATATGTTTCACCGTTAAGCATGGTGACATATATAATTTTGTTTCCCTTCATTTTAACTCCCGTCTCCCGGTTGAGAAACTGATTATATACTATATCAATTTCCTGATCTTCTATCATCCTATGGAGTATATGAAGCGCCACAGAAGGTTCAAAAGTCCATACCCCTTCATCATCCGGCTCAGCAACATTCTTACCTCTTGCACGATACTCGCCTTTTTCCTGGTATACCCAGTTATCATGATTATCGTAGTAAGCTTTAAGATTTCTGTGAAATTCCAGTGCAATACCGCCAATAGACTGTTTAATTCCAATATCAGCATGGCCAAGTCCCCCGGTTGTCAAACCACCAATCCGGTGTGTCTGTTCAAGTACTATTACCGATTTCCCTATGCGTGTACACTGAAGAGCTGCAGCAATTCCGGAGGCAGTTCCGCCATATATGACAACATCATATGATGTATTCTCCTTTATCCCACTTGAACAAGAGAAATATAAACAGGATATAGCCATCAATAAAAACACAACATTTGATTTTTTCATTTTTATATATTTTTAATGGTTCGTTAAACTTTTTTATTGCGTTGATAATGAATATTTTAACAATTCGAGTATAAATTATCTATATTGTTGATATATAATATATTGCGCCTTTGCGTCTTCGCGTTTTATTTTAATTTAACGAACTGTTGTATTTTAATTCTAATAATATTTTATGTTACTATAGTTCGTTTAATAAAAACTAAACCCTGCAATTTTATAACTCCCTTACCCATATATTCCTGAAGCTTACAAGGTTTCCATGATCCTGTAACTTTAAAGGCATCTTTTCTTCATGTGGAGGATAGACTCTTGGGGATCCCACATTTTCAGTCGATCCCAATAATTCGACATTATTCTGCACCAGAACTCCGTTGTGTATTACAGTTATCCTTGCAGGGATTATCACCCTCCCTGAGCTGTTGAATCTTGGAGCCATGAAAATAATATCATAGGTTTGCCACTCACCGGGTTTACGACAGGCATTAACAAGGGGAATATGTTGTTTATAAATTGCAGCGGCCTGCCCGTTCACATAGGTCTCATTATCATACGAATCGAGTATCTGTACTTCATAACGGCTCATCAGCCATACTCCGCTGTTACCTCTCTTCTGCCCTTCTCCTGTGAGAACCTCCGGTGTCCGCCATTCAATATGAAGCTGTACATCCCCGAAACTTTTTTCGCTTACAATATGTCCCGATTTGGGCTTAACGGTCATTACACCTTCACTGGCTACCCATTCTGCAGGCTTTCCATTCTCGTGAAGCCAGCCTGACATATCTTTCCCATTGAAAAGCACAATAGCATCTGAAGGAGGTAAAGTCCCCTCTCCCGGGGTTACAACTTCCGGTATTGGTTCATAGAGCCTTGTAATCTGAGGTGGTTTAACATCCTGTGCATTAGTGAGTGCGATGATAAAAACACTGATAAATGATAATAAATTTCTGGTTTTCATGAGATTATATTTTTAATTGGAAAATCATCCGGGTATAAAATATAAGTTTAATTTTTAAATTATAAACTTAATTTATCTTTTGTGCTTTTCTGCCATTCCATAATTTTTGCAGTGAGCAATTTAATTTTATCCTGATGATCAGGATGATTAAACAGATTTGTGGTTTCCCAGGGATCCTCCTTCAGGTTGAACAGTTGAGATTTGTCTGTATCATACAGACAAAGTTTCCATCCGTCAGGTGAAATCACTGTTCTTCCGTTGGCCTGAAGAGCTGCTGCTTTAATATCTTCATCTGTAACAATCTTACCCTGGTAGGGTTCTGCGTT
>CAYVTV010000181.1:0-8678 GCA_964454295.1 uncultured Bacteroidaceae bacterium
CACGGGCAAACACATATTGCCCCAATAAATCACCAAATCACCAAATCACTAAATCACTAAATCACTAAATCACCAAATCACCAAATCACTAAATCACCAAATAACCAAATCACCAAATACTATCAGATTCTCTTTTCCTGAATTCTTGCTTTCTTACCGGTTAAACCGCGTAAATAGTAGATCTTTGCCCTTCTTACATGGCCTCTCTTATTTACCTCAACCTTGTCAATGAAAGGAGAAATGGCAGGGAATATTCTTTCCACACCCACATTACCGGACATCTTCCTAACGGTAAAAGTAGCTGTATTACCGCTTCCTTTTTTCTGGATAACCGTTCCCCTGAACTGCTGTATCCTTTCTTTTCCACCCTCTTTGATTTTATAATGTACGGTTATGGTGTCACCGGCATTGAAAACCGGGAATTTATTTTCGGCAGAGAATTCTTTCTCAACAACTTTCATTAAGTCCATCCTGATATGTATTAATAGTTATATGGATTTTTTCAGGTCGCAAATGTACATTATTTTTTTTAATATCACAACATAGAAATGATCCGGATTTTTTCATTAATAGCATTAAGTTTGATAATATTGCAGATTTAAAAATATGCTTCGTGTTCCTTAGTGAAACCCTTCGTGTTCTTTGTGGTTAACAACATTAGGTATTAACCACAAAGGACACAAAGTACACACGAAGGAACACAAAGGGAATTAGTTAATATTTACATAAATAAATCTGATATACATGGAATTATTCAAACCATTGGAAATGGAGGAAGGAAAGAATGACTCCCTTCCGGAAGGAGATACTGAGAGGGTCAAAGTGCTGATACTGGGTTCTGGTCCCGCCGGATATACTGCAGCTATTTACGCCGCACGCGCAAATCTGAGTCCGGTTTTATACGAAGGACTTCAGGCCGGAGGACAGCTAACGACAACTACTGAGGTGGAAAATTACCCTGGCTATCCGGAGGGCATTACCGGTCCGGAAATGATGGAAAACTTCAAAAAACAAGCTGTACGCTTCGGAACAGATGCAAGGTGGGGTATGGCAACGGCAGCCGACTTCAGCGAAAAACCATATAAAATAATTATTGACGAAAAGAAAATAATTCTTGCTGACACAGTGATCATTGCGACAGGGGCTACGGCCCAGTATCTCGGACTGGAATCGGAAAAGAAATTCATGGGATTTGGAGTTTCTGCCTGTGCTACCTGCGACGGATTCTTCTATAAAGGAGCCGATGTGGCAGTGGTGGGCGGCGGTGATACAGCCTGTGAAGAAGCGCTCTACCTTTCCGGCATTTGTAATAAAGTTTATATGATAGTGAGAAAACCATTTTTAAGGGCATCCAAAATAATGCAGGATAGAGTGTTCAGTAATTCTAAAATACAGGTGCTTTTTGAACATGTAACCAAAGAGATCGTAGGAGACGATGGAGTAACAGGTGTCATTGCCACCAATTCAAAGGGAGAAGAAGTGAAAATTGACATTAAAGGCTTTTTTGTAGCTATAGGCCACAAACCTAATTCCGACATATTTCCCGGACTGGATAAAGATCAGGTCGGATATATCAAAACCATTCCCGGTACTTCAAAAACCAATATTGAGGGTGTGTTTGCCTGCGGAGACGTGCAGGATCCGGTATACCGCCAGGCTGTCACTGCTGCAGGAACAGGCTGTATGGCGGCAATTGATGCAGAGAGATATTTGTCGGGAAAAGGGTTAGCACATTGAAGAAGTGACGAGTGACGGGTGACGAGTGACAGTGGGCAGTGAGCTTAATTGGGGCAAAGCTATGTTTTTACCCTCTTGTGGGATAACGGGATCACGGGATTAAGGGATCACGGGATTAAGGGATGAGTGGATGAGGAATTGAGGAATTGAGTATTTGAGTATTTGAGTAATTGAGTATTTGAGTATTTGAGTAAACGAAATAAAACTAAAAAACAGGAAGTACATGTCACATGTCACATGTCACATGTCACACTTAAATATAATAATCATGAACCCTCTACCAATAGCCTTATTGCTTTCCGCCGGAACAGGATATATGTTCCAGAGCTGTCAGGTGCAAAAGAAAACTGAACCACAGCGTCCGAATATACTTCTGGCTATCAGTGATGATCAGTCTTTCCCCCATACCAGCTTCTCAGGCTGTAAATTCATCAATACTCCGGCTTTCGACCGGATTGCCGGTGAAGGGATATTTTT
The DNA here is from genome assembly GCA_964454295.1 of uncultured Bacteroidaceae bacterium. GTDB lineage: Bacteria > Bacteroidota > Bacteroidia > Bacteroidales > CAYVTV01. The sequence continues at coordinate 2,215 of CAYVTV010000181.1, forward strand.
CACCAACTGCTACGCAGGCTCGCCCGGAAGTGCACCTTCGCGCAGTTCACTGGTGACCGGGAGATATCACTGGCAGAATGAACAGAGCGGACAACACAGTTCTTCATGGATGAAAAAATATGTACCCTTCGTTGACCTGTTGGAACAGAACGGGTATTATACCGGAAGAACAGGGAAAGGAGTAGCGCCTTTCAGGTATGCACAGAGCGAAAACGATTCTTTGTGGCGTAAAGAAAATGCCGGTGGAATTGAACACAGCAGGATATTATACACAGAAGGTTTAGATAATGAACGTACGGCAACAGGAATAAGCCCGAATAATTATTTTGAAAACTTCAGGCACTTTATGGAGAACAGGAAAACGGGAGATCCTTTCTTCTTCTGGTACGGGGCGCATGAACCTCATCGCAGTTATGAAAAAGGTTCGTGGAAACGGATGGGGAAAAAGCCCGAGGATGCCGAAGTTCCGGGGTTCCTCCCCGACAATGAAGTCATTCGCGGCGACCTGCTGGATTACGCGGTGGAAATAGAATGGTTTGACCTGCATCTTGGCAGGATGATTCAATATCTTGAAGAAAAAGGGGAATTAGATAACACAATAATAATTGTTACTGCCGATAACGGCATGCCCTTCCCCCGTGCAAAAGCCAATTGTTTTGAATACGGGGTGCATGTACCCCTTGCTATCAGGTTTCCCGGGCAATTCCCGGGTAAAAGAGTGGTGGAAGACCTGATAAGTTTCGCCGACTTTGCCCCTACCCTGCTTGAGCTTACCGGCACATCTGCTGAAGGAATGTTGCCTATGTCAGGAAAATCATTCAGGAACATTCTGGAGTCTGGGAGATCTGGTATTACAGATGCCGCGAAAAAATACATTTTTGCAGGACGTGAGCGCCATTCCTGTTCACGATGGAATAACCTGGGCTATCCGCAAAGAATGATACGTGACAACCAATACATGTTAATCTGGAATATGCATCCTAACCGTTGGCCGGCGGGTGCACCACGGGCTATTGTAAACGGCAGGCTTATGCCATTGTATGGCATTGATAAAGACGGGAAACATCAGTCAGAATGGGCTTTTACAGATGTCGACGCAAGCCCGTCCAAATCATTACTCGCTGAAAATCATAAAAATCCGGAGATCAAACCCTTCTTCGACCTGTCGTTCGCAAAAAGGCCTGAATATGAATTGTATGATATTTTGAATGACCCGTATTGTCTGAACAACCTTTCAGGACATTCTGATTACAGCCGTATTGAAGAGAGGTTAAGATCAGAGTTGGTAAAAGAGCTGGAAAGGTCGGAAGATCCCCGCCTGGTGGGACCCGATCCTCATATTTTTGACACCTATATACGATATGCACCCATGAGGGAGTTTCCGGAGGAATAGATCAGTCTTCGAGATAACCAAACTTCCCGTTATAGTAATCATTATAGGCTTCCTGTATCTCCTCTCTTGTGTTCATAAGAAAGGGGCCGCCACTGGCTAGGGGTTCATCTATTGGGTCTCCGCTCATTACGAGAAACTTGCAGTTATCCTGAGCTTCCACCTTAATTATAGTACCAGAATTTTTGAAAAGAACAAAGGAATTCACCGGGGCGGGAGTTGCATCATTGATTTTTATTGTTCCGTCAATAACAATGATCCCGCTGTTAAAGTCTTCGGGTAATGTGAAATCAATAACAGAACCCTTTGTTAGCGATATCGTATATAGTTCAACAGGGATGAAACTTTTAGCAGGGCCTTTAACTCCCTTAAAGGTTCCGGATAAAATATCCGCTTTCCCCATGTCCTTATCAAAAACATATTTCCCCATCTGTTGATTCACAATTCCCTGGTATGCAGGAGGTGTCATCTTGTCCTGTTTTCTCAGGTTTACCCACAACTGTACCATCTGCATATTTCCGCCTCTTCTGCTGAATTCTTGTTCATGAAACTCGTTGTGCAGTATGCCTCTGCCGGCTGTCATCCATTGCACATCCCCTTCTGCAATCACTCCGCCATTACCGGCGCTGTCGCGATGCGCTATCTTCCCCTGAAAAGCTAATGTAACCGTTTCAAGTCCGCGGTGCGGGTGAGCGCCTATACCCCGTGGTTTCTCCCTTGGCGGGAAATAGTATTCCGCATTGTAATCGAGCAGGAAGAAAGGACTCATTCTCTTCTCCCCGAAACGGGGGAAGAAATTATGCACCCTGAATCCATCGCCCACCATGTGGGGCGAGGGAGGGGGAATGACGGTTTCAGGTTGTTTGAGGTTAGATTTCATAAGTGTTGTTTTCTAAGCTATTATAGTTGTTAACAGATTGTTATTATTTCATAACATGCTAATAATGAGAGTTTTATTAATTCATTACAGCATTGTGCTATATATTGACAAATAACACTTTACGCCTTTGCGTTTTTTTCAATTTAACGAACTATTGAGAAGTGACATTTTACTAAAAATGATAACAATACCCAAAAACAAAATCCAGACCCGACCCTACCGGTTTGGCAATCCCCGGATCAGAATTTGTGTGAGTGCTTTCTGTGGGATTGTATTCATATTTTACATTATATAAACGGAGTCCAATATTATAAGATCCTCTGTCCGAAAAGTGAGAATAAAAAATAAATGAACCGTGCAGGCCGAGCGCAGTGTTATACTTATATTTATACACTGATGCGCCTAGTTTGCTGGCATCAATATCCATATCTCCGAAGGCATATACGCCAATTCCGCCTCCGAGTTTAAAATGATAATAATCACCTCCTTTTACAGGGATAATAAAAGCCGGGGTAAGAAGTATGTTCATCCGTTCGAAGCTAGCGCTGGCATTCTTTAATGATCTTGACAATGAACTTACCTGGTAATGCATGTTAAGTGACAGATCAAAAAATTTACCAAATGCGTGACCTGCTTCAGCACCAATAGAAAATCCACCGCCGGTGCTGAGGGTAACATCATCTCCATCCTCATCAATAAAAAGATCCACATTCTCGAATCCGAATCCGCCACCCATGGAAAGTCCGATTCTTGATGCAGGTTTTTCCGTGGATATCACCTGAGGTTCCAGGGGGCGAAGAGTACCGCCTTCCACCACCGCCCTTCCAGAGATCGGGTCCACAACTTCAAGAACAGGAATGGAAGACCAGAAACCCGCATTAATGTATCCCTTAATGTAATAGGTTTTACCTGGTTCAAGGGTAAGTTTCAGCCTGGCTTCAGGTCCCATTTTACAGGTAAAAATATATTCCCCGGGATTAAACAAATACTCATAATATGAGTTGTTTCTAAGCATAACCACCGGTTCTCCGTTTGCCAGAATTTTCATTCTCACTCCGGAACCGACATAATTGGGTAACCGGTAAAAAATTACCGTGGCAGATTCACCTGTCGGATTGGGGCGGATAAATTGTTGAGCCTGAAGGGAAACAGTTATTAGCAGGCAGATAATGAAAGTAAACAAGCGCATAGTTCAGGTAATTTTGGTTAGTTGGGTCTGAATATAGTTACAAATAATCATTGGTTATAAGTGAAAAGAAGTGACAGGTGACAGGTGACAAGTGACGACAAATTACCAGTATTTCCGTCACATGTCACATGTCACACGTCACATGTCACTTGTCACTTCTTTTGTCACCCTTAATTGATGTCTTAAAACCAGATTAAAGGTAGATAATTCTTCTTATTATTTATACGATTTTTTGTTTTTTGTGTGTCGCCCGGGTGAAAAAAACACGAAACCTGATCCCTCCACTTGATCCCGTAATCCCGTGATAGCGTGATCCCTCCACTTGATCCCGTGATCCCGTGATAGCGTGATCCCTCTACTTGATCCCGTGATCCCGTGATAGCGTGATCCCTCCACTTAATCCCGTGATCCCCTTTGTAAGAAACCGTTAACCATTCCCCCTTTTCATATAACCTTCTGTCCGCTTCCTGCCTTTATGATCACTTCTTCTCCTGAATTTGATATTTCCGGAATTTACTGATGAGAATGGTGGTGTGGAGTTGACTCCATGTTGCCTGGCAACAAAATCCGGAAGCAGTCCGACATTGACTTTATAGCCTATCAGTTTTTCGATGCGGCGCATTTTGTATAAATCCGGCTTATTAATGAGTGTTACTGCCACGCCCGATTTTTCTGCGCGTGCAGTGCGCCCGACACGATGCACATAATCCTCTGCATCAGAGGGGGCATCAAAATTAATTACCATATTGATATCCTTGATGTCAATGCCCCTGCTAAGCACGTCTGTAGCCACCAGCACGCGGCAGCTGCGTGAACTGAACCTCAGGAGCATCTCTTCCCTCTCGCTCTGAGCCAGATCAGATGAAATACCTTCAACCAGGTATTCTTTAGAACGCAGCCCACGGACTATCTCACTTACTTTTTTCTTTGTTGAACAGAAGATAAGGATGCTACTGTATTCGGGATTATCATGAATAAGACTTTTTATCAGCGGCACCTTCTGATGGTCCTGCAACATATAAACGGTTTGTGTAACTCCATCGGCAGGTTTGGACATTTCAAGGGCAATTTCTACCGGATCTTTCAATATTCTTTTTGACAGTGATCTTATTTTCGGCGGCATAGTTGCACTGAACATCAGCGTCTGACGATTTTGAGGAAGGCTGGTAATTATTTGCATGATATCATCATAAAATCCGATGTCGAGCATCCGGTCGGCTTCGTCAAGAACCAGTACCTCAATCCTGTCAAACTTCACATATCCCTGGTTAAGATGAGAGATCAGCCTGCCGGGAGTAGCCACAATAATATCGGCTCCATCCGAGAGGGCAATTTTCTCCTGTTCCCATCCGCCTCCGTCTCCACCCCCATAAACGGCGATGGAATTTATGCTCAGTGTGTATGCCAGTCCGATTATCTGCTGATCGATCTGAATGGCCAGTTCACGGGTAGGTACCAGTATAAGCGTATGCGTATTTCCTGTACGTTTTTTCGAAATATTGTTAATGAGCGGAAGCAAAAAAGCGGCGGTTTTCCCTGTGCCGGTCTGTGCTGAGGCAATAAGATCCCTTCCCGACATGATCACAGGGATAGCTCTTTCCTGTATCGGGGTGGTCTGACTAAAACCCATATAGTCGATTGATTCCAGCAATTCCGGAATCAGATCCAATTTATTAAATACCATTTATGTTTTGTGATTTTTTACGCATTAGAGTGTGCAAAGATAGTTAAATAAATCAGAAACAAATGAATATCATAAAAGTGATACGGAATCAGACATCGGAAAAAACCAACCCGATAAATATGCAACAACAAGTATTGATGACATTGAGTCCTCAGAAGTATTATGATTACTCCCATTCCCGGAATTTGGTGCGACCTTGGAAATAATTGAAAAATATGGAAGTAAGAATAATTATATACAGGCTACCTATTAGTTAGAATAAGAACTTTACAGTTCCGGATAATAATTTAATTCAAACTTACTTTTCGGTATGTTACCTTTTGGTAAGTTACTTTTTTATTAGTTACTTTTTGGTAAGTTGGGGATTATTTATTTTGACCTGAATAATGTAAGGACTGAAGAACAGTTTTACTGAAACCGGAAAGATCATTGGAAATAATGAAGCAGCATTAATCGCAGAATTAACAGAATGCCATTCTTATTATGTACAACAATTAGCTCAGCAATCCTGGTTACGGACACAAAAAAAATGTAACCGGAATATTGTCATGGAAGCATTTGAAGATTTAGTATTGCAACTCAGCATGCTTTTTCAAACAATTACGGATGGATTAAACAATAATCAGTTAAACTTTCTAAAGGCAGTGCTTAATAAAGTCGAACAGCTAAGTTCCGTTTCAACCATAACGGTATATCAAGTGGGAACATCGGCCAGTGTGTTAAAAATAAAGAAAGCGTTAATAAATAAGGAAATTGTTGACACACAGAACAATGTTGTTAAATTCCTTGACCCGCTTTACAAGTATTGGTTAAGTAGATATTATTTCAGGCTATGACTAACACTTCAGGAGTAATAAGAAGCATTCATGATACCATATGGCAGGAGTAGGTCTGTAAGGATTGTGAAAGAGTGTATGAAAAATTAATTACCGGGGATTAGAAAATCATGTAATTTTAATTACCAATAATTCTAAGGCTCTATACCTAATATTAAAAGAGGAACTGGTGGATTATTTCTTCCTGTGTTTCAAGGTATTTCTCAATACTTGTTTTTGTCTCGTATGATTTTCCAATGTTATAAGGTGGAGATGTAATAATCAGGTCAAATTTATTGAATTTGGTTACTAAATCAATATGGTGAAGGATTATTGTATGGAGATTTTGGATGAAGTGAGGATCAGTTTTCATTGATGGGAGGTGCATAAAAACGAAACAATTGTATCCTGATGTTCGTATTTCGTATAAAAGTTTTAATAAAAAAATAAAATCATTGAAAATAACTAACTAACTTTGAAATGGATCTCAGGTATTAATATTGAGA
>CAYVTV010000182.1:0-8569 GCA_964454295.1 uncultured Bacteroidaceae bacterium
TACCCTGTTTTTTAGCTTCACCGGCAGCTTCGAGCGCTCCCGTTTCATGGTTTTCCCCATCGGTGATGATGATCATTGCCCTTGCAAAATCAGGAGTTGAGGCATCAGGCAGAGATGGAGAGAAAGATCTCAACGCCATATTAATAGCTGCCGGCAGGGAAGTTCCCTGTTTGGAAACCATTCCCGGGCCTGCATTTCTGAGAAATAATTTTGCTGCGGAAAAATCGTTTGTCATGGGCATTACAGTATATGCATCACCTGCAAACACGATCAGTCCCACGCGGTCATCTTCAAGTTGTTCAAGCATCCTGGAGAGTGCGTTCTTTGCCATTTCGAGTCTATTTGGTTTAATATCGGATGCCAGCATACTATATGAGACATCGAGGGCGATCACTATTTCCCTGCCTTTTTTTTCGACCTCCCGGAGTTGGGATCCAACCCGTGGGCCGGCAAGAGCAAGGATAAGCAGTATCAGGGATGACAGGGATATGATGAGTTTCAACCAGGATTTAACAGAAGAAGCATCCGGGAGGAGTGCAGCATGTTTTGATTCATTTGCATATTTCCGGAGATATTTCCTTCTGATGTATCTGTTTGATATAAAAATCAGCAGGAAAAAAGGAATAATCAATAAACCATACAAAACACTATAATCAGTAAACTCGAACATAATAACACAATTAGGGTAATTGTCGCAATAAAGTAAGAGACAACAATGTATCAATAACTATAAGCAGGAGTCCGGTTAAGAGAAAGGTAAAATACTTTTCTTTTTTATGAACGAAACTTTCGACGTCAAGGATAGTTTTTTCCAGGCGATCAATTTCCTGGTAGACAGCGATTAATGCTTTTTCATCTGTAGCTCTGAAATATTTACCACCTGTCAGGGCTGAGATTTGTTTCAACACATCTTCATCAATTTCCACCTTCATATTTTGTATTCGTGGTCCAAACGGTGTTTGTATCTGGATAGGTGCTTCACCCAGTGAACCCACACCAATAGTATAGACGCGAATATTATATTCAGCAGCAATTTCTGCTGCTGTTACCGGGCCTATCATTCCCGTGTTATTGACACCGTCAGTAAGAAGGATAATCACTTTACTTACGGCTTTACTGTCTTTAATACGGTTAACCGCAGTAGCCAGGCCTGTTCCGATAGCTGTACCATCTTCCATTGTGCCGAAATCAATCTGGTTTAGCAGGTTTATGATCATTGCTTTATCGGCAGTGAGAGGGCATTTTGTATAACTTTCGGCGCTGAAAACAGTTATAGCGAAACGGTCTGCTGTTCTTCCGTTAATAAAGTCGGCAGCTATTGATTTTGAAGCTTCGAGCCGGTTGGGTTTAAAATCCATTGCACGCATGCTTCCGGAAACATCAATACACAGAACAATATCCACCCCGGCTGTATTGGAAACACTCCATTCGTCAACGATTTGGGGGCGTGCAAAAGCAACAATCAGAAATCCCAGGCCTGTCATCTTTAAAGCAAAACTCAGATGCTTAAGATACAATCTTAAAGGCGTTTTACTATTCCGGAAAGGTTGCAATGAAGAGATAAGAAGAGGAACTTTTATTTTCCTGCTGCCAAAAAAATACCATGCTGCCAGCAGAGGTATTACTGCGAGAAAGTACAGGAGGCCCGGGTTATTAAAAGTTATCTCACTCATGATCTGTGTTGTCGGAAATAGCTGGTTTAGTCAGTTCAACAAATAATATAGCTTTATCAAGGTTTTTCAGGTTCATATCAGGTGTTGGCATTTCTTTAGCAAATTTTACAAGGTCAGAAAGTTGCAGGAGTTCTTCCAGTTTTGTTTTAATATCTTTATTTTTTCCAAAGGCACGTTCGAAATTATTTAATATTTCAATGGTTGTTGATTCAAGAGCATTTATTACAAACTGGTTTTCGAGGTAAATTCTCACTATTCCGGAAAGTCTTGTATAATAATCTTTTATTGATAGTTTTTCCCAGGCCTTTTCAGCGCGCAGGTGCTGTAGTTCATCCAGGGCTATAATATATGGAGGGACTTTCGGAATATCCGGTCCTGCGTTAATGTTTTTACTGCGCAGTTTTTTCACTATTATGATTACTGAAACAGTGATCAGGATGAGAACCAGTGCCACTAAGATATAAGGCAAAGCTTCTCTCAGGTTAACGGGGGTATTGACAGGAGGTTTAATATCGCGAAAGCCGGCAGCGGGGTCAATTTCGGGAAGGTCTACCCGCAGAAGAACGGGCAGGGAATAAATAGTATCTCTAATTTCGTTGAATTCGATGGAAAAAGGCATGGGGGGGATCGTAAATGTTCCTGAGTCGAAAGCAGTTATATAAAGTTTTTGGGACAGAACAACATCTTTACCTGACAGGACAGTATCGATATGTGTTTTACTAATAATTTCGATTTTTGTCAGCAGGGTATCTGTAAGTAAGGGGAATCCGACATGAACCTTTTTATCTTTAACCGCACGGATTGTAAGTTCTGTTTGTTGGCCGATGAGGATTGAGTCATTTGATGCCGACACCGACAGCTGGCGGATCTGGCTGAATCCTGCAGCGGAGATCAGACTACTGAGAATGATGATAATATAAAGGCAACGATTCTTCATAGATAAACACACATCAGGCTCTGGCTTTAAACAGAGCCAGTAAAGGTTTAACATAATCTTCTCCTGTTATCATATTTGCGTAATCCACTCCGCATCTTGAGAGAAGAGTTTTCAGCCATTTTGTATGACTGATACTGAATTGATGATAAGCATGTCTGACACGGGTAATCGAAGTATCAATCCATAATAGTTCTCCAGTTTCAGGGTCATTAAATCTTGCAAGTCCGATATCAGGCAATTCGGAATCTCTCGGATCGGTGATATGCAGTGCGGCGATATCATGTTTTCTGGCAGCTATTGTCAGTGCATCTTCAAAATCGGCACACTGGAAATCGGAGATCATAAATACGGCAGCACGTTTTTTAATAGCATTTGTAATAAACCTGAGAGGTTCTGAAAGTCCGGTAGTTTTGTTTTCCGGTGTAAAGTCAATTAATTCACGTATGATATGGAGAATATGTTTACGTCCTTTTTTTGGAGGAATAAATTTTTCCATTTTATCGGAAAAGAATACCAGTCCGATCTTATCGTTATTATGTATAGCAGAGAAAGCGAGGAGAGCGGATATTTCGGTAATAAGTTCCCTTTTAAGCTGTGTATTACTGCCGAAAGTTCCTGATCCGCTCACGTCAACCATGAGTACTACAGTTAGCTCTCTTTCTTCTTCAAATATTTTAACATATGGATGGTTAAACCGGGCAGTTACATTCCAGTCGATGTTACGTATATCGTCGCCAAACTGGTATTCTCTTACTTCAGAGAAAGCCACTCCCCTACCCTTAAAGGCGCTATGATATTGTCCGGCGAAGATCTGTCTGGACAATCCCCGGGTTTTTATTTCAATTCTTCTTACCTTTTGTATTAATTCAGCAGTTTCCACAGCCATGATTTTTGTGATGGTTCGGATGATGCAGTTTTTTCATTTACATAGACGACAAAGTACCATTCTTTTTCTTCGAGAGTAATAAGATATTGATATTCACCGGCTTTATATTCCCATTTATACTTACCGGCAGATTTATATATGGAGTTATATTCAGCCTTAATAAAATCCAGTTCGGAGTAGTCGCATATCAGCCTGATGTTAGCAGATATATTATTTTCATTAAAGAATACGATTAAGGTTTTAGTTCCGGGAGTATTAACAAACTTCAGATAATTAAATGAAGGATTTACTGCGGAGTTATCGGGTACGAATCCTTTCATTTCAGTACGCACAATATTCAACACCTCCTCTTTGGAGAAGCCAATAAGGTGCTGACCGGGGCTTTTAAGCATTCCGCAGAGTGCCAGAAAGACTGTAAGGATTAAGGATCGCATGCGAGAAAAATATATTTATGTTATTGTGTAAGAAAATCTTTCAACTTTCTTCCGGCAAACCGGATATGATTCAGATGAGTATTATCAAGGCACCTCCACGTGATTAAGAATATCATTAATGATATCGGAGGAATTAATATTTCTTGCTTCTGCCTCGTAGCTAAGTCCTATTCGGTGTCTCAGTACATCATGGCAAACGGCTCTTACATCTTCGGGTACAACATAACCTCTGCGTTGTATAAACGCGTAGGCTTTGGAAGCTTTAGCCAGGTTTATGCTTGCTCTGGGGGAGCTACCATATTGAATAAGAGGTTTCATTTCTTCTATACCTGATTTTTCAGGATTACGGGTAGAAAATACGATATCGAGGATATAATTTTCGATTTTTTCATCCATATACACTTCTCTTACCAGGTTTCTGGAGTTAAGGATATCGGAAGTATCCATAACTTTATCAGCTACAGGGAATTCTTCGAGAAGGTTTTCGCGCAGAATAGCTCTTTCTTCCTCTTTATCAGGGTAATCCACGACCACCTTCAGCATAAATCTGTCGACCTGTGCTTCAGGGAGAGGATAAGTACCTTCCTGTTCGATAGGATTTTGGGTAGCCATCACGAAGAAAGGTTGTTCAAGGGGATAGGTAGTATTGCCGATAGTAACCTGTTTTTCCTGCATAGCTTCGAGCAGTGCGCTTTGGACCTTTGCCGGGGAGCGGTTAATTTCGTCAGCGAGTATGAAATTTGCAAAAACGGGACCTTTTTTTACGGTAAACTCCTCTTTTTTCTGGCTATAGATCATAGTTCCGATGAGGTCAGCCGGCAGCAGATCGGGAGTAAACTGGATACGGTTAAATTGAGCATTAATGGTATCTGCGAGGGTTTTCACAGCCAGGGTTTTGGCGAGGCCCGGGACACCTTCCAGCAGAACATGTCCATCGGTAAGCAGACCGATTAGCAGGGAATCCAGCAGATGTTGCTGACCAATAATGACCTTTTGCATCTGGAATTTGATCAGGTCGACAAATTCGCTGTTTGCCCTGATTTTTTCATTAAGTTCTTTAATATTAACAGAGGTGTTCATAAGTGAATATATTTATATGCAGAGGCCGAATGTAGCGAAAAAAATTGGGATAAGGGTGTTAAAAAATGTTAAGAGGTGTTGTTGCATAAGTGATGAGAAGATGATCATAAGTTTCCTGCGATATCTTGTGTTAGACCGAAGAGTTTCCCCTTCATACCAGAATCAGGCTATTAATGCCATAAAATTTTACTATGAAAGAGTTTTGGGAGGGAAACGCAAGTTTTACATTATAGAAAGGCCGCGAAAGGAAAAAGTGTTGCCGACAGTACTTAATCAGGATGAAGTAGTTGCTCTTATCAGGAGCATTGAAAATATAAAGCATAAGTGTATGATAATGCTGGCATATTCATCAGGCTTACGAAGGAGTGAGATACTCCATTTGAAATCAGTTGATATTGACAGGGAGAGAATGCAGATCAGAGTTACACAAAGTAAAGGTAAGCGTGATCGTTATATAAAGTTATCTCAGAAGTTTTTACCATATCTTGATAAGTATTTAGATGAATATGGGCCAACAGAGCCTTTATTCGAGGGAGCAGCGGGGGGTGAATATTCAGAGAGCAGTATTCAGAATATAATTAAGGCGGCAGTAAAAAAGGCAGGAATAAAAAAGAAAAGCAGATCATTAGTTTTTTGCGTTACCTGGTCATGGAACGTAAGGTATCTGTTTCCATACAAAATCAGGCGATCAATGCCATAAAGTTCTATTACGAGCGTGTGTTGTCTGGCAAACGGAAATTTTATTTTCTGGAAAGGCCCAGGAAGGAGAAGACATTGCCCGTGGTATTAAGTCAGGAGGAGATGGTGCGGTTATTCAGATGTGTTGATAATAAAAAGCATAAATGCGTATTAATGTTTGCCTATTCGGCAGGTTTAAGGCGGGGGGAGATACTTAGGTTAAAGATTACGGACATTGACAGAGAGCGAATGAGTATAAGGGTAAGTCAGAGCAAGGGCAGGAAGGACAGGTATGTAAAGCTTTCCCACAAGATATTGCCACATTTGGATAAATATCTGGAAGAGTATAAGCCAGTAGACTATTTATTTGAAGGAGCTGTTGGTGGGGAGTATTCAGAGGGCAGCGTACAGAATATAATCCATGATGCAGTTAAGGCTGCCGGGATAAAGAAAAAGGCAACACTTCATACGCTGCGGCATACTTACGCCACACATAGTTTGGAGGATGGGGCGGATTTAAGGTACATACAGGAAATGCTGGGGCATTCGAGTAGCAGGACGACGGAGATTTACACACATATTACTCAAAAAGGTTTTGATCAAATAAAAAGTCCGATGGATAATTTGGATCTATAAAAATTTGTTTAATTTTATAAAGCTAAATTAAAACTCACCCATACACATATGCAAAATATACGCAAGAGGTATGTATATCTCCTTAAGCGGGTATATGCAATTGGGGTGTGGTTAGCCATTCGTTGGCAACCATAATAAAAGACAATGAGAATCCTGATAACCATTTTTTTGATTATATCACTTTTATCTTGTAATCAAGTAATTAAGAAAAGCGATAGTCAAATTGAAAGTTTTGAGAAGTTTTTTGGAGAAAATGAATTAAATTATCTCAATGAGATAATTGATGATTTAGACAATTATTTAGCTTTCAATTACCCTGACCAAACTTCAAAATTCAGGAAATATTTAGCTGACATCTCTGATTTGAAGGTCAATAAATACTGGATAATTGATACATTAAAGTTGACTAAATATAGGGGAAGTAACTTATTTAGAAAATACGAAACAATTTATCCAGACTCAGTATGGTTTGATGGAATAACATTTAGCATTAAGTTCCCTGATTCTGAATTAACTGAAGAAATAATTCCTGAAGAAATATTTCCACTTGGAGGAAAAAGTATAAACTTAAATATTGACTCAATAATTAACTCATTAAAAAAAGAACCTAAACGAATATTAATTAAGCAGAGTGATTTTGACTTATCTTTAAGTTCAATACAAAAATCAGATTCGTTGATAATATCATATATAGAAATTAAAGAAATTGGGGGGGATCTATCACCATCAACTTTAGCCAGTGGATTATTGTATTATTTGACAGAGAACAACGAATATTTTGCGAAACGAATATTTGTCATGGATATGTATGATTATTAAAATATTACGGTTGCCAACATGCGGTAACCGTAATTGCCTGGTTTTGTGAAGTTTTGGTGTCCGGAGCATTTAATCAGCCACGTTTTCGGTTGATAGTTTTCGTCTCCGAATTCCGGCAACTACGTTAACCGCCACACGTTGTGTGGCATACAAAGAGACTGCATAACACAAAATAACATGGATTTAAAAGATATTCAGAATCAATTAGACCTGACGATGCGAGAGCAGAACAATCGGCCGATTAAAGAGTTTGAAGGATATTCGCCTCTTGAAATGCACAAGATTTTGCATTTTACTTTCTCAATTGATAGTCCTTTAAAACTTCAGAAATTATCAGTTTTTGATTATCAAAATATTCCTATGCTAAATCAGGTTAGATATCTAATGGATTTGATTGGCAAAAGCGGAGAAATTAAACTGACACAAAAAGGATTTTTACCTACCAAGATTGTTTCAGAGCTTTATCAGCAAGGATTTTTAAAAGATGAGCATATTGAAAACGGCATTTCGAAATTATACAAAGAGACAGATTCAATGACTATTAATCTTACAAGGATTTTGATCGAGCTTGCAGGATTAGCTAAAAAGAGAAATGGGAAATTAAGTTTAACAAAATCATCTCAAAAGGTTCTTATAGATAACCAAGAATTATTGCGGCAGATATTCCTGACCTTTACAAACAGGTTTAATTGGGCTTATTATGACGGTTATGGTGAAAATCAAATCGGACAACTAGGGTACGGATTTTCGCTGATTTTACTTTCAAAATATGGACATGAAAAGCGATTAGATTCATTTTATGCTGAGAGGTATTTTAACGCATTTCCACAGTTATTGGATTCTGTGGAGCCAAACTATGGTACACTAGAGAAATATTCAACAAATTGTTATTCAGTTCGGACGTTTGATAGATTTTTGAATTATTTTGGATTGATAAATATGGACGAGCAAGGAAAAGGTCTCGATTCGATAACATATATAACAAAAACAGATTTATACGATAGATTAATAAAATGTACGCCACACAACATGCGGTAACCGTAATTGCCTGGTTATGTGAGGTTTTGGTGGTAGGAGCATTTAATCGGTCACGTTTCGGTTGACAGTTTTCGTCTCCGAATTCCGGCAACTACGGCTACCGCCGCACGTTAGGCAGTATTGGTCAAACGAGACAGCTACCCTATCGATTTTAAGCTGTAATCATTAACAATAAAAGTTTACTACTATGGAAACTTTAAGCAAAGATGGTAAAAGGAAAACTATAGGAACAATAAATCCTATAATGATGGCGGCAATCATTTTAATTACTATTATTTCATCTTGTACAGGTAAACCAAAAGAAAAAACTGACGCAGACTTGTGGAAAATCGGTCAAAAAATCTGTGAGAACAATATAATTCTGGATGCCCATATTGATTGGCCAGAC
>CAYVTV010000183.1:0-8514 GCA_964454295.1 uncultured Bacteroidaceae bacterium
TCCATCTTTTTGAAGTTGTTTTAGTTCATCATTTGCATCACGCCTTGCATTTCTGATACTTACTTTTGCGATTTCACCTTCCTGTTTTACCTGTTTTACAAGATCTCTTCTTCTTTCCTCTGTAAGTGCAGGGATGATGATGCGGATTATTTCGCCATTATTAACAGGAGTGATCCCAATGTTGGAGGCCATAATTGCTTTCTCGATAGGTGCAATCATGTTTTTCTCCCAGGGTTGAATAGCAATAGTTTTAGGATCAGGTGTAGAGATATTTGAAACCTGGCTTAGCGGTGTCATAGCACCATAATATTCAACCAGAATTCCATCGAGCAGGTGAGGATTTGCTTTTCCGGCACGAATACGGCTAAATTCCAGCTCGAGATGAGCGACGGCTTTATTCATCTTATCCTCTGCTATTTCCAGAACCAGTTGCACATCTTCGTTCATAAGGATAGGTTTAATATTTTTATCTGGTAATAAGGGGCTAAATATATTTAATTTTTAATTAAAGTTCCAATTTTTTCGCCTGAAATAAGCTTTTGGAGATTATCTTTTATGTTCATGTTGAAAACAATAACCGGCATGTTGTTTTCCCTGCACATTGTGAATGCTGTGATATCCATAACATTTAGCTGTCTGGAGATAGCCTCATCAAATGTAAGTTCATGAAAAAATCCGGCAGCCGGGTTTTTTTCAGGATCAGCATCAAAAACCCCGTTGACCCTTGTTCCTTTGATCATCACATCAGCTTTTATTTCTACTGCTCTCAAAGCAGAGGCGGTGTCGGTTGTAAAATAAGGATTGCCCGTTCCTCCTGTAAGAATTGCTACTTCATTATTAATTAATGCCTTAACTACCTTGTCTCTGTTATAATAATCAGCAAATGGTTCCATTCGTACAGAGGTAAAAACTCTGGAAGTAATACCAGCTGATTCTAGGGCAGATTGTAATGCAAGGCCATTGATAACAGTTGCGAGCATTCCCATATAGTCCCCTCTGACCCTGTCGAAACCTTGTCCTGTTCCTTTTAACCCCCTGAAAATATTTCCTCCTCCTATCACTATGGCAATCTGCACACCTGTTGATATTGCCACTTTAATATCATCGGCATAATCTGCCAATCTTTGGGGCTCAATTCCATATTTCTGTTCTCCCATCAGGGCTTCCCCGCTTAATTTAAGGAGTATACGGTTATATGCGGTCATAAGTTAGTTATCTTAAAACCCGAAGATAGGAAAAAATGGGGAATATTAAGGAGGTGAAAGCAATTAATCCTTTGTGGTCCTTTGTGGTTAAGTTAATAACGTATTTAACCACAAAGGAACACCAAGGGTGTCACAAAGGGAAGAAAATTTTTATTATTGTTTAAGAGAGAACCTGAGGAAACCGGTAACCTTTAGTTCTGCATCAGATTCCTTGAGGTATTGAGCGATAGTTTTTTTACTGTCTTTTGTAAATTCCTGGTTAAGAAGAGTAAACTCCTTAAAGAACTTATTAAGTTTCCCTTCAGCTATTTTATCAAGAATTTCTTCCGGTTTTCCTTCCATGCGTGCCTGTTCTCTTCCGATTTCCCTTTCTTTTTCAATAATATCTTTTGGAACGTCAGTTCTATCGACTGCAACCGGAGCCATTGCTGCTACCTGCATAGCCACATCCTTCCCCACCTGTTCATTAACTTTTTTGTTAAAACCAACAAGAGTGGCCAGTTTCTTATCCATGTGAATATAGGGAACAACCGCAGGAGCTTCTATTTTATCATAATAACCGATATCTATTTTTTCTCCGATAATTCCGATTTGTTCCATAAGTATATCAGCAACGGTTTTGGAATCCAGGGTGAGAGATTTCAATTCTTCAATATTGGCAGGATATTTGGAAAAGGCAAGGTTCAGGATCGATTCTGCGAGTTTAACAAAATCAACATTCTTTGCCACAAAATCCGTTTCACAATTCAGGCTGACCATAACTCCCTTGTTATCAGCAACTTTTGCAAGCACTACGCCTTCTGTTGCTTCTCTGTCGGCACGTTTATTTGCCACCAGCTGACCTCTCTTACGGATAATATCTATAGCCTTGTCAAAATCACCATCTGATTCGGAGAGAGCTTTTTTACAATCCATCATTCCGGCACCTGTGGCTTTTCTTAATTTGCTGACATCAGCTGCATTTATTGTTGACATAATATTATATTTTTTAAATTATTCTTCCAGTTTACCTTTAGGAGCAACTTTTTTCGGCGGAGCTTTTTTGGTGAGGACTTTCTTTAAAACCGGCTCTCCATCAATTTCCTCATCATCAATTTCCTTATTAACAGGAAGCTTCAATGTTGCTTCTTCCAAAGATTCTTCGTCTGCATCTTCCTGAATATCGTTAGGGATTGCTTCTGCTGTAGCGACATCTTCTTCCTCTTCCTTCACAAGGATAACAGATTTCGCTTTAACTTTTTTAACAACCGGTTTTTCATCCTGGTCTTTCTTTTCTTTTCCCGGACTCTCTTTATCTTTTTCAAGTTTTCTTTCATTTAATCCTTCATAGATAGCTTCACAGAGGTATTCCAGTATCAATGAAACAGATTTGGAAGCGTCATCATTGGCAGGAATGGGGAAATCAACCTGATTTGGATCTGAGTTTGTATCAACAATAGCAAAAACAGGAATATTAAGCCTGTTGGCTTCCCTTACGGCTATATTTTCCTTGAGAATATCCACTATAAACATAGCAGCCGGCAATCTGGTGAGGTCAGCGATGCTTCCGAGGTTTTTCTCAAGTTTTGCACGCTGACGTGTTACCTGGAGTTTCTCTCTCTTTGATAAA
Source organism: uncultured Bacteroidaceae bacterium (assembly GCA_964454295.1). Taxonomy (GTDB): domain Bacteria; phylum Bacteroidota; class Bacteroidia; order Bacteroidales; genus CAYVTV01. The sequence continues at coordinate 2,815 of CAYVTV010000183.1, forward strand.
GTGTCGAAGGTACCATCCGTCGCCATTTTATCAATAGAAGACATTTTCTTCACGGCTTTTCTTATTGTCGGGAAATTGGTAAGCATACCTCCCGGCCATCTTTCTGTGACATAGGGCATATTTATCCGGCTTACCGTTTCTGAGACGAGGTCTTTTGCCTGTTTTTTTGTGGCAACAAAGAGTATTTTCCTTCCTGATTTTGCAATCTGTTTCATTGCTGCTGCCGCTTCTTCAAGCTTTTCAATGGTTTTATGAAGATCAATGATGTGAATACCATTTTTTTCCATAAAGATGTAAGGAGCCATGTTAGGGTTCCACTTGCGTTTAAGGTGACCAAAGTGTACACCTGCATCAAGTAATTCGTCAAATGTTGGTTTAGGCATATATTTAAAGATTTGTTTACATTCGTTATTGCAATTGAAGGGTAGTTCCGGAGTTGAAATTTCGTGGGAAGTCCCTTCAATTTAGATACTAAACAAAATTTCGTATTAGCGTTTACTGAACTGGAATCTTTTCCTTGCTTTTGGCTGCCCGGGTTTTTTACGTTCCACCTCACGGGGATCCCTTGTGAGAAATCCCTGAGATTTTAAGGTGACTTTATTTTCAGGGTCAATTTTAACAAGTGCTCTTGCGATAGCAAGCCTTAGTGCTTCAGCCTGTCCTTTTATTCCACCTCCGGTAAGGTTTACCTTAATGTCATATTTATCTCTTATCTGCAAGGTATGCAGAGGCTGCTCTATTACATAGTGTAAATGTTCTCCTGGAAAATATGACTTGTAATCCTTGTCATTTACAATGATCTGCCCCTTGCCTTCGCTTATATAAACACGCGCAACAGCTGATTTTCTGCGTCCTATCGTATTTGTTATTTCCATATATTATTTAATAATATCGTTTAAGTTTACTGTTGAAGGATTCTGTGCTTCATGAGGATGTACATTCCCTGCATACACATAAAGGTTCTTAAATATGGCACTGCCCAAACGGCTTTTAGGAAGCATGCCTTTCACTGCTTTCTCAATGATTGCTGAAGGGTTCTTTTCAAGTAAGGCTTTGGGATTTGTAAACCTTTGCCCGCCGGGATAACCTGTGTGACGCACATACTGCTTGTCAGTCATTTTATTTCCGGTAAGCCTGACTTTCTCAGCATTAATTACAATTACATTATCACCACAGTCAACATGGGGAGTGAAATCGGGTTTGTGCTTTCCCCTGAGCATAAATGCCACTTTTGAAGCAAGCCGTCCCAGGATCTCATCATTAGCATCAACCAGCAACCAATTCTTCCTGACAGTGGATTTATTTGCCGAAACCGTCTTATAACTCAGTGTGTCCAATTTATTATATTTTTAATTAAATCAATTATTTGTCTAAATTATCTCCTGAAAATTGTGGATTGCAAAAGTACAATTATTTTTTATATCCAACAATTTATGGCAAAAAATAAATGTAATTCAGGGTATGAAAAAGTAGTAAGGCGTACAATATACATTTTTGATCCAACTTATTTGAAAAAATCATTAATTTAACCGGTAATTTGCAAATTCAGGGTAATGGTGGAGAAATTTGATTTTAAAAAGATAAACCGGCAGATTTACTTTATCCTTATTTTATCGCTGGCAGCCAGTCTTCCCCTCTCCATATTTTCAGTAAGTTTTATCGAGATACTGCTTACTCTCAACTGGATAACGGAAGGAAATTTCAAAAGGAAATTGAAGATTTTAAAGCACAACAGATCTGTCCTTATCTTTTCATCCTTGTACTTGCTTTACATTGCCGGACTAATCATAACTTCTGATTTTGAATATGCTTTACATTGCCTGAAGATTAAATTACCGCTTTTATTACTTCCTGTAATTATCGGCACTTCCAACCCTTTTACATATAAAGAGTTGAAAATCATTGTTCTTGCCTTTGTCGGCGGAGCCTTTATCAGTGCACTTTTTTCTTCCGCCATATTTTTTAATATTGTCCGATACGAATTTTCCGATATAAGACAAATATCCATATTCATATCACATATCAGGCTTTCTTTAATGGTGGTATTTTCTGTTTTTATTTTAATGCATTTTATTGTAAACGAAGAAAAAAGGGAATTTTCATCTACTCCGTGGAAGTTTAGTTATTCAGTTATGTGTTTATGTTTAATAGCTTTTCTTTTTATTCTCAAATCATTTACAGGACTGGTTATCTTTGGAATCTGCTTCCTTGTTGTAATCTGGTATTATGCCGGTAAAATTGAGAATGTTGCTCCCAGATTCATAATTCGTGTCTTACTGATCACCGGCCCCCTGATTTTAATGTCGTACATTTCGAGATCAGTCGGACGCTTTTATTACAGGGAAACAATTGATTTTTCATCTCTGGAAAAATATTCTGTTTCAGGAAGTATTTATTATCATGATACCATTTCTGTTGAGGCAGAAAACGGGAATTTTGTATGGATATATTTATCGGAAGAAGAACTTCGGGAAAACTGGAATAAAATGAGCGCATTGGATTATGATGGGAGAGATAAACGCGGACAGGATATAAAATACACGCTGATACGTTATTTAAGCTCAAAAGGATTGAGAAAAGATAAGGCAGGGCTGAATCAGTTAACCTCAGAAGATATTGCTGCTATTGAAAACGGATTAACGAATTATCTATTTAAGAGCCGCTTTAGTTTATACCCTAGAATTTATGAAATAATATGGGAGATTGACCGGTTTAAAAAGGGAAAAGAACCGGGGGATCATTCCGTATCACAGCGGTTATTGTACGGAAAAGCTGCCTTTTCAATTTTCCTCGCGAATCCTGTATTTGGAACAGGTACGGGTGATATTAAAAATGAACTAAACAATTATTACAGGAAAAATTACCCTTTAATGCCGGAGAAACTGAGAAAATATCCCCATAATCAGTATCTTACAATTTTAATGACGTTTGGAATTGCAGGATTGATGTTTTTTTTGTCAGCTATTCTGTTGCCGGTTTTTATCAGGAAAAGATGGAAGAATTTTATGATTCGTATCTTTTTATTCATTATGTTCCTTTCCATGCTTTCTGATGATACTTTAGAGACACAGACCGGCGTATCATTATTTGCATTTTTTTATTCATTATTAATTTTTGGAATTGAAGAGCGGAAAGATAGTTAACTGTTATAGATGATTAATAATAAGCTTAATAGCACTTTTTTTCAGCGCGACGTTTTAGAAGTTGCTCCCGGGCTGATAGGGAAAAAACTGGTGAGGATAATAAACGGAATACGCTCGGACTGGATTATTACAGAAGTGGAAGCTTATCGTGGAGAGGAAGATTTAGCCTGTCATGCCAGCAAAGGAAGAACAAAGCGTACTGAAGTTATGTATCATGCCGGGGGGGAATTGTATATATATTTAATTTACGGAATGTACTGGATGATGAATATTGTTACCGGAGATATTAATGATCCCCAGGCGGTATTGATAAGAGGTGTTCAGCATATAAGCGGGCCGGGAAAAGTAAGCCGGGCATTGAAAATTGATAGTAGTTTTAATGGTGAATCAGTTGTGAATTCAGAAAGGATATGGTTGGAGAAAGGAATACGTGCTCCTGAAATTCATTGCGCCACACGAATCGGAATTGATTATGCGGGGGACTATTGGAGGAGTGTGGAGTGGAGATTTTATATGTAGAGGGGCTGTCTCATAAGTCAAAATATGTTCAACCACAAAGGGCACAAAGGATAACACAAAGGGCGCAAAGTGTTGCATATCAGAGATATACACTTGTGTCCTTTGTGTGTACTTTCCGCGAGCGCTGAAGCTGCTCTGCGGAGGCGCTGAGTCCTTAGTGGTTAAAAACATTTATGAGACAGCCCCTGTACGAAATGCATAAGGGCGCAATTCTATAATTGACCTGTGTTATAATGGGGAGCCTTTATTCAATGTTAATATTTTGATGTGTGAATTTCACAATATATCATTAATTTTCGTGTTAATACTTAAAAATTATTCGATATGAGGAATTGTATAACATATCTGGCGGTATTTATTCTCGGATTGACATCTTGTGTCCCTACACAGCAATTCAGGGAGGTAAACGACAAAAGCATATCACTCGATAAGGAGAGAAATCAGCTTATGGCAGAAAATGAACGTCTTACAGTGGAAAATACTGAGATGAAGGCACATCGTGAGGTGGTTGAAAAAGAGAAGATCAGGTTTGTCGCTGATAGTGTCAGGCGTTATGAAGAAATAAATAAGCTTAAGAATGATCTGGTGCAATTAAATAAAAGATATGAAGATCTGCAGTCGGCCAATGATGCTTTATTGCAGGGAAGTGCACGTGAAACCAGGCGCTTGTTAAATGAGTTGCAGTCGACGCAGGAAGATCTGCAAAAGAAGGAGGCAAGATTAAGGGAACTGGAGCTTGCTGTGAGTTCGGAAAGGAATGATCTTAACCGGTTAAGTGCAGAATTGGAAGCACGTAATGTACGGTTGGCAGAACTGGAAAAAATACTATACCGAAAAGATTCGGCAGTGAATGCATTACGTGAAATAGTTGCCAACGCACTATACGGATTTGAAGGTCAGGGGCTGACAGTTGAGCTTAAAAACGGGAAGGTATATGTTTCACTTGAAGAACAATTGCTGTTTAAATCAGGCAGTACAGAGGTTGATCCAAGGGGTGTTGTTGCCCTTAAACGACTGGTAAAAGTGCTCGAGCAGAATCCTGATATTAACATTATGATCGAAGGCCATACAGACAATGTTCCAATCATGAAAGGGGCGGCAATAAAGGATAACTGGGACCTGAGCGTTATGAGAGCGACATCAATAGTAAGAATTTTGCTGGATGGATCCGGAATTGATCCGAGGCGGTTAACTGCTGCCGGTCATGGGGAATTTCTTCCGGTTGATCCGGCGAATACTCCTGAGGCAAGAAGAAAAAACAGACGCACGGAAATAATTCTCACTCCTAAACTGGATGAGTTATTTAAGATACTTGAGAATAATTAATTTTAGAGGTGCTCATAAATAAACGTTTTAGTGAAGATGCTCAAGAAGTATTTTGATCCCGATACCGATTAGAATTATTCCTCCCAGGAATTCCATTTTCTTCCCCAGTTTCTGGCCGGCTTTTTTCCCGAACAACATTCCCAGCATGGCGGCAATACCGGTTATCAGGCCGATGGTTGCGGCAGAGATCAGAATATTCATTTCAATAAATGCAAAACTCACCCCGGCTATAAGAGCGTCGATGCTGGTTGCAACGGCTATTCCAATGATAACAAAAAGTTTGGACGGGTCTGAATGATTGCCTTCACTTTTTCTCTGTATGCTTTCGCTGATCATTTTTATTCCAACCAATGAAAGCAGTCCGAATGCAATCCAATGGTCAATATGGCTGATCTGGTCTTTTACCTGGGATCCCAGGAACCATCCGATAACAGGCATTACTGCCTGGAAAGCAGACAATATTATTGCAATTTTAAGGGCTTGCAGGAATCGGATCTGTTTTACAGTCAGTCCAATGCAAATTGAAGCGGCAAATGTGTCGAAACTTAAGCCGATAGCAATGAGAAGAATTACAATAAAATCCATGAAATTGCAAGTACTTAAAAATTAAGTGAAAGGTGTTTGGTTTTCTAAGGTTGATAAAACTTCGTAAAAATTCTTGAAATATATTATATTTCTGTACCCGGAGCCGGGGTCGAACCGGCACAGCATT
>CAYVTV010000184.1:0-8417 GCA_964454295.1 uncultured Bacteroidaceae bacterium
AATACTATCGGGAAGGAAAATTCTGGAGAATAATGCAAATATTTCATCATTTCCTGAACAGGCCACCCCGGTGTCTTCTCTTTTCGCCCTGTTCCATACATTATTCCATCGCATCAGCAGAAAAACATTCCGAAGAAGCAGTACCAGGGCGCCGCACAGGTATACTGCCATTATTGTGGCCGGCCAGTGAATATCAATCCCGGAAGTAACTTCAACAGGGATGATATCCATGTCAGTGGTGGTTAAATCAGGATCAATAATGGCAGACATACCGTAAACCTCAATGATCTCAGGTTTTTTCAGTGTCAGGAATGGGAAAAGGAAGGAAGCAAAGACACCGCCAAGAAGAAAAAATCGCTTCAGGATGAAGGCAGTGTCGTTTCTCAGGAAAAGGTAGTATGGTACTACAAAGATGCTGATCCCAAGACACACTTTCAAAATATAAAAAATGTAATCAGCCATCTTTTTTCTTTTTTTCAAGTTCCTTAGACAATTCATTCATAATTTCATTCAGTTCTTCGATACTCATATCGCTTTCCTTTGCGAAGAAAGTAGCCATCCCGGAAAAAGAGCCGTTAAAATAATTTCCCACAAAATCTTTTATCTGGGATCGTGAATATTCCCTTTTACTCACAAGGGGAAAATAGAGATGCGTATTCCCATAAGCCTTATGTGAAACAAATCCCTTTTTTTCCAGGATGCGGATTATTGTGGAAACGGTTGTGTAAGGCGTTTCAGGGTTTTCCAGTTCCCGGATAATGTCCCTCACCAGCGCCTCCCTGAGACGCCAGAGGATAAGCATGATCTCTTCTTCGGCTTTTGTTAGTTTCTTCATATTTTCTATTTATAATTATTCTTTGTCAGTACATTTCCAGTTCAGGATACCCCCGTTTATCTGAAGGATGTGATTAATCATTTTCTTATTAATAACAAATGTATTACTTATATTTTAGTTTACCAACTAAAAATATAGTTATTTTATTAAAAGTTTCGCACTTGCTTGTGATTACCTGGGGCTGTCTCATAAATGTATTTAACCACGAAGGACTCAAAGTACTCACAAAGGACACGAAGTATATATCTCTGATTTGCAACACTTTGTGTCCTTTGTGTTATCCTTTGTGCCCTTTGTGGTTGAGCATATTCTGACTTATGAGACAGCCCCCAATAAGAATAATTTTCCTTAATTTTTACCAGGTTGAACAAGTGCGAAACTTTAATAATAAATAAATTGCGCCTTCGCGTTTTTATTTAATTTAACGACTATTGTATTTCAAACTCACGTTAATTTATAGTATTTTTGAAGAATCAGAATATTTTGATATTGCCTGACATTCTGTATTATTCTGTCAGAATCCGCATCATATAAAAGGGAAAAACAAAGCCGGGTAATTTTATTCATCAATTTCGAACCGCTATAAGGTTTGGATATATTATTTAAAACAATGAGCAAAGAGAAAAGAAAAGCAAATTTTCGGGGATTTTACCTTCCTGTTATGCTGTTAATACTTCTGATCCCGGGAGGATGCAAATCCAAAGTTGAAAATGACAGGAAAAGTCATACAACTGCTGCTAATACGGGAATTGTGAATCAGGCTGCAGGTTCAGGCAGTGAGCTGGCATTGAGGGAAGCTGCATTTAGCGGGGATAAAAAAAAGATTGCAGAAATTATTAAAAGAAATGTAAATATTAATGCGCTGGATGAAGAGGGCCGGACGGCACTCATGTATGCTTCTTTTAACGGGTTTACTGAAATTGTGGAAATGCTGCTTAAACAGGGAGCCGAAGTGGATATTGCTGATTATACTGGAAGAACCGCATTGCTTTTTGCGGCCAGCGGCCCTTTTCCTGAAACTGTAAAATTACTTCTTGATCATAAAGCTGATCCGAATGTGGTGGATAATGTTGAGCGGTTTACGGCGCTGATGTTTGCTTCAGCGGAAGGACACATGGAGGTGGTTAAAATATTGCTGGAACATAAAGCAGACCCGGGCTTAAAGGATAAAGACGGGGACGATGCCGAAACATTTGCCAGGCAAAACGGGCATACTGAGGTTGCAGAGTTTTTAAAGCATTATAAGAACAAATTATAATTTTTTTGCTTCGTGTACCTTTGTGAAACCCTTCGTGTCCTTTGTGGTTAAAAACGCATTTCGGTTAACCACAAAGGTACACTAAGGATTTCACGAAGGAACTCAAAGGAAAGGTTGTAAATGTAATAATAATTAAATCTTAATATCATGGAAGAAATAGTATCAATGTTACCTGCAACAGACAAGTTGATTGAGTTGGTTGTAGCATACGGAGGGAAACTTGTCCTGGCCATTCTTACCTTATTAGTTGGTTTGTGGCTGATAAAACGTCTAAGCAAGGGGTTAAAACGAATCTTTGAGGGGCGTTCATTTGATCTGACCCTTCAGACATTCCTGATCAGTTTTATATCTCTTATTCTGAAGATACTTCTGTTCATCAGTGTAATCATGATGGTGGGGGTTCAGATGACCTCATTCATTGCACTCCTCGGTGCTGCAGGACTGGCTTTCGGAATGGCGCTTTCAGGAACCCTGCAGAATTTTGCCGGAGGAGTGATATTATTAATTCTTAAACCATTTAAAGTCGGAGATGTTATTGAAGCACAGGGATATATTGGAACTGTTAAAGAAATGCAGATCTTTCATACCGTGTTAAATACGGCCGACAGAAAAAGGGTCATAATACCCAACGGCTCATTAAGTAGCGGATCGATGATAAATTATTCTGCCGAACCGGTCAGAAGGGTTGAATGGACTTTTGGAATCAGTTATTCAGATAATATAGATAAAGCCAGGGAAACTATTTTTGAGATGCTGAATTCTGATGAAAGAATACTGTCGGATCCCCAACCCTTTGTGGGACTTATTTCACTGGGCGACAGTTCGGTCAACCTTGTAACCCGTGCATTTGTCAACACCCCCGATTTCTGGGATGTATTCTTCTCTGTAAATGAAAAGGTTAAGAAGGAATTTGATAACAGGGGAATTTCAATTCCATTCCCGCAGCATGATGTGCATCTGTTCCAGACTAAATAGGAGAGGGAAAGCAATAATCCTTTTTGAGTAGCTATTAAGGTTAAAACACTATTATCAGGTAAAAAATTTTTTTAAAGGTGAAATTATCTTCAGCAAGCTCAACGAAATAATCTCATCATTTTTACCGGACATCATTGTATTCAAAAGTGAAATTATTGCAGTACATCTTCATGTCATTTATATTCTGATGTTTATCAAAGGAAAACAATGCTATGGGAATTCGCTCCGGCCCACAGATAAAATGTCCGGAATATCCCATGGTCTCCATGAATTTTAAAGTTTCAGCAGCCCTTTCCTGTCCTGTATGCCGGGATTCGATTTCCATCATTATTTTAGGCTTGCAGGTTTTTAGTGTATGTATACCGCCTTGTAAAACCTTTAACTCGTTTCCCTCTACATCAATTTTGAGAAAGTCGGGTTTAATATTATTCCTGGAACAGAAAGAATCCAGGGTTTCAGTCTTAACTTCTTCTATAAAACAGTTCGATTGAAGACCTTTATTTTCAAAAATGGTTGCTTCAGGGGATGAAACCTTTCCCTTTTTTGATACCGGGATATAAAGTTTTGCAGTTCCTTCCCTGTCTGAAAAAGCAATGTTCTCTACGGTTACATTTTCCCAGTTAAGTAAATGCTTTAGCTTTTTAATATATTGATAAAGAATTTGTTGAGGTTCAATACTAAAGATTCTGCCTGTCTTTTTCAGCTTCTTTAACATCCAGTAAGTATAGCCTGCCTTATGCGCTCCGACATCGATAATTGTTTGTCCTTCTTTTATTACAGAGGTTAAATAGGCTATTCCCCCCTTGTCATATTTGTTTTTATAATTGTTTGCTCTGTAACGGAGTATGAATTTTTCAAAAAGTATCATTTAGAAGATGGATTTAAAACTTGAGTTTAGTTCATAAAGTTTGAAAGTAGAAAGTTTATAAAGTTAATTTGCTGATTAGTTGAAAGCCGGATCATTATTTATGAATTTATTATTCTACTCTTTATCTTTCCATAGCTTTCGCTTTCAGTTCCGGCGGCATCTTTTCGATAGCATACCTTAAAGCTGTTCGGGGCATAGTTGCTTTTCTGTCCATAACATAGTTAAAAACCTCATTCAGATGAGCCTGGCTGGTTACTTTTAACATCCATCCATAGCCTTTCTGTACCAGGTCTTCTTTGTCATGCAACAAAATATCAGCTATTTCAAATATTTCTTTGAGGAACTTACCTCTTCTTGCCGGAACAATAAGTGAAACGGCAGAAGCACGGCGCACCCACATATTTGGTGATTCAGCCCATTTTTTAAGAGATCGAGATATTGGGGGTACATTTCAACGAACCCGCCAATGGTATGATTGCAAAAAGTATCGCAGGATGCCCAGTTTGAAATATAGGAATGAACCCATTGTTCAAAAATACCGAAGTCTTCCGGTTTATAGGTTTTATGCAGGTAGTATGACCAGTTGCAGGCTATAAATGATTCTTCCATATATCCTGATTGCCATAATTCTTCGCATAAGTTAAAAATGTCTCTTTTTGGAAGGTCTTTTATCATTTTATAATAATCCTTTCCAATCTTACTGACAACAGCCGTTTTTACGCCAAGGATATTAACATTCTCCTTAAAAAAATTCCGACCTGATTTCCTTGTTTTTTCATCACTGTTCTTTTCGAGGTCTTTCCGGAGCTGTTTAATAATAGAATGCATTTTTATAACAATAGTTCATTAAATTAAAATAAAACGCAAAGGCGCAAAGGCGCGATATGTTGATTATTAACAACATGAGTAATTCAAGTGTGAATTACTAAAATATTCATTATCAGCTCAATATAAAAAACATTGAATTATCGACTTATAAAAAGATATTAATAAAACCGGCGGCTTTAACCTGGTTTTTGTTTTTAATGGTTCTCTTTCCGTCGGAGAAGTTCGTAACTGTGCACTGTCCGTATACTGTGCAGTTTCCATTCTTATCGGGGGAATATCCTTTACATACCCGGAGTACGTCGGGGGATATTTCATCAATGATAACAATTATACCATCGCCATATTTCAACCTTCCCAGTTCAAATTTCCCGTCAATTACATGGAGCCCTTTGGATTCAAATTCCAGGGAGACTATTTCGGCAATGTTTTTTACAAGCTCCACACTGTGCGTTATCTCGTCTTGAGTCATGGCGCCTGCAGCCTCAAGAGCCTCCAGTGTGATCAGGATATCAGTATCACCTTTGGTCCACGCTTCCACCACTTTATGCAGGTTCTTACAGGGTTGTACAAACGGATACCTTCTCCAGAAGCTTCCGGTTGCATTATTCCTCCAGGTAAATTCAAGGTTCATAAGCGGTTCAGATCCGGCGAACTCCGGTGATTCTGCCGGCATACTCAGGGGTATAGCCGGTTCTACTATCATCTCATTATCGTTGAGCGTATCAATATAATGGGAAGGTATCCCGTGCTTTTGCAGAAGCCTGAAAAAATGAGTGGCAAACCTGCATGCAATGGCTCCTTTCCCTGGGATTTCACCAACAACAACATCATAGCCGGGATCAAATACAGGTTTCCCGTTTTCCATGTATCCTGTGGCCTTATCGGTATATACAAGTTTATACTTGCCTGCATATGGACCTTCTGTGATTTCATAAACGTCTTTCGACTTACCGCGGTAAATTAGATTTTGTTGTGCCATGATCATTTTTTTATTATGTTTTTAACAATATTAATATTAATTTATATATGTGAGAGAAAACTGCTTTGTCTTCCTTCGTGTTATCCTTTGTGTACCTTAGTGGTTTAACCATTAATCAGTTAACCACAAAGGACGCAAAGGATGGCACGAAGGAAGACAAAGTATTTTGTAATATTTTAATAGAAACAGTTATATTTTTTCACTATATAAATCCATGTATGACGATAAGAGGTGTGTTCGCATCTCCGCTTCCCGATACCAGGTCGGCGAGGGATGAAACCAGGTTTTCGATCTTCCTGGGTGTTGTTCCCTGGGCGCTGAATCCGTTTTTTTCCTGTTTTTCAACAAACATTTTTGCTTCTTCTTCAATGATCCTTTCAATTTCTTCCCTTGACCTGCCTTCGTTATAAAGTTTCTGCATCAGGTACTTGGTCTTGACACCGATCCTGTTTCTGTTTTTTATCCTCCGCGTGCAGCCGAAGCATGACACAGGATCGGCCAGTTCGAATATCCCTGATTCCGGGTCTTTATAAGCACCATCACCGTAAATGATCACTTCAATATTTTTATTGAATTCCTTCCGGATCATCTGCCGGATCTCTTCACAAGCCTGATCCGGATCTCTGGGGCATAATTTCAATTGTTCATTAACCGGGTCCAGGATATTTGAGCCCAGGAGACCGAATTCCGAATACACCGGCTTCCCGGGGTCTGAACAGATATCTTGTAAAGTGATGACGTTGTTAAATCCTGCTTCCTTAATTTCTGCCATCAGATCATACCTGTCATGGACATTGCTGACAATAATGGCATCGGGTTTTTTATTTACAATGGGGTCAACCGTATTGGCGAGGTATATTTCCACGGAGCAACCAATTTCCGAAACAATTTTTTCATAAAAATCGATATAGTCCATTCCGGTTTCCGGGTGCAACAACCTGTTTTTACCCAGTTCGTCCGTAGTAATGACATCATCAAAGCACTTGTTTAACTTTTTCAGAGTGTCTTTTACAATTATGGGATTACCCTGTTCATCGCAGGGGAATTTTAACTGGATGATGACTTTCCCCTGGGGAACTGCCTTGGCGATAGCTTTAAGAAGCATTGAAAACCGGTTTCTGGATAAGATCGGGTGAACGATACCGATGGTTGAATTTGCCTTTAGCTTAAGTCTTTCTCTTATCTGGGCTGAGACATCTTCCAACCGGACAATGTTTTTTTGTGTTATGGCTACTACGGATTCGGTGACACAAAGAATATCATTATCTCTGATTGTATCAGGGTTTTTCCCTATAGTTTTCCTGATCACTTCAATGATATTATCGTCTGATGTGATGATCCCTGTTTTGAGCCCGTAGGCTATTACACCTAAATCCTGATCCGGTAAATGCATAATAGAAAAGCCTCCAAAATATCAGTTATGTAAATTAAAGATTGTATCGGAATAATTTTTCAATACAAAGAAAAGAAAATATTCATTTATTTATCAGCAGAAGGAATTTTTTCAGGTGAATTAAAAATCATCACCCGGAGGTTCGTTAAGCGAGGTTTTAAGGGATGTAATTATTACCTGCATCTTGTTATCAATGAGTGTCAGATAACTTAAGTATAATTTTTTAGCATTACTGCTATAACTTTGTATAATCATATTATCACAACTATATGCCTGACCTTTTGTGCCGACAATTTTATTTGTCGGACTATATTCCGAATAAGTGAAATCCGAGAAAGTATAACGGTATCTTCCGTCTTTTACCTGTATTTTCCCGATACAGTGTACGGTTACATGATACTCATGAATAAAAAAAGACGAGGTAAATCCGAATGAAATCCGGATAATAATGATGCCATTATCCTTATCTTCCAGTTGTATGGGGTTATAATTTGCCGTGGTGACATAATTTTGGGCAACCCATAGTTTGGCTCGTGAAAAAAGGTCATTTTGTTTTAACAGGCTGTCAACATTTACCACTTCTTCGTAATAGATGGAATTTTCCTTCATGGGGACAGGAAGGCTATCCTGAGAGAATACCAGGGAATAATTAAGTGAATATATAATTGCTCCAAAAAAAATAAGGTTATTTTTCATGATAAGTTTTAGATAAAGAGTATGTAAAAAGTGAAATTTATGAAAAATATTCCGGATATTAAAAAAGAATTATAATCAGTAAGTTTTGAAACCTGGCTCTGCCACCTGTCATCTGAAGCTGTTGCGAATGATGAGCGTTGGATAGGGAAAAGAAAACAAATGGTTTTGTTGCTTTCTACATTGACGCTGTCCGGCAGAAAAAGCCGGACAGGTCGGCTTGGTTGCTAAATTATTGGTTGCCTTTTTAAATTTCCTAATATCAGCAAGTTCTGAAACCTGGTTCTGCCACCTGTCATCTGAAGCTGTTGCGAATGATGAGCGTTGGACAGGGAAAAGAACTACTTGTTTGATTATTATCCTTAATAAACAAACACCCAAATCAATAACAATTATCCGATATCGTGGGATTTAAATCATCTTTATAAACAGACTTATTTAATGGTATGTTAAAAATTGTGTAACTAATCAGGTATTTAGGTCGTAGGTTGATAGACTTTAGGAATATACCAGACTGTATTAACCAAAGAGTTGTTTAACCTGCTGATGAGGTATATTTGAACAAAATAATATTGAACAAGAAAAAGT
>CAYVTV010000185.1:0-8414 GCA_964454295.1 uncultured Bacteroidaceae bacterium
ATGAATACCTGCCTTTATTTTCTTTTCCTCCATATATTTCTTTAATATTTTCGGATAGGATGTGGCTATTTTTTTTCCGTTAAACCAGTCAGGGGAATCGTAATTTTCATTCTTTGGAATAGCCAGTGAAAGCCGGCATTTTGCAAAACCCAGCTTGTGAATAAGTTTAACATTGCAGGGTTTTTCATAAACCACATTTTCACCGACAACACCTATGTCAGCCACTTTGTCGGCAACATAACCGGGAATGTCATCATCACGAAGGTATAAAATTTCTACAGGAAAGTTTGATGAGACTGATATCAGTCGCCTTTCCCCATTCGACAAAGCTATTCCTGTTTCACTAAGCAATTCAATTGATTTCTCACTTAAACGGCCTGATTTCTGAATAGCAATTCTGAGTTTTTCCATCTTTATATATTATGTGAATTCAGATAAATAATTATTTCAAAAAAAAAGGTTTGCAGCATCTGCAAACCTTATCATAAAATAGTTGTTTATATGTTTACATTATCTGCACAGTTATTCGCACATCACATGATGATGCCTTACATGAATATGAGCAGAAAATACTATCATTTTGTAAAAATTTATGCAATTATAGTAATAGTTTTCTATTTATGCAAGGAAGGTAGTGAAAAAATTAAAAAACAGTCCGGCAGGTTTGTATAAATCAGAATGATTTTTTAACTTGTTTGATCTTAATTAAAAGACGTGAATTAAATATGGAAAGAAGAAGATTTATAAAAACAGCAGCCCTTGGCACATCAACATTAACCGTTTTCCCGGCCGGATTAGAGATGATGACCAGGGAGAAAAAGCAAGGTAAACTTGAAAAGAGAACTCTTGGAAAAACCGGAGAAAAACTATCCATTATCGGTTTTGGGGGAATAGTGGTAAAGGATGCAAGTGAAACAGAAGCTTCTGCACGAGTCAGGGAAGCAATAAAATATGGAGTGAATTATTTTGATGTCGCACCAACCTACGGAGATGCGGAGATCAAGCTTGGACCTGCCCTGGAACCTTTCAGGAAAAATGTCTTTCTTGCCTGTAAGACAACACAAAGAACCAGGGAGCAGGCTGAAAAAGAACTTGAACAATCTCTTGCGAGGATGCATACAGATCACTTTGATCTTTACCAGTTGCACGCCGTAACAAAAATGGAAGATGTTGAAACCATATTCAGCCCGGACGGGGCAATGAAAGCATTATTGGAAGCCAGGGAAAAAGGGAAAGTAAAATACCTGGGCTTTTCAGCTCATTCGGTGGAAGCAGCCATGGAGCTGATGAAACGGTTTAATTTCGACACCATTCTTTTTCCTGTAAATTATGCCACCTGGTATGCAGGTAATTTTGGCCCACAGGTGTTGGAAATGGCCAGGGATAAAGGCATGGGAATACTTGCATTAAAAGCGATGGCTAAACGCCCGTGGGAAAAGGGGGTTGAAAGAACTGTAACAAAAGTCTGGTATGAACCCTTTACCGACCCTGAGGAAGCATTGATGGGATTACGTTTTACACTTTCCCATCCCGTAACATCTGCAATACCGCCAGGTAATGAAGAACTCTTCAGTACAGGACTGAAACTGGGAATGAAATTCAAGCCTCTTTCATTATCAGAGACAGAAGAAATTAAAAAGAAGGGACTGGAAACAGAACCTATATTCAGATATTCAGATTTATCAGAGGTCATAACATAATAGCTTCTTTAAGAATATTTCTTATTATATGACCCGGCAGTTTCTTTTTTATGGCAATATCCTTTTTGCTCTGGATCAAAATATCTGTTCTAATCCCGGATTGTAGTAATTTCTTCCTGATAGAAGTTTTTAAAGGAAGCTTTTCTTTTGGGCTCATCATTTTATTTGTAATGACAAGGATATCATAATCACTGTCTATATCTGCATCAGCTCTTGCCCTTGACCCGAATAAACTAATCTCTGCATCAGGAATATAATAATTAACTGTTGTTTTAATGAGTTGAAGTATTGTTTCCCTCTCTTCCATATGGCTGTTTATTATGAACAAATATAAACAAATTATTATTTCAGGAAAAGCATTTATTATATACGCTTAAAAGTAAAATCAAATCAGTTTACGCGATTTTTCACCTTGTTTTCAAGTACCTACCCTCCCCAAAGCAGCTTATTCAAAGAACCTTACATGCACATAAAATTAATGTTGTTTCAGGTATTCAAAAATTATAAGTATTTGATTATCGTGTTCAGGAAAGCGTTTGACATTCCTTTTAACTTGTTCGTTTAATCTTTTGGTGGGCCCCCTAAAAACCTGCCAGGTATATATCAATCATCACTTTTATAAAAAAAGTCCTTTTCCACAGGCTACCTTTTCCCTATTCCGGTATTTATAAGAAACCGGATTTGAAAATGAGACAATATAAAGCATTATGTCTATTTGCCGATGGATAATTTTTCAAAATTTATCCTTTCCTGGAGGATTGAACCGTATGTTTCCGGAAAAGTAAGGATGGAAACCATCCGTGAAGCATACAATAAGTATTGTTCTGACCATAGGGTTATAGTTCTTGTCTTTGACGGTGGCCCGGAGAATAATAACGATGCAATGAAAACTTTTGTGAATAATGAAGAAGTCAGAATCAATCCTTTAATTGCCCTTAAGGATATTCCCTATTCGAATTCGGTAATAGAAGCACAGAATAAACTCTTTAAATACCGTTATCTGTTCAGACAGGAGTATAATGACATCAATGGATTAAGAAAGGTTTTCGGAGAGGATGTAAATGACTATAACTATATCAGGCCTCATATATCCCTCGCGGGATATACACCTTTTGAATCATATTCAGGCATGACAGGTTTACATAAACAATGGAATGAACAGATACAGGAAGCCAGGAGGGAGAGATTGCAGGTTAACAGTAAAGAGATATGCCGGATTTGTAAATAAGTATCCGGTCAGGAAAGATTTTTCCTAGGTAAATTGGGCGATATTTCTAAAAGGAAAAACAGGCATAATTGGAAGTGAATGTAACTTGCAGTAGATTAATGTTTTTTGGTTGAGTTGTTGCAATATTGCAACGGAAAATTCTGGATTTGGTTTAGAAATAGCAGGGCGGTTAAGCGCATCATATTTTGTATTCAAACCAAACAAAATGTCAAAGAACAAAGAAATTTATTTAGTTAATAAAATTTAACGCATCAGTAGTATTTTGCAATTTAGAAATTGCTGTGGAACAAAAATTTGTGCAGTAAATTAAAAAGCCCATCAAACCGGGCTTTTTAAATTCCTACCGCTTGAGAAAATTATATAATTCTAGTAATTTCTCTTTTTTCCAATCTCCGATTTGATACTGAACAAACTGCTTTTTACCATTATATCTGAAAATCACTTTATAAATTGGATCATAAGAAAAAGTTCTATCCAAAAGAACGTTAAGGTTTTCCCGTTTATATTTAAATTCTTTTTTCTTATTTCTGTCCAATAGTTTAACAAGTATTTCATTTTCTATCACATTTATCTGAAGAATGTAATATCTAAACACATGAGCCACTCTAATAATGGAGATAATAAAAATGATTAGAGGGATATATACTTCAAATCCTTTCAAATGATTATCTTCTATTAGAAAATACAATATCAATATTACAGGAGCAACTGATGATATGAAAATCCCTCGCAATCCTCTTTTAAAATATCCTAACTTTAAAGCTTTAAATTCCATGAATTATCGATTTTTTTATTCCTCTTCAACTCTTCTTAGATAAAAGGGAACTTCATAATTCTTAGGGCTTGTTTCTGTTTGATTAATGTTTTCTTCTGCTGAATTATCACTTGAAGTTTTTTTATCAATTTCATTATGTAATTCAACACCAGACTCAATTAGTTGCTCAGATCCAAAAGAAAAAGACATGATATCATTTCCAAATGGCAAAGTCAAAATATTCTGCAAAAGGTCCATACCTTTTTCTGCTATCTGATCGTCTCCACCCCTTGCAAAGTCAATTGTTTTACCTACAATACCTCCAGATATTGTATTAGAAACCTTATCAGCATCAGATGCTCTACCCGCTATATCAAGTGTGAGTTTAGCAGTCCCTCCAGCCATACCATATGTACCAGCTAAAAGACCTCCTGAAGCTAGACTAATACCAGTGAAGTTAGCAGTACCACCAAGAGCGGGTAAAATAGCAGAAGCAGTTCCGGCTGATGCGACAGTAAGAACCACTCCGCCTCCAATCATTGCAGCATCAGAAAACATCCTTCTTCCCAACGCTTGGCTCTGAGGATTTACTTTAATTGACTTAACTGCATTAATAGCACTACTGGTCTTATAAGGAGCAGGAGCCCATTGCAGCCCCCACAAATCAATACCATCAATGGGGCGATTCTCTGCATAATTGTAAGGGGAAACATGAGGAAATGCATCTGCCTTGGGATCAAGACTCGGAAATCGCCCTAAAGAAGGATCGTAGAATCGTGCCCCGTAATCATACCAAAGAATGCATATAAGCTATCATTTAACAATAAAATCATCATAAACAACATACTGCTGCTGTCTATTATTAACGTCAACAAATACAGAACCTACGATAAAATGGTACCCTGGTTTTTGTGGAGGCAAAGTAATTTGTAAAAAACGATTTACATCAAAGTGGTTTATATTTTTATTAGTTATATTGTCAAAAACATTAAATGAATCTACATCTCCTATGATTAATTTGTAACTAAAATCGTTTATGAAATCCAGATTACCATAAACACTTACAATAACACTATCTTTTACGGTAATAGTATCAAGTGTTTCTGCGAGAAAATAAGTGCTATATCTATTATCGATACTTTTATTAAAAGAGTTTACAAAATAATTACCAATAGTATGATATCCGGTTTGATCTCCATTTATCCTGAATTGAGTAACTGAATATTCAATGCTGTCATTAGAAAATATAACTGAATCTGTCTTAGTATTAGTAGTTTTGTCAATAGTACTCAATTTTGTGTATTTCGGCAAGTTATAGTTATAAGTTTCATATGCTATGCAATTTCCTCTATCAAACAAAGCCCTTCTGAATAATTTATCATCAACAAAATGTCTACTGACACCATGCTCCAAAGAATCCAGAAACATAGAAATATATTTTTCTCCATTTGAAAGAAAGTATCTTTGCTCCATATAATTTGTAAACTTGGAATAATCCTTTACAATACTGTCTCCAGAATAGTTTATTTCATAACATATTCCAAAAGGTTTTCCATTTCTATCATAATTTAGCTGAGATATCAGATTCCCATCTTTTGAAAACTTTTTTATTAGGTATGGATAATTTGAACTCTTTCTTTTAAAATGAGAAATTGAAACCAGATTACCTTGGTTATCATATTCCATTTTTTGAATTTCAGAGCAAGAACTAAACAATAAAAAGATTATTAATATACTGATTATGTATTCTTTATTTTTCATAACGTACAGTTGTTTTTGTACTCTTTTGTGTAACAATAGAGTCAAATTTACCACCGGAATAATATTCATATCCAAACACTGCTGTATCCTCATTACTTAAAGTGGGTTTTCCTTCGTAATCTTGTTGCATCCAGCCTGGAGGAGTATTTTCAATTTGGGATTCTGTAAAGAGTATTACAATTGTCTTTTTTTCTGGACCAGATACTTCAGGATTATCTGTATTTTCTTTAATTATATGCTCATCAGAGGTTGCAGAAGTTTCATTTCCTGAAATTTTCTTGAAAATATCTGTCACCCTCTTTAATCCTTTTGCAGCATCTAGAGAACTTTTAGAGAACCGACCTGCAAGTGCCCGACCCAGTGCTGTCAATAAATCATCAATGTAAAGAGTTTGAACATCAGGATCCTCTGAGGCTATTCCAGGCCCAAATCCAATATTATTTGAAGCTAGATGTAACCCGCTGGGTTGAGTTGAACCTTGTTCATCTTTACTTTTATGATTACCAACTATTGTAACTTCTGGAATAGACCCTCTCATTTCTGCTTTTTCATTTCGTCTTATCTTTGCTTCATCACTTTTTCTTTTTATCCAATCTATAATTCCTAAACCATAAGGGTCAATGTATCTAACAGGATTATTATAACAAAATGAATATGGGCTCCATTTTAAATAATACTCAGCCATCGGATCCACAGTCGCAAATCTACCTATTTGAGCGTCATAGTAGCGTGCCCCATAGTCGTAAAGATCAAGATTCACGCCGCCCAGAGATTCATCCTGCATCTCCTTCCCATTATACAAATACTTGTTCTCCCCTCCCTGCATCCCCGCAAACGACATACCAAACGGGTAATAATCCGTACGCTGCAACACCTCCGTGGATGACACACCCCTGTCTATCCACCCGTCATGATTGCTGTCGGAAAAGACCACACGCGTATTTCCAAGGTGATCCTTCAGAAAATACTGGTATTCCATTGTCGCACCATCCTTGTTTATCATCCCTTCCGGGTTTAAAATATAACTTACCGCATATCCTGACTGGGGTGAACTGCTCTTATATACAAAACTCCCGTAATAGGCAGTATAGGTTTGATCAGCATAATCTTTTACCCATTTTACCCCGGACGCATCGTAAATATAATAAATATTTTCTTCTCCGGAAATAACCTCCGGAAGATTTAAATAATTATAGCTGATCGTGATATCTTTATTTTTATCCTCTTTCATATTCCCGTTCCCGTCATACAAATAATCCGACCCTGAGGTATTCCCGTCGTAAAACCCTGTCGTGGAAGCGGCATCTGCCACAGAATCCAGCCGGTTACCTGCATTATGATAAAAATAGGTAAGCTGGTCCATTAATGTTCCCTGGTCTCCATACCGATACAAGGTGTCAATGTTCCCATTCAGGTCGTAGGATATCTTACTTACATCAAACCGCGATTGCTGTTGCCAGGTGGTGGAAGGCTTCTCTTTGTAATCCGCTGATAACAACCGGTTAAGATTATCATACCGGTATCCGTATCCTTTGATGAAGGTTTCATCATCATGCTTCCATTCCTGGGCAGATATGTTCCCGTTATACTGCGCATCAGCGCCTATACCTCCATCCGGATCATCGTAGGAAAGCTTCATCCCAAACAGGGCCTTGTTACGGTTAAGATTACCCGGCTCATTGATCCCGGTTAACCACCCCCGGATATTGTAGGTATAGTCCACCGACTGTAACACAGACACCATGTCTTCCGAATGAAGGTTCTTTTGTTCCATCTCTCCCAGTTCGTTATACCGCATCTGGGAAAGCAGAATGGTATCCCCCTGGTTCAGTTTCATCCTGGTTTCCAGTAGCCTGCCTGCGTGATCATAGCCATACCTTGTAAATAAAGTGTTCGCTGCCCCGTATACCCACTGGGTTTCTTTGAACTCCCTAACCTTCCCGGTAAAATCATAGTATATATTTACTTATAATAAACAATATTTCCGTATTTTTGCAAAAACAATGCAATAAAGTTCACAAAACCTGTATTTTAGGGATATCGGCAATAGGATAATGCTTCTCAGGAAGGAAAGGTTCTGGTCGCAAAACGACCTTACCGAACAGGCTAATGCAGCAAGGGAGACTTTTACACGCTATTCAGTTTAATTTTAATAAACCATTATCATGGACACTGTAATAATTCAACTTACCACTCCAAAAACAATGAAACTCCTGAAGGAACTCGAAAAACTTCAACTTTTGCGTGTAGTGAAAAAAAGCGTGTCAACCAAAACCAAATTGTCTGATAAATATGCAGGGAAACTTCCCGTTAATATTGCTGAAGATTTACAAAAACATATCGATCAAAGTCGTCACGAATGGGACAACAATATTTAATCGACAGTAATGCATTTATAGATTATCTTTCCGGTAAAATACCGGAAAAGGGTATGTCGTTTATGAACCAGGTTATAAATAATATTCCTAATATTTCTGTTATTACCAAAATTGAAGTTTTAGGCTATAGGACCACACATGAAGCATACAAATTGCTTTCCGGTTTCGTGGATGATTCCATTGTGATTGGCTTAACAGATGATATTGTTGAACGAACCATTGGGATAAGGAAAGAAATGAAAATAAAAACACCCGATGCATTAATAGCAGCTACTGCCATTGTAAACCAGTTGACTCTTATCTCTCGCAACACAAAGGATTTTGACAAAATTGAAGGGTTGGAAGTTATAAACGCCCATAAGGTCTAAAACCATTCCCAACGATACGATTTCTTAAACTTAGCTTACGGGTTTATTTACGCTTCTTTGTTTATGCTCAAGTTCTTCCTGCTTGTTTTTTCAAGTTGTTTCAGGTATTCAAAAAATATAAGTATTTGATTATCGTGTTCGGTAATTTATTCTTTCCTGGAGGATTGAACTGGATTAAGAAAGGTTTTCGGAGAGGATGTAAATGACTATAACTATATCAGGCCT
>CAYVTV010000186.1:0-3553 GCA_964454295.1 uncultured Bacteroidaceae bacterium
TCACTCATTTTCATGTCAATAAACTAATGTTGTCATCTCACCTCCCTGAACTCAACAGGCAGTTGTTCATCAGGTATATTAACTACATCCCTTATTTGCACCTGGTGAAAATAAAAGCGAAGGATATCGGAAAAAGAAAAACCCTGACGAGCCATTTCCATAGCTCCTTCCTGACTCATCCCCACTCCATGTCCATAACCCCTGCCATCAATAACAATACTGTCACATCTCAGTTCCATATCAAACAAACCCGACCGGAGGTTAAAATCAGAGCGCACTCTTTCAATCCTTACTGTGTCATTTTCCAGGATAAAATATTTTCTCCTGTGTTGTTGCCTGATCAGCAATTCCGATGAATCCGCCTTATGAACAGCAGCAAAGTCCTTTGAGATAAGGTAATTTTTCCACAGATCAAAGGGAATGGTTTTTATCCATCTGTAATTAGGCTGATCCCTTGAAAATGGATCCAGGATAGCCTGCAGGTACTCAGGATCATTTGTCCAGATATCAGAAGCACGCTGTGTTTCCCCCCCGCTATTGGAATGATAAACAGCATTTATCAGTACGAAATACCTGCCGGTGAGGACAAGATTATGTGTGGCAAGTACATATTCAAGTATTCCGGGATTTTGTTCACATCTGCCTTTATAGGCCTGGCAATGTGTATGGTCACATAAATTAAACCCTTCTGCCTGGTGTGCATTAAAATTTCTTATGGCATAGGTTCTGCATAGTACAGCCTGTGCCTTATAATATTCATCAGGCGCAGACGGCCCGCCTTCAGTCTCCGTCACTCCTGCAATGTATTTTTCAAAATCAACAATATTTATCGCATTCAGGGTTTCGTGGTTCATGCTGATTTCCAGCTCTCCCTCATAATTCCCCGACGCCGCCACCGGGTGAACCGGGCGTATCCGGAAAACTCCCTGCCCACTCACATCCTGAAAATATATCTTTTGATAAATTCCAAAATTCAAATCCCCGTCTGTTAACAGGATAGCTTCATCAGAAAGAGTTATGTAAAACAGATCTCCCTGTTTCATTTTTCTTTCATCTTCATCTGCTGATATGAGATACTCTCCTGAAATACAGTGTACCACAAAGGATTCCGGCAGAAGATCCTGAAATAACCCGATACGTATCTTTCGCTGGGCATAAGAATCTGCAACCATAAGGAAAAATGATATACATGCAATAAATATCTTCATTTTTCTGCACTTAGAAGTTCAACCATTCTGACAGCTATCCGTTCAGAAACCCCATGCTCTCCGAGCTTTTCAGATATTTCCCGGTAATCTGTCAACATTCTGTCCCTGTATCCTGAATCACTCAGTATAATGCTTAACTCTTCCCTTATTAGCATGGCAAGATCCTTTTGCAGTATTTCCTTTACTATTTCCCTGCCGGCGATAATATTTACAAGGGAAAAGAATTTTATTTTTACGAATAATCTGCCCAGATGATAGGTTAAGGTTCCGACTTTATATATGACTGTCTGAGGAACATTAAATAAAGCCGTTTCAAGTGTTGCGGTACCTGATGTGACTATAGCAGCATTTGAATTATCCAGCAGACTGTATGTTTGATTCATCACTACCATCATTCCGGTACCATCCAGTATTTCTTCATATATTTTACTATCAACAGAAGGTACTCCTGCCACAATAAACCTGCAGGAAGGAAAGCTGGCGGCAGCCTTTACCATCTCCGGCAGACAATGTTTTATCTCAGAGGTTCTGCTTCCGGCAAGCAGGGCAACCACAGGCCGTTCATCACTGTCACCGGCAAAGATCTCTGAGTTGCAGACTTCACTTTCCCTGTACTGCCAAATTGCATCCTTAAGCGGATTCCCGAAATATTCAACCTGCAGATCATGTTCCCTGAAAAAATCCACTTCAAAGGGAAAGATCACAAACAGCTTATCAACAAAAGACTTCAGCTTTTTTACCCTCGATTTTTTCCATGCCCATACCTTGGGCGCAATATAATAAAAAACCTTTATTCCGTTCTTGTGTGCGTATTCTGCTATCTTTAAATTAAACCCGGGGTAATCTATCAAAATTAACACATCAGGACAAAATCTCTTAATATCCTTCTTACACAATGTCATATTTCCGGCAATGGTACGTATGTTGGCCAGAACATCAAAGAAACCCATAAATGCCATCTTACGGTAATGACAAACCAGATATCCTCCTTCCCTTTCCATCAGGTCACCGCCGAAGAAGCGAAACTCAGCCTGCTGATCAGCCAGTTTAATTCCTTTCATCAGGTTCGATCCGTGCAGATCTCCGGATGCCTCCCCTGCTATGATATAATACTTCATATCATCCGAATTTTAATACAAGTATAAGCACAGCATAGATAAAGAGAGACAGGATCACCCCTCTGGCCGCCTTCAGGTAATCAAACCGCATAAAAATAAAGAAAACAATAAGATTGGGGAGAAGACACAAACTGACCAGCTTTGGAAGAGCCTTAAACCAGTAAAACTGCCTTATGAAATCGGTCAATGCCATTGGATACTCCTTAACCAGGTACACAAGGAGAAAAAACAATGCCGGCACCAGTATGCCTGCAAAAGTTCCAAAGCCCAGCGTGTTTGGTTTTATTTTTCCCATATTGTATTTAAATCCCACGATTTCAGAAAATTGATCCCTTGTTGTGATGTAAGATCCACCCTTGTCGGTACAATAGCAACATAATTATTCCGCAAGGCGTACTCATCCGTGTCCTCTGCATCCTCTTCAAGATTAAGGTAGCTGCCTGTGAGCCAGAAATATTCGCCGTTATAGGGATCAACCCTTCGTACAAATTCTTCTTTCCAGCAGCCTTTCGTCTGCCTGCATATCTTCATGCCCTTTATCTCACGGAAGGGAACGGCAGGAATATTCACATTCAGGCACACCCCTTCCGGGAGTCCTGATTCAATAATGTTTGCGATCAATTTGGCAACAACCTTTCCGGATGCGGCAAAGTCAGCCCCGGGGGAAAAATCCAGGAGGGAAAAACCTGCCGAAGGGATCAGGTTAATACACCCTTCCATGGCTGCAGCCATTGTCCCTGAATAGACAACGCTGGAAGAGGCATTGGACCCGTGATTAATACCTGACAATAAAAGATCAGGTTTTTTTGAGGTAAGCTTGTTTAGAGCGAGTTTTACACAGTCAACCGGTGTTCCCTGGCAACTGTAAATGGTCAGCCCCGCCTCCTCATGTTCTTTCTTAACTCTCAGAGGAGTCTTAATGGTAATGGCATGCGACATTCCCGACATCGGTTCCGAGGGAACGGCAGCTATAACATCACCAAATCTGCGGGCCACTTCAATGAGACTCCTTAAGCCTTTGGCTTCAACTCCATCATCGTTGGCGATCAATATTAATGGTCTGGTGTTCAATGTGGTTTAAATTATGATAATCATGAAAATTATATTATAGCTTTAGTATAGACAAATGGTATTTCAGGTTCAAGATTCAAGATTCAAGGTTCAAGATTCAAGATTCAAGATTCAAGGTTCAAGATTCAAGATTCAAGATTCAAGATTCAAGATTCA
>CAYVTV010000186.1:3653-8407 GCA_964454295.1 uncultured Bacteroidaceae bacterium
GATTCAAGATTCAAGGTTCAAGATTCAAGATTCAAGATTCAAGATTCAAGATTCAAGATTCAGGATTCAAGATTCAGGATTCAAGATTCAAGATTCAGGATTCAAGATTCAATTTGGGTATAATAACAGTGAAATGCAATTTTGAATCTTGAATCTTGAATCAAACCATGTTTCAGCTACAAATTCCCCACCACCTCATATCACACGTCACTTGTCACTCGTCACCCGTCACTTGTTCTGCAAATTTACTCAAATCATATTAAGAAACAATAAACTAAGGCAGAACGCGAAAGATATTACGATTTAATAACCTGTTAAGGTATTCAGGGATTAAACATTTATTTATTACTTTTGGCGTGAAAAAGGTGGTTGAGTGATTACGTGGAATCGCCCCTTCGTGTACCTTCGTGAAACCCTTCGTGTCCTTCGTGGTAAAACACCTTATGAGGTTAACCACAATGGACACGAAGGATTTCACAAAGAACACAAAGAATACTAAATACAAGATAAAAGAATAAAAAAAAAGTTCACACTATGAAGATCTCCTATAACTGGCTGAAAGATTACATTGACTATTTACCGTCACCTGAAGAGACCGCGGAAATACTTACCGGCCTGGGGCTTGAAGTTGAGGGGTATGAAGAATTCTCCGGCATTAAAGGCGGATTGAAAGGGGTTGTTGTGGGTCATGTGGTCAGTTGCATGAAACACCCGGATGCCGACAGGCTTACTTTAACGCAGGTTGATATTGGGAACGGGGAGATAGTGCCGGTAGTCTGCGGTGCCCCGAATGTTGCCGAAGGCCAGAAGGTCCCCATAGCGGTTCCCGGTGCAGTTCTTTATAAGGGTAATGAATCGTTTAAAATAGAAAGAACAAAGATACGCGGACAGGTATCGGAAGGTATGATCTGCGCTGAGGATGAACTGGGACTGGGTACAGACCATAGCGGTATCCTGGTGCTGGATCCGGATGCCATCCCGGGCACCCCGGCTTCAGAATATTTCAGGGTATATACCGATACCGTTTTCGAAATAGGCATCACTCCCAACCGCATTGACGGGGCGTCCCATTTTGGCGCTGCACGGGATCTTGCCGCTTACTTTAACAAGAATAAAAAGGTTACGCTCAGAAAACCTGATGTTGAATCCCTGCGAAAAGACTGTGATGACCTGAAAATAGAAGTTAATATAAAAGACAGAGAAGGATGCATCCGCTATTCGGGAATTACGATCTCGGAAATTGAAGTAAAGGAATCACCCGAATGGTTACAAAACCGACTGAAAGCCATCGGGTTGAATCCCATCAATAACGTGGTGGACATTACCAATTTCGTGCTTCATGAAACAGGACAACCCTTACACGCTTTCGATGCCTCTAAAATAAAGGGGAATAAAGTGATCATTAAAACCCTGCCGGAAGGCACCATGTTTATTACCCTGGATGAAAAAGAAAGGCTCCTTTCTGCGGAAGACCTCATGATATGCAATGAAGAGGAAGGTATGTGCATAGCCGGTGTTTTCGGGGGAACAGACTCGGGAGTGACCGAAACCACCAGGGATATCTTCCTGGAAAGCGCCTGCTTCAATCCGGGTTACATAAGGAAAACTTCCAAAAGACATATGCTGAACACCGACTCTTCCTTCCATTTTGAAAGAGGGTCTGATCCGAATATTACGGTTTATGCCCTCAAACGGGCTGCATTGCTGATCAGGGATATTGCCGGAGGGAAAATCTCATCCGATGTGGTGGACATTTATCCCGAACCTGTTGCAGACCGGGAGATATTCCTTTCCTTCGCTGAAACCGACAGGCTTACCGGACATATTATCGAGAGGCCGGTAATTAAAAATATCCTGAATTCCCTCGATATTCGAATTGAAAAAGAAAACGATCAGGGATATTCCCTGAAGATCCCTCCATACCGGGTTGATGTTTTCAGGCCTGCCGACGTTATTGAGGAAATTCTCAGAATTTACGGAATGGATAATATTCCTGTCTCCGAAAAGGTCAATGCATCCCTCTCCTGGTCGGCCAAACCGGATAAGGAAAAAGTACTGGACACGGTTGCGAATCTGCTGGTCTCAAACGGATTCACCGAGATCATGTCAAACTCCCTGACCAAAGCATCGTATTACGAAGATGAAAATGAAGACACCGGTACGGTCAAAATTTTCAATCCGCTCAGCACCGACCTCAATGCGATGAGAAAAACACTGTTGTTCGGCGGACTCGAAGCTATTGCCTATAACACAAACCGGCAGAATCAGAACCTGAAGCTGTTTGAATTCGGCAACATTTATGCAGTTACTGACACTGCCGGCAAATCCGCCGCACTGGATAAATACCACGAAGAAGAACAGTTCGCCCTTTTTATCACAGGGGAAACCAACGAGCCCTCCTGGATGGTGCCTGTGAAACAGTCGGGGTTCTTTCAGATAAAAGGATATACTGAACTGTTACTGAAACGACTGGGATACGATCCGGATGACCTCACCAGTACCTGTCCGGATGAAGAATATCTGTCCCAGACATACGACTATTCCCTCCGGGGGATAAGACTGGCCGTGACAGGCAAGGTGGAAACCAGGCTCATCCGGCAGTTTGATATCCGCAATGAAGTGTATTATACCTGTTTCTACTGGGATAATATACTCAAAACTGTCGGAAACAATAAAACAAGTTTTAAACCCCTGCCCAGGTTTCCGGAGGTAAGGCGCGACCTGTCCATGATCCTTGAGAGATCAGTAAAATATGAAGATATTAAGAAGATCGCGGAGAGAGTGGGAGATAAACTGCTACGGAAAATCAATCTCTTTGACTTCTATGAAGGCAACAGGATAGAAAAGGGGAAGAAATCCTATGCTGTAAGCTTCACCCTGAGGGATGAGAACAAAACCCTTACAGATGCGGAAATTGACAAAGTAATGGATAAGATTGCCCGTTCCCTGGAAAAAGAACTGGGAGCACAGATAAGATCATGAATTCAACCATTAATTTATATGAAACCCACTTTTTGCATAATTCTGAATTGCATTATTCTCGTTAATCTTTATTCTCAAAAAGATCCCTACCTTCTGAAGGATCTGAAAAAGTTCAAAAGCGAAACCCTCTCCGTAACCTACAGTCCGGATGGAAAACAATTACTTGCCGGATTTAACGACGGTTCGGCCATGCTTATTGATGTGGAGACGGAAGCTGTTCTTCTTACCCTCAAAGACCACTGGAAAGGTGTGGTGGAGGTTGTTATGGATCCCCTGTCGAGATATTTCATCACTGCAGGAGATAATACCATTAAGGTGTACACGATGGAAGGAGTGCTTGTGCATAACCTGAAAGACCAGACATCCACTATATGGTCGGTCGATACCGATAATACGGGGCAGTATCTTATTACAGGGGCAATTAGCAGGATATTCAAGCTTTTCGATGTTATCGAAGGGAAAAAGATCGCCGATTTCAGCGACCACACGGATGTAGTAATGGCTGCGTGCTTCAGTCCTGACGGAAAACTCATTGCAAGCGCTTCACCCGGTACCGTTAAGATCCGTGAACTTGCAACACAAGAGATCATCATGACCTTCCCATCTCATTCTGAAGATATTTATGTCATAACCTTCAGTCCCGACGGAAAACTCCTGGCTACCGGGTCGAAGGATAAAACCATAAGATTATATGATACTGAACTTAAAAAACAGGTAGCGGAATATAAAGGACATAAAGACCTGATCATGGACATGGCATTTTCACCCGACGGCACTTACCTGTTAAGCTGTTCCTTTGATCAGACGGTGCGGTTATGGGAGGTTCCCACGGGAAAGACCCTTTACACATTTATTGATCATTCGCTCCAGGTAACAGGCATAGCTTTTCACCCTGACGGGAGGAGGTTTGCCACGACTTCCATGGATAAGACCATCAAGATATGGGATTTGTCGCCGGATATCTTTGCCGGCTTCTATTTCCACGATGAAATAGCGGGCGAACTCAACAATTACGCGGATTTATTTCAGCCGCGGCAGAAGGGCGAGGCGAAACAGGACTTTGAGGCCAGAAACGCCAAAGCACAGGAGGTAAGAAAGGAGGTTTACGGAAGATATTATGAGAAATACAGGGAGTGTTTGGGGGAGAAGAGGTTGCCGGGGAGATAATTATCAGTTTCCATTAACTTTCCACATTCAATATTTCCGTATATTTGCAATAACATTGAAAGAAAGCTATATAACATAAAAAAGAAGAAAATGGACAATACAATGCTTATAAAGTTAACAAATCAAAAAGCTGCTGGAATAATTCATGAACTGTAAGAATTGAAACTAATAAAAGTGCTGAAAAAAAATGTGAAAACATCCAAGGTTAGATTATCTAAAAAATATAAAGGGATTAAAAATTATGAACCCGTTTAAGGCCTGAAAAAAGAAGCCCGGGAACTTAAGAAAATTTTTGTTATCTTTGCCTTGCGTGGTCATCAAAAATTTAAGCCCAGGTGATCCGGGTGAACGTAAAACATCGAGTCAACACTGCTGCCTCTCTGCATGATGGCAGCTATTCCTGTGGCAGCGTAGATGTAATGCAATTCGCGATTATTATCCCCCATATCCCTCTCGTAATTACCATGGGCAAAATACTTAGTAAGCTGACGCATGGTATCCTGGTATTCTGTTTTTATCCGCTGCCTGTTCGCCCCGTAATAAATATCCAGCTCTTTTGCGTCCTGGATGATCCTCTTTACCTTGTTAAATGAGGTGTATTCCAG
>CAYVTV010000187.1:0-8400 GCA_964454295.1 uncultured Bacteroidaceae bacterium
GGTTGAGGAAGAAAAATTATCGAAAGAAAAAACACAAACATTGATTGAAAATTATTTGTATTCCGAACAAGAGCCGATGCGGGATGATATACTGGAACTGCTGGCAGGAGAAAAACCAACCCTGCTTCAGCGTAGAACAACAGGGGAAAGGATACTGAGAAGGATTATGGAGTTTGTTGAAACGTTTATAAATGGGATTACGGGGTAGGGTTGCATGAGAAATTTGAGAAGAAGGGGACGAAGGGGACGAAGGGGACAAAGGGGACACTTGGGGGAGAGTTTCAGTAAATTGACCTGTTGAATTGTATGATTTAAACTGATTTTTTATGTTAATGGATTATTAGTGATATTTATACAGTTTAAACGTATTCCTAATTCAATAATTCTAATAATTCAGTTCTTAAAGCACGGGTAATAAGTTATTAAAGCAAAGATTCAGGAATTTCCTGGCTCTTCATGTTAAACAGAACCTGACTTTTCTACCTGGTTAAAGGAGAAATTGGCAATTTCGGCCTGTTGTTGTGCATGTTCAATAGTCATGCTGACCACGTTGCCGTTTTTATCCGTTTCAACCAGCACGTTTTCGTTCAGGTCTTTGGTGTCGGTAATTTCATTGTTGTTGAAATTAACCAGCAAAGTATCTGTATCTTTAAAATATGTTATCTTCATAATGTTATTTTTTAAAATCCCTGTCAAAAAAAGCATTGTGAATAGTCTCGCCATCTTCAAGGACTACAATTCGTAAATATTTATCAACTTCATTAATATATCCCCATTTCCGTTTACGGCCATCGGTCTGCGTTTGTTCATGTTCCGGGAACTCATAAACCTGTTTAATCCATTCCATTTTAATGCCTCCCCGGTCTGGCCGCTGCCGTGTATGGAGAAAATAATTTGTAAACTTCATTTCATAAAGTACTATTGGGCGGCGTATGCCTGCCTTGTTTTAGCATCACGGATATAAGTGTCCATTAAATCAAAGAGCGTTTTCTTTTTATCTTCTTCGAGCAGTTCGAGTTCCTGAATCCTCTGTAGTGTTTTTTTGTCAAAATGAGCGTTAATACCTTCCCCTACCAAATAATCGAGAGAAACCCCGAAAGCATCGGCAATTTTTTTTGCTGCCTCGATAGAGGGGACAGCTTCACCTCGTTCGTACTTACCAACCATCTCACGGGAAACCCCGCATTGTTTGGATAAATCGGTCTGAGACCAGCCTTTGTCCTTTCTTAAAGTAATTATGATGTTACCTGTGTTCATTTTTATACATCAAAATGTCTGATAATACATTATTATTGCAAATATATGGAATTATTGTACATTTCCAATACTTTTAATTCATTTGAAAGAATCTTCTAAAAGACTCAAATGGATACCAAAGGACTCTTTGCCCTGTTTAATAATATTTTTCAGAGTAGACTCAATAAATCCTTTTGAGAATAAGTGTAGAGTCTGTGACAGTCTATGTATAAAAATTACCCCCCTGCATGCCTTCCGAAAACCGAATCGCAGACCCGCCCCCCCTGTATATTCAGCTTCAAGTGACTGAAATATCCCTCAATAAAAATCAATTTCTGCATTTTTTGTGTATAAATATACCATTTTCAACCTCAATAACATATGAAGAAATTGTATATTATTCTGATATAGCCTTTTAAAAATCAGGTTAACATGAAAAAATAATTTCAAAGAACTTATATGTACGGCACTTTGGCCGCCTAAAAGTTTAACGAACTATTAAATTATGGCATTCTATTAAAATTCTCATATATTACCGTCCAATTGCCGTTTTTTGGAAAACCTGGAGCATTTCCCAATGCACCATCCCAGCCAGCCGCCATCATGGCTACTGCAGTCAGCAATCCTCCGTTTGAGGGAAAATAAGGAAAGGGGCCACCCGTGGCTAACCCATGTTCATCAAATTGAAAGTTTTTGTAAGGATGTAGCAACATTTCAATGGCAAGTTCCGGATTACCTGTTCTTGCGGCCGCCATGGCGAGCATAGGAAAGTCCCACCCCCAGGTTCGGTTAAAATTCCACGTTGCCACAATTTTATCAAGTGTTTTTTTGAAACAAACAGTGTCAACTCCATCTCCGGGCAACATTCCGTATGTTCCAATGAGGCCTGGATGTTCAAAATTAAATTTTGTCCACATGTTTTCGATATTCTCATGCGTTACGTACACACCTTCCTGTTGTGGTAGTGGTGATAGTTTTTTCAGCACATCGTCCCATTTTGAATCTTCTTTTAATCCCATCCGTTCTCTCCAAACCTGGGCTGTTCTTAAACCAAAGCGCCAATAGCCAAGTTCAAAAGTTGGATTAAAAGTGGTTTCAGGTTTTGTGTTTTCTGAAACGATGTACACTGGAGGCCCCAGGATGTAACGATTGTTCGCTTTTTCGAAATACGCATAATCGGCCATAAAATCAGCGGTTTCAAAAACAATGTTACTCCATTTGTCGAGTGTTTCTCTTGTTGGATGCAAACGATAATCCAACTCGGCAAAATATATAGGATGTGGTTGTTGCCAGATCAGCAAAGCATGGATGGGATGCGGCCAATCGCGGTCAAAATTGGCAGTACACTTGGGCCAGCGTGCACCGGCATATCCTTGTTTTTTTGCACGTTCTTTTGAAGTTGGTAAAAAGTCGTTATACACATGCAAACTCTTTTCGAACAAAGGCCATCTGTTCCAAAGTGCATAATGTACACCGTGCCACCAGATCATTTCGAAATGAAAACGACCAAACCATCCATTATTTACCAATCCGGATTCTTGTGGAGGATAAGAGCCGGCCTCATTCACTTTCATTAAATATTGAGAAAGTACAATTCTGCGTTCGAGTTCTTTCCATCGTTCATCTTTGCTTTGCGATAAATCCATAGCTGCTCCTGATTCCCAGAATTCGCCCCATGATTTACTGCTCTCTCTAAAAACCTGATTTGATGTACATAATGGTTTATTTCTTTTTTCCAGAGAGAACGAACAGGTAAACTCAATGCTTTCTGCTTTTACAGGATTCAGATAGAATCGGTGTTGCGATGTAATGGTATCACCTGATAATAATTGTGCAGGAGAAGTCCAGTTGAGATGAATAAAATAATTGATATCGTCAAGTTTCCGGGCAATTGCGGCCGATTTATTATTTTTTCGCACAATTGCAGATGAATGTGCATCGCGTTTATTGTAATCTTCTCCTCCATTTGTATTAGGATACGGAAAGTAAAGAATTATCCTGATTTGCCCACTTTTTATTAAATCCGATTTTACTGAAACGCCAATTGCGTCATCGTTTGGATGGCATGCTGTTTTTACGGTTACGGGCTTGCCTTCCAATTCAAAATAACTTGTTATTATTCCAGTCCACATATCAATCTCCTGTTGTGAATTTTTCAGATCATTTTCTGTAGCTGTTTTTCCATCAGACTTCTTTAAACAGAACCCAATACGTCCCAAATTAAATCGATGTGGATTTTCAGCCAACCATGAAGATAATTCGGGTTGTTCACTGTTAGATATGTCGTATTGTACCATTCGCCCGTGTGTTTCCATCTTCAATCCTTTGAAGTCCTCAACTCGTAATCCTTCAGGCAAGGGAAGACTGTGCCAGCTCCAGTGCGACATTGTATTAAACTCTACAAATGTTTGCAGCCCGGTGATATCCACACCAAACGCAAACTCTCCATTACCAACCTGTGCCGGGCTATTCGGATTAGTTGAGGTAGTTATTATTCTATGCCTTTCAACAAGTTTTTTCCGATCTATCATATTTGTATTGCTATTATTAGAATTACATGAGCTAATAACATTTAGTGATAAAAGGATTAAAATTGTTTGTGTAATCAGTTTCATCAGAAAAAAATTGAGTTATGTTATTGTTAATTAATGCGTTCTGATAGCCTGTCCCGCCTAAGCGGGAGAACCCCCATGTTTTTTTCATGTCCTTGTTGTCCCGAGTATCGGGATGGGGGTTTCATGAGAGAAAATTAATTATCCTTCACACAACGGACTGAAAATCCATAACCCCTGGCTTTGTAATCGGTGGCAACGTAATTTTCATTGTGAAGCATGACCCGGTTCCATGCTTCGAGAGGGGGATCATTCTCGGTAGCACTCCACCAGTAACCACCGTAGCCCACTTTGTCGAATATCTGATTAATATAGTGGCGGTAGCCACCCGGAAGGGCTGTAAAACCGCTTTCGTTAGTTGCTCCAGTGTTAGGGCTATCCCAATGAGCTGTGCCGGTTTCTTTCAACTTGCCACCGGCTAAGGGCTCGCCACCTAAACAGGTTGTTAGTTCCATCCACTCAGGATCGCTAGGTAAATGCCAACCTGTGGGGCATGCGCCTTGAACTCCGCTGGGATTAGCGATACTGCTTAAAGAACCTGCCATCGCTGCCGACCAGTTATATAATACTTAGTTAATGCCTCACTTTAAAGACTAATTGAAATGATTAGTTTAAGTAATCTGAAATAAAAATAAGTGATTATTCAATACCAGTCAAAAAAATCTTGCACACCTTGAGTTACTGATAATTTATATTGCCTTTGCGTTTTTTTTAACTTAACGAACCATTAATACAGTATGTAAAACAAAAATACCTGCCGTAATATCTTCATTTACAGCAGGTATTGTTAATTGTCCGTGGAGATAAGGGGAATCGAACCCCTGACCTCTTGACTGCCAGTCAAACGCTCTAGCCAACTGAGCTATATCCCCGTTTACAGACCCGCAAATTTAAAATTTTTTCATGATAAAGCAAATAATAGTTACGCGTGATTCTTTTGCATATTACGGTTGATTTATTGCTGGCGGTATTATCAGGTAACTATGGAACCTGCGATAAGTTATTTAAATGAGCTTTCGTTTGCCTCGGATAAATAGTTAATATCGCTGGTAATATCTGATAATCAAAAGAATAAGTTATTAATAACTTTCCTTTTCCTTCTCAGTTTTACTTATACAAATTTTGTACATTTAATTCATTCGATCACATTGATTAGTAATAACATAATTAATTTTTCCGAGTGATAAACAAAAAAATTCTACTCATTTTTTCATTACTACTATTTATACCCGGTTTATATGCTCTTGCATCAGAGGGTTACAACATCATTAATAATTCGGGAGAATATGCTTTATGGGCTTTTATTCTGGGGGGTATAAGCGCCATATCATTACCTCTTGGCTCTTTACTTGGTGTAATCTGGGAACCAAAACCTGCCATTACTGCCTCACTTACTGCATTTGGAGCCGGAGCTTTGCTTGCAGCACTCAGTGTTGAACTGATTGCTCCCACTGTAATGGAATTTGTAGGGCAGGTTCCGGGCGACTATGTTGATCATGGATGGCAACCCTTTGCATACTTATTAGGAGGGTGTGTTACAGGGGGAGTTTTCTTTGTTATTTTAAATGAGTTATTA
Source organism: uncultured Bacteroidaceae bacterium (assembly GCA_964454295.1). Taxonomy (GTDB): domain Bacteria; phylum Bacteroidota; class Bacteroidia; order Bacteroidales; genus CAYVTV01. The sequence continues at coordinate 5,425 of CAYVTV010000187.1, forward strand.
AATTCATCAGGAGGCTACCTGCGTAAAATGTCTACTGTCATAACTCAAATTAATCATAATAATAAATTACGGTATTCCAGAATTTTAAAAAAGATGGGGAATATGAGGATTTTCCGTTATATCCCTGCCGAACATATTCAGAATCTTATCAAACATATCCGCCACAGTACTTTTAAAAGTGGTGATATTTTATTTCGCCGGGGCGAGATAAGTGACAGCTTGTATATAATTGAAAAGGGGAAGATTGAGCTTCAATTTGAAAATGGATCAATTAAAATTTTGAAAGAAAATGATATGACCGGCGAAGTTTCATTACTTTATAATGAGCCAAATCTTGCCACAGCCAGGGCAATTGAGCCGGTGAAAACATTTGTGCTGTCAGGGGCAGATTTTGTTAAAATTAAAGAACAATGCCCTGATATTGAAAAAGCCTTGCGGAAATATGCTCTTAAAGAATTGCTGGCTGACATAAAAGACAGGGAATCTAAGGAGGAAGAACTGGAAGAAGCTGAAACGTGGAGCGATGAAGCTATTGCAAATCTCCATCACACCAGACATGTTCCAACAGAAGATGAAGTGAAAGAAGCGGCAATGCAGCACTCTTCTGCTCCCCTTTCTATCTGGCTTGGGATATTTCTGGACGGGATACCCGAAAGTTTTGTTATCGGAGCAGGGTTCCTTACCATCTTAACTCTTAAATTATCTCACTCAGATGTTTCATTCAGTGATGTGGTGCCTTATACTTTAATTGCAGGTTTATTTCTTTCAAACTTTCCTGAGGCTTTTTCCTCCAGTATCGGAATGAAAAAAATGGGTTGGGGAAAGTGGAAGGTCCTTTCCCTGTGGTTGTCACTTATGCTTATGACTGCCGTAGGAGCTGCTTTCGGATATTATTACGGAGCTGTTATCCCACACTATATAGCTATCGGAGTGGAAGGACTGGCTGCAGGAGCTATGCTGACTATGATTGCCCAGACCATGATCCCTGAGGCAGTTCACATCGGGGGGTCTAAAGTCGTGGGATTAAGCACATTAGCCGGATATCTTGCAGCTGTCGGTTTTAAGGTGTTTGAATAAGAAGCTGAATTTTATGATGGAATATTTTTTATAAAAATTTTTATTTCCTTGTGATTGAACCTTCCCGGATTATTCTGTACCTTTATTGATTCCTGATTTTCAAAATTAAATTTAAATGGTTATGAAATTCAACATTCTGTTTTGTGCTGCCTTTATCGTCTTTCAGGCAAATGTTTTTGCTGTTGAAACCGAAAAGGATATATCCTCAAAGATTACCAATGTAACCGTATTTCTCCAGGGAGCACAGGTTACCAGGCAGGCAGAAACACTTCTTCCCGCCGGTAAAACCGTCCTGAGATTAACCGGTATTTCCCCCTATATTGACGAAGCCAGCATCCAGGTCAGGGGAGACGGCGCTTTCACCGTTCTTTCTGTGAACCATCGTAAGGATTTCCTTCAGCCCCTGGAAGAAACTCCGGAAGTTAAGGAACTGATAAGTAAGATCGAAGACCTGGAAAAGAAAAACGAGACTGAAAAGAATACACTCGAGATTCTTAAAGAAAAAGAGTCCTTTCTCATTACCAATAAGAATATCGGGGGAAGGGATCAATCGCTCACTCCCGAGAACTTCCGCCTGCTTTTTGATATATATTCCCGTAATATGGAGCAGGTTAAAAGTCTGATGCTCGAAAAAACCAGAATAATAAAAGACAATGAGAAAGAACTTGTCAGGTTGAAACAACAGCTCGGCATATACCAGAACCGCCGGGAAACTCCCAAAAGTGAAATTTTTATTACGGTATCTTCAAAAACACAGGTAAATGGGAAATTCAGAATTTCATACCTGGTGGGAAATGCAGGATGGTCACCTTCCTACGATATAAGGGTCGATAATATCAACGATCCCGTGAGCCTGGTTTATAAAGCCAATGTGTACCAGACTACAGGGGTGGAATGGAAAAATGTAATGCTTACATTCTCCAACGCCTCACCCGATAAATCAGGTAATGTTCCTGTTCCTTATCCCTATTTTATCGATTTTGAACAGGTTTATGATGATATGGTACGCAGCTCTGCATATGGAATTAAAAAAATGGAAATGGCTGTTGCCGAAGATGCCGAGGTGGCTGCGGCTCCCCGCATGGCAACTATACCGGTGGATGTTGGAGTTAGTTATAAGAGCACCAGCGTGGAATTCAATATCGAAATTCCCTATACCATCCCCTCCGAATCGAAATCCACTTCCATCGATATGCTTACCCTTTCCCTTCCGGCCGACTTCCGGTATAAGTCGGTACCGCGGCTCGATACCGATGCTTTCCTCATAGCAAGGGTGAGAGACTGGGAACAGTACGACCTGCTGGAAGGCGAAGCCAACCTGTATTTCGAAAATACTTTCGTGGGAAAATCATTTTTAAATACACGGTTTGTATCTGATACCCTGGATGTTTCACTCGGTCGTGATATGGGCGTAATAGTAAAAAGGGAAAAACGGAAGGACTTCACCAGCCAGCGTTTTATCGGTAGCAATAAGGTCGAGACCCGCTCATGGGAAATCTCCGTCAGAAATAATAAAAAAGAAAATATCCTCATCGAAATTACCGATCAGGTACCCGTATCCCAAAATAAGGATATTGTGGTTGAGATACAGGAACTGTCGGGCGGTAACCTCGATAAGGATAAAGGCTTTGTAAGCTGGATGATCGAGCTGGAACCGGGGAAATCAAAAAATATGGTGCTGACCTATTCGGTGAGGTATCCGAAGGATAAGAGGGTGGTGGTGGAGTAGCTTCAGCAAGCGCGGCCTGACAGCGTTAACAGTTGCAAAAAATATTCCAGGGGGTTTTGCTGTAGGGGCTGTCTCATAAGTCAAAGAATGTTTAACCACGAAGGACACAAAGGATGACACTAAGGACGCAAAGTATTGTATATCTGGCATGTAAGCTTTGTGTACTTTGT
>CAYVTV010000188.1:0-8395 GCA_964454295.1 uncultured Bacteroidaceae bacterium
GCAGTCCTGCACCTGAGGGGTAAGGGAACATGTCGAGCACATAATATTTTGGTTTTGAAGTATCAACCTCAACCTTGTAAGTGTTGTTAACTCTCCAGTATTCCTGCCATTTTTTTTCGATATCGCCAAAGTTGTATTCCATCTGTGAAATTTTAGAGGGATCACTGGAATAAGGGATCACGCTATCACGGGATCACGGGATCGAGGGATCGCTCTTATTGTAAATAAAGCGCAAAAATATAAAATTTCAGGCGTTATAACTCTTTTATGTAGGAGAAAAATCCAGGAATATGTCGGTACGGAGAAAGAGTTATCAGGTTATTTAGTTATTGGGGACGAAGGGGACGAAGGGGACGTGTTCACGTGATAGCGTGATCCCGTGATAGCGTGATCCCTTGATATCGTGATCCCTTGATATCGTGATCCCTTGATATCGTGATCCCTTAAAATAAATTTGCAGTCCTCCCAATATTTAATAATTTTGCTGCTGAAAAATCCGGCCCCGTAGTTCAATGGATAGAATATCAGATTCCGGTTCTGAGGGTTGTGGGTTCGAGTCCCGCCGGGGTCACATGATAAAGAAAGAGCTTGTTAATCTGAGACAGGCTCATTTTTTATTATGAAACCCCCATCCCGAGTACTCGGGACAACAAGGATATGAAACTTCCATGATTGCGGCAAACTCAACTTAGCATAGCGATCTCACGAATAAAGTGAGTAACCCGCATGAACCGGGTTTACGAGCTCACCGAAGGCAATAAAATGATGAAGGTTCTCCCGCATAGGCGGGACAAGCTATCCGACCACTGAAATAAATTGTGTACGGATGAAACCCCCATGAACTATCGTTCACAAAAGGGCATGAACAAACATGGGGGTTCCATGCCCATCAGACCATTAAGAAATATAACTTTTTGAATTTCAATAAGATAATTAAGATTTGTACGCATGAAGTATCAGGTAAAGAATTTTATGGCAGAAATTTAATGTTAACTGAATTATATGCATCTGAAATCTTCCGGTGCAGGTCCGAATCCACAACATACTGTCCCGTACATTCCTCCAATCTCCTCAGTGTTTCTATTCTTAACATTCTCTCATACTCCTGCATATTTTCACTTTGCTGCATTTGTTCCAGATCCCTGAGGGTACTCTGAAGCAACTCCTCAGCTATACTGTTAGCCTCATGGGCATGATCCAGTCTGTAATAGGATTCCATCAAGCCAATTGAAAAATAATTATGTTCGACCTTATCCGAAGAGAATGCGGAAGCACAATAATCAAGTACAATAAGAGCCCTATCCGTTTTCCCTTCATCTGTCAGTTGCCTTGCCAGATTATTGTAAACATTTCTGCATGTATAGGTTAACATCTTATGAACCGGAAAATATTTCTGTGAAGCGCCTGTTAATGGTGAAGGTACGTTATCTATAAGTTTCTTAAACTGAGAATCAGAATCAATGTATCCTATACTGCTGTCATCGTCTGTAAATACTTTTCTAAACGGAGTTACCGTGTAAACCATTCCATCGCACCGGAAATAATCCTGCAATCCTAAAAAATTTCTTTGATCTACAGTTATTGCAAAACAAACCGGTCTGCTGAATTGATTACTGCTTAACAGGTCTATGATAAAGAAATGATCCGGCAACACATAACTCCCCTGAAGCTCAATAATTATCTGCGACTCCAACGGAAGTAATTCATTATTGGAGGATGAAAACCTTTCAGGAAGATTGCCTGTATCCACTTTTATAATAATATTTCTGGCAGGTATATAATCATATAGCTGACCGTCCCATGATAATTTACCTCCCGGATCCCGGGATGCAACGAAATCTATCATTTCATCAGCAGTTATGTAATCCCTGTTCTCAAGAATATAAAAGAATTGTGTTGTCTTATCCCTGTATAGGTCTGCAGGAAAACTGAATTTTAAAGTCTGTCTCCCATGTATGTCTCCCAGGAAATATGACAAATACCGATTATTGTTTAACATATTGATGTTAATGACAGTTACATCTTTTCTGAAATTTTCCGATTCCTGCAGATACAGGAGCGAATACGTATCAATATCCCCATTCACGAACAATATAGCATCCGGTTCACAGGAATCAAGAATCCTTTTCGCCATATCTTTAATAAAACTGTCATATAACCCCTTCCTTAATTCTTTCCTGGCTTCATCATAGTTTTGATGATATAACACAGTAAGGAATGAATTCATTATTTCATTTGAATAAAGATTATAAGCATCTGCCACAAAAGTCTCAAAAGCCGGATTCATCTGCCAGAGCTTATAATAACTATCTATCCCTTTATGTTCAAATTCCCTGTATCTGGCAATTTGTTCACTCGTAAGTGCATTCTGTCCTTCAGGAAGATTAAACCGCACTTCTTTAGAAGAAAATCCCGTATTATTGTTCAGAAGGTTTGAAGCGTAACTGCAATATGCTCTTGCCAATGCATTCAACAGAGTATCAGACAGGTTGGGTCTGTTCCCATGCTCATCAATGATGTCCTTATCCCAACCAACATACCCCCAATAAGGCAAAATATCTGTAAAATAATTACTTGCCCAGTCATTTGTGATCTCCTCATTGTTTTCCTCAAAGAGAAGTTCAGACACAAAAGGAAAGTCTGTTTTTTTATACTCTCCTTCTTTCCTGTCCCAGAAAATCTGATCGGTAACAACTGTCTCACTGGTCATATCTGTAATCATTGCATACCAGCCACCGGGTTTCTTAGCCAGGGAAAATTTGTCCGGATATGCAATTTCAGAAATGGAATATTCTGAGAGGAACCGGGTAATAACTTCGCTGTATTTCGGGTAAACAGGAAGTTGAACACTCCCTGTGTTCTGGCAGTATATATTGTTCCCCTGACATAACATCATTGATGCCAGAATTATCAGTGTGAAGAGATGGGATGATGCTTTCATAATGGTTATGTATTTAGATATCTGACTCTTAGCCCTATGCAAAAAAATGAATTTACTCAGTTGATCATTATTTAGTCAATATTATCTTTATTGTTTTCCTAATCTTCTTATTTCTCCCTTTGTCATTTCCTTTGTAACAACTTCCTCAGGATACACTGCCATAACTTCCTTCAAATAATGCGAAAATGGTTCTGTCCGGTTTTCATTTATACAGTAATTAATATTCAACCTTCTCAGATTCCAGTCTTTCTCAATGACATAAAGATCAACTTTAAGTATTAATTTCTCGTTAATTATTCCAATTGGTTCTCCGGGATTAACTGTAATTCCTGGTTTAACCAGAACTTGTTCCTGATCAATATTCTCGTATATCATTATTGTTTCATCCTTGTGTATTATTTCAAGTGATCTGTTGTTGGAAATCCTGTCAGTATCATGATACATAGATGGAACAGCAGCAATATATCCTCTTCGCATGGCAAAAATAGTGTCACCCTGATTTAACCCGAAAAAATCCCTGAAATAGGTATTTTCCTTGTCCGGATAATGAACTAAATCAAAGGTTCTTCCAACTCCAACCGGTAACAGGTAAGGATAAGAGATATTAACCTTTTTACCTTGAACTCCAATTCTATACGTAAAATTGTACCTGTATGAATGCCCTGCATCTTTCTCTTTGACAGATAGTGAAAATAGCCTTATTCTTCCCGGAAGAACTTTAAAATCTCTGTTAAAAAATTCAGGAGTAAGGTTTTTTAATTCTTCAAAATGAATATTTACAGAGTAAGGGAAATATGACCTGTTCGTTGCATAAAAGTGATACTTACCATCCTGGTTCAATACCTCAACTTTTACAGGGTTATCTATTCTGGATTGAAAAATTACCTGCTGTTCAACAGGTATATATTGGCAATATGAATAATTACAAGACAGTAATAAAGTAACTATCACTGCACTAATATTTATGATTTTCATTATTAAACAATATTTAATAGGGGTCCTACTCTAAATAATATCTCGTTATATTGTCATAACATGCTCATAATGTGATTTTTTATTAATTCATTCAGATATTGTGCTTTCTATTGACAATCAATACTTTGCACCCTTGCCTTTTATTTAATTAAACGAACAATTGACTAAACAATAGTTCGTCAAACTTTCATATTGCGTTGATAATGAATATTTTAACAATTCGGGTATAAATTACCTATATTATTGATATATAATATATTGCGTCTTTGCGCCTTCGCGTTTTATTTTAATTTAACGAACTATTGATTAAAGACTCATTTATTTAAATTTAAGATACATTTTGTAAATTTTAAATCTTCCCGGATAAAATATTTGGACGTTCATTATAAATCTTCATTATCAACTCCCCAAACAAAGTATTCGCCCATGCAAACCATGCCCGGTTAAAATCATCGGGACTGTCTTTATGAAAGGCCTCATGCATAAAGCCGGTACCGGCATGTGTGCTTTTAAGCATCTTTAAACAATATATTATCTCCTTTTCATCCACGCTTGTCATTGCACGAAGGATTATACCCATTGGCCAGATTTTTTCCTTTCCGGTATGCGGACTGGCCTGACCTTCAGCGGCAAGCCCTTTCAGAAAATATGGATTTGAATCGCTTAACAAAAATTTTCGGGTTCTTTGATATAATGGATCATCCGGACTATGAGCACCCAGGTATGCCAATGACATCAGTGACGGAACATTAGCATCATCCTTAAAGACTTTATTACCAAATCCATCCACCTCATAGGCATATATCTTACCAAAATCCAGGTGATCAGATATACCGTATTCCTTTATGGCCGTGTCCGCCTCTTCCGCCAGATCATCACATTCCTTAGCAAACATTTCATCTTTTAAAACATTGCTGTATATCTCCGAAAGCTGGTGCAGGGAAAGTACAGCAAAAATATTGGAAGGGATGAGGAACGGAAAAAGCGTCGCATCATCTGATGGGCGAAACATAGAACATATCATGCCAGTGGGCTTAATCGGCCTGCCCGTACCCTCAAAGGGCGGCGCATCAATCATTACGGAAGTAGTCCTGATAAAATAGTATGGTGAATAACCGTCTTTCCGTTGTTCCGTTTTAAAAGTTTTTACAATCAGCCTCATAGCCCTGTCCCACTCTTTATCAAAGACCGATTGATCACCTGTTATCTTATAATACTCATGAGAAAGTCTCACAACATAACATAGTGAATCTATTTCCCATTTTCTTTCATGTATTCCGGGAGCCGGTTCCGGGATATCGCTTTTCCACAGAGATTCTTTAGTCAGATCTTTGTAAAAAGCATTTGCATAAGGATCTGCCAGCACACACTTTACCTGCCGGTTCACCAGTCCGAGGACTAAATTCCTCAATTTCTCTTCTTTACTGATGAGCGGCATATAAGGCCAGACCTGCGCTGTTGAATCCCTCAGCCACATTGCATCAATATCACCGGTAATGATAAAGGTATCTGGCTTCCCGTCAATTATCTCATAATCCACAGTGGTATCCAGTGTGTTGGGGAAACAATTTTCAAACATCCAGACTAGTTCCTTATCTGCAATTTTTGATTTGATTTCCTTAATAGTATTCTCAACTTCCACACTGATAAAAGTTCTGTCACCAGGAGCAGGTCGTTGTGAAATAAATTTTTTCCCAGGTAACAACCCGTCTGAACTAACCATACCTGCAGGGTTCAATACCACTGCCCCGGCAGCCAGGCTGTTATTGAGGATGAATTTTCTTCTTTTCATATCCTGGATTTTTATGGTTTTAATAGTAATGTTCAATATTAATATAAAACAGAGTTCGGTTTAGCCTTGATTATCAATATGTTATCATTTTAATTCATCTTTTCTATCCAACGCTGGCAGAGCCAGGTTTTACAACTTGCTGATTATTTCCGGGAGCAAGACCTGTCCGGCGGAATATCATTTCGTAAATTTTTACGGGGTTTTTATTGTAGAAGGGCTGTCTCATAAATGTATTTAACCACAAAGGACTCAAAGTATGCACAAAGGACACGAAGAATATATTCTTAATTGACAGCACTTTGTGTCCTTTGTGTTGTCCTTGGTGTCCTTCGTGGTTGATAATATTTTTTTCTAATGTCCACCGACAACTACCTCCTATCTCCCGGGATAAACAATATCAACCCTCCTCCTTTTATCCGACGATTCCATTATGGCATCGCAGATAACCGAGGCTCTGACGCCATCATAAAAATCAGCTCCATAGGGTACTATATCATGATTATTTACTACACAATCAAGGAAATGTGTAAACTCATGAACAAATGTATGCTCCCAGCCGATGATATGTCCTTGTGGCCACCAGTGACTCCACCAGGGATGATGAGGTTCCGATATCATAACATTATGAAATCCCCTTGTCTCAGCAGGTTCCTCATTTACCCAGTATACGTTCAACTCATTTAATCTCTCAAGATTGAATTCAATACTGCCGTTTTCTCCGTTAATTTCAATACGGTTAAGATTTTTCCTTCCCGCTGCCAGCCTTGTTGCTTCAAACGTTCCGATAGCCCCGTTAACAAATTCAGCTGTTGCAACAAAAGCATCATCAATATCCACGGTATGCATTTTATTGTCCTGGCCGGCACGTTCATCGATAAATGTCCTTACCAGTGCATCAATAGATTTTATTCCCCCGATAAGGAAGTGAGCAAGGTCAATAATATGTGCACCTATATCCCCAATAGCCCCGCTTCCTGATTCAGCCTTATTCATTCTCCACTGATGAGGGGTATAATACATGGGGTGGCCCCATTCCTGTAAATAAACTGCCCGGAAATGGTATATCCTGCCCAAAGCCCCGCTGTCGAGCAATTTTTTCATCTGAACAACGGCAGGCACAAAACGGTAATTAAAGGCTGTCATATGCTTTACCCCTGTTTTCTTAACAAATTCATACATCTTTAAAGACTCTTCCGTATTACGTCCCAGGGGTTTTTCACATATAACATGTTTCCCGTTTTCTGCAGCTTTCATACAGGGTTCTGCATGCAGACTGTTTGGACCACCGTTATTGATGATCCCTATCTCTTTATCATTAACCATATCCTTCCAGTCTGTATAATATTTTTTATACCCGTATCTTTTTGCTGCCTCCTCAAGAACGCTGATATTTCTCCCGCATATAGCTATTAATTTGGGAAAAGCAGGAGGAGGATAAATCATATAGGGTATCTTTTTGTATGCATTACTATGTGCCTTCCCCATGAATGCGTATCCAAGCATCCCAATCCCAATCTCCGGAATATCGGCAGAAGCCTTTTCAATATTCCTCATTGAAAATCCTGTTTCTGATGTCATATATAATCCTTTAATCAAGTATCATAAATGTAGATTTCTCCCCTTTGTGTTCCTTTGTGAAATCCTTTGTGTGCTTTGTGGTTGCAAATTTTTTTACCACAAAGGACACAAAGGTAAACACAAAGGTGCACAAAGGGAAAAATAATACAAATCATAAATCTTTAATTATTAATGTATTTAAGTTCCGGTCTTTAATCTGTAATCCTAAGTTTGTTATAAACCGGATTAAGCCAATTTTCATGTTTACCGGATTTACTCTGAACAGCCCACAATATTCCCCGTTTCATGATCTCAGTTACTTCCGGCACATCGAAATCCTTTTCTACATGACCAAGGGAACTATAGAATACCCTACCCTTCCCGAACATTTTTTTCCATACCACCGGCATCACACTACCTTCAATCCATGAAGCATGCTCACCAGTGAATGTAGTTGTTGCCAGCACTTTAACATTGGGATCCACATGCATAAAATACTGCTCGCTTACCATATCAAAATCATTTAAACCCCTGGTTACCGGATCAATTTCATCAAAGATATTAACACGGTAAGGAATAATATTACCCGGATGAGCCACCCACTGGCCTCCCGTTGCAAACTGGTAATTGACATTGTTCCGGAAGGAATCACACAATCCGCCATGCCATCCGGCCAGTCCCGCCCCGTTTTTTATCGTATTAAGCAGACCGGCTTCCTGCTCCCTGGTAATGGTTGCCTGTGTATAACACTGAAGTATCATATCGGCACCCGACATCATATCCTTTTCTGCATAAACATCCAGGCTATTAAACACAAATACTTCCGCTCCGTGCTCTCTCATCCACGGAACAAACCTGTTTATGCAGGCTTCAGGCTCATGGCCTTCCCACCCTCCCCAGGTGACAATAATCTTTTTATTAGTAAGGAAAGCAGGTTTAAGTGCTTCCGGAACTTTACCTTTTGACTTTTTATTCCTTTTATCACCGTAAGATGCTGAACTATTAAAGCTCATTGATGCTGCAGCCGAGGCCAGTATCAGTTTGCTGATAAAGCGGCGCCGGGAATTAATAATTGGTTTCATCAGAAAAAAATTGAGTTATGTTATTGTTAATTAATGCGTTCTGATAGC
>CAYVTV010000189.1:0-8346 GCA_964454295.1 uncultured Bacteroidaceae bacterium
CGAATACTTTTAACAAGCGGGTAATGTTAAATTCTTCTGTATAAAAATCCTGGCAGAAAAAGACTACTTTACCAACCATGGATGTTTCAGTCACATCATATTCCTCATAAGGAGAAACAAGAATTACCGAATTTCGTTTTAATTCAAACTTTCTCCGGTTTACTTCAATAATACCTTTAGCATTCTTAACAACAAAAAGAGTGTAAAAATCCACTGCATGTTTTGTTTTAAACTGAGGGTATTCCGCATGGAACTCTTGAATATCGAAAATGCAGAAACTATAATGGCTTAATTTTCTGAAAACATTGAAATGATATATGTTGCTCTTGAAAGTCATAAATATCAGGGTAACTTTAGTTATGAACAAACTTCAGTATTTTATTATTTACTCTTTCGCGTGTTTCTGAGGGAGTGGGATTTAATTCCCGGGTAGTGAAATTTCCATGTTCGACATCTATTCTCTCAAAAACCATAAGGTACAGGTCAAAAATAATTTCAAGACTCAGATGGTATCTTGGTTCTAGCAGAGGTGAAATTTCCTTCAGCACATTTTCTGTTTTGATACGATATTCATCTGCGTTCAGATAATATTCCCGCATCATATTCCTGAACCCGGCACTTAAAGCAGAGCCTTTTGCCATATTCACCATTTTTTCCCGATTCAGGTTATTTTTTAACATTATGTCTTCAGCGAAATAGTTAAGGTTATTCAGCTGGTCTTTGACAAAATCCCGGATAATATGAACAATATAACTAAACATAGCGCAGGGTGCTGAAATTTCTCTGACATTAAAGGCCGGTGCACGGTATGCATTCCCCTCCTTTTGTAATCCGGTAAGGTGTACGAAAATAGCTGCCGGAGATACTGATGCCCCCTGTGAATATTCGATAAATGACTGCATTGTTTTAAAACCGGTGTGGTTAATATCATACACCATTGATTTTACAAATTCCTCAAGTGGCCAAACAGGTATATTGAATTTTTGTATAACATCCATTAATTCCCGATGGCCGGGGTTTCCATTATTATTGAAGCGTATTGATTGAATCCAGTTTTCTGCACTTCTGATCAGGACTTTCTTTTCGACATCAGAAATAACTGCATGTTCGGCTTTATAATTATCTATCAGGTCATCAAGTGACCTCATGAACTTATAACAGGTGCGGGCTGCCTGAAATCTATCCTCTTCCCAGAAATTTGCAGCGATCAGTATGTTTGGATGATCCCTGATCTTTTCAAAATCGATGGAATGAAATATGTCAAGATAAATATCTTTGTGGTAAGTCATGTATAGAGCATTATTTGTTTTCATTTTCTGTGATTATTCTATCGGATACTAATTTAGCTGAGAACAATACCATTGGAATACCATTCCCTGGATGTGTGCTTCCCCCGGTAAAATAAAGATTCCGGTATCGTTTATCCCTGTTATGCGGTCTGAAATATCCCATCTGAAAGATGCTATGGGACAGGCTTCCAAAAACCGAACCTTTAGTAATATTAGTAATATTTTCCCAATCGGCAGGAGAATAAAAAATTTCAAATTTTATATGTTGTTCAATATCAGTTAATCCCAGTCCGACGAGTCTGTGAATAACATATTTACGGGCGGTTTTCCGAAGCTCTTCCCAATCCTGCCTTTTCTTCTTTTTGTCGAGATGACCTGCTGCAACGATAACCGATAACGATTCACAACCTTCGGGCGCAGCTCCGGGATCTGATTGAACAGGAGCATGGATATAAAAGCTGGGTGTGTCACTTATTATCTTTTCGTTAAATATTTTCTTCAGGCCTGACTTATAATTATCCGAGAGAAAAACATTGTGGTGGCTGAGCTGTGGGTACACCTTATCGAGTCCCCAGTGAAGAACCATTGCCGAACAGGAATATTTCATTTTATCGAGTCTGGCCGATTTACAACTCCGTGGTAATAATTCCCTGTAAATATATGGGAGATCGGCGTTCCCCACAATTACATCTGCCGTCGCCTCTGTCTCATCAAAAAAGCTGACGTTCTGAACCTTACCCCCTGAAACATTGATTTTCTTTACCGGTTTATTATAATAAAATTTTACCCCATATTCCTTTGCAACCGATATTAGTTTTTCCGTAAGTTTATACATCCCTCCCCGGGGAAAGAAAGAGCCTTCGGATAGTTCAGCAGCAGGGATCATGGAAAACAGTGCAGGAGCGGTATATGGACTCTGCCCTACATAAATATTCTGAAATGTATACGCCATCTGAAGGTGAGGAGAACGGAAATATTTTCGCGTATAAGTGCTATGCCGGGTAAATACTTTTAATTTAAACAACAGGAAAAGATTTCTCAGATTAATAAATTCAAAAAGGGAATAAAAGTTACGTCCCAGAAGCTTATCAAAAGCAAGTTTATACATTTTATACCCCGTTTCAACGTATCGTTGAGATTTTTCATAACTTCCATTCCCGAATTTTTCCAGTTGTTGTTTCATGATCTCTTTGTCAGCAGAGAAAATCAATCTGGTATTATTGTCAAAGAAGATGGTGTAAATTTCATTGAGGGGGATAATATCCAGGAGTTCATCGATGTTTATCCCGATAGATTGAAACACCTTACGGTACATTTCAGGCATAAGGATCATGGTTGCGCCGACATCAAACCTGTGTCCATCGCGGATGATTTGCCCGCACCGTCCGCCGGGGAAGTTGTTTTTCTCATATACATTTACCTGCCAGCCGTTTTTAGCAAGACACAGTGCAGTGGTTATGCCACCAATACCGGCACCGATTATTATGGCTGATCGTTTTTTCTCCATGGAATAATCAGGGAACTGAACTTTGTTTTTTTTATTGAAAAAGAACAAATATAATAAAGATTGCTAATCCCTTTGATAAGACAGAAAACAAAAATTAAAGTAATTATTATTTGGATTATTTACTAGAGAATTACTTATAAAAGTAGTAGGTTTGGGGGTTAATTTTTGTATATGACTGAATCAAGCCGTGAAGAAAGAAATGCCGCCCTACTTGTAGCATCCTTTGCATCTTTTCTGACTCCCTTTATGGGTTCATCCATAAACGTAGCTCTTCCACTGATCGGGGAATACTTTAATGCTAATGCCATATTGTTAAGCTGGGTAGCCACATCGTATATTCTTGGTGCAGCAGTATTTTTAATTCCTTTAGGCAGGGCAGCTGATATTATTGGAAGGAAAAGGATATTTTTACTGGGGATAATAATTTTCACTATTGCTTCTTTTTTTTGTGGACTGGCAGGTTCGATGATCATGTTGATCGTACTTCGGGTAATTCAGGCTGTTGGCAGTGCGATGATCTTTGGTGCGGGTATGGCGGTAATAACCTCTGTTTTTCCTGTCAGGGAAAGAGGCAAAGCTATGGGAATTGCCGTGGCTGCCGTTTATATAGGGCTGACATTAGGCCCTTTTGCGGGAGGTATCCTTACTGAACATTTAGGCTGGAGAAGCATCTTTTTTTCAGTTGTACCGTTGGGTATAATTGTGATCTGGTTCGTCCTGAAAAAACTTAAAGGGGAATGGGCTGAAGCCAAAGGGGAGAAGTTTGACTGGACAGGGTCCGTGCTTTATGGTGGAGCACTCAGTATGATCATGTACAGTTTTTCAAAAATACCGGAATGCAAGGGATTTATATTAATGGGTGGAGGACTGATTATTCTTCTTTTTTTTATTATTCATCAGTTAAAAGTTTCATATCCGGTCTTTGAACTGAAACTTTTTAAAAATAATATCACTTTTCGCTATTCAAATCTGGCTGCATTGATAAATTACAGTGCAACATACGCCATTGGGTTCCTGCTGAGTTTTTATCTTCAAAAAGTAAGAGGCATGGGAGCCCAGGAAACTGGTCTTATTCTGGTATCCTCACCTGTAATGATGGCAATCCTGTCGCCTCTTGCCGGCCGTCTGTCGGACAGCATTGAGCCACGCATACTTTCTTCCGCAGGAATGGCAATTTCTGCCATAGGACTGACAATGTTAATATCCCTCTCAGATAACACGGGTATTATTTATCTTGTATCAGTATTATTATTTATGGGTATTGGATTTGCATTATTTTCTTCACCCAATACGAATGCCATCATGAGTTCGGTTGAAAAGAAATACCTGGGTGTGGCATCGGGCTCTTTGGGTACCATGAGACTTGTAGGCCAGATGTTCAGCATGGGCATAGTCATGATGCTTTTCACCCTTTTCATCGGAAAGGTGGAAATAAATCCATCAAATCTGGATCAGCTTATAAAGGCCATTAAAATTGCTTTTGCAATTTTTTCAGCACTATGCTTCACAGGAATATTTGCTTCCCTGGCACGTGGAAATGTACGAAATGATTAATTAATGAGTGACTAATAAGGAGGCTTCGCTTATTCTGTTTTCGGATTTTCTTCCATAGCTTTTTTAATGAGCTGCATTAATTGCTCATTGTCTGAGTCTTGTGCCAGAACTGAAACATCATATCCATAAATGTTTTTAGCATAGAGATCGGGATTTTTTGACAGTAAATATTCCACAACCTCTAAATGTCCCATCTGTGCAGCACGCATCAGGGCAGTTTCCCCATAAGGGGTTTTCTGATTTATGTCCACTCCCGCTTCTACCATTTCCTTGACCAGTTCGAGGTCACCTTTTTCTGCTGCAGCTGTCAGTTTGGTTGAAAATATCTTTTCCAGGTCAACTTTATCAGCCTTGCTTTCTGACTTATCAGAGGAACCAGTGCCGCAACTCATTGCAAAGAATAAAGCTATAAAAACCAAAATTAAAATTCTGTACTTTTTCATTTCTTTTTTCTCCTTTTTTAGATTAGTATTGAATTCATACCATCTACCAAAAGTAAAGAATTCATTGCTTAAAATCAAAATAAATAACCCTGAAAGGAAAAACTAACCATTTGACGGGAGTTCCAGACCGTAATTCTGTTGCCGGTCTGCCTGCTTGAGTTTATATGCGAGAAAGATTGAAATTAGCCCGCACCCTACCAAAGTAAGGATAGGTATCAGGTAATTGTATGTCATTTCTCCTGCGCGTATAGCTTCAAGATCATTCCGGTTCACAAAATCAAGTAATGCTCCTATGCCCCAGAAAAACAATCCCAGACCCCAGTTTTGGATTGTAAACATAGAGGCGTAGGCAGTGCCCAGGCGATTTTCGGCCACAATCTTTGCCACTGACGGCCACATCGCGGCAGGAACAAGGGAAAATGCGATACCCAGGCTTAATAACCCTGGATAGGCAAGAAAAGGGCTATTAGAAAGCGAAAGTGAGATATGGGCAAAAATTAGAAGAAATGAACCCAGAATCATGAGAGAAGCTGCTTTTCCCTTTTTGTCTACATAACTTCCGAAGATCGGGGTAAAAATAATCGTTCCCAATGGAATAAGCGCAGCAGTTTTGGGACCGTTCACCAGCCATAAGCCGATAATATCCATATTAAGATAAACGGCAACAGCAAAGAGCAAAATTATTATGAAACGTGCAAGGTTTTTATGGCTTAATTTTTTTAGATTATTAGGGATAAGTGTAATGCCTAATGCAAAAAGAAAGATGATAATATATACCAGGGCGTTCCCCAGAGTTTCACTTCCAAAAGCCTTGATGGAAGCCTCAGGAGGTAAGGCGTAAGTAAATCCGAATTTATTTACAAGCAAATCCGGTGCATACTGAATAAACGGGAACACTGCAGAATAGAAAGCAACACACAATAAAGTTATATAAATAAATGATTTATTGGTAGCCAGTTTTACAAGATCGGAGAATCTGAAATCTTCATCAGTTTCTGCTTCCGCCTTCAATTTTTTAACACCCATTTGCCTATCGATTTTTACATCAAAAAACAGGTAAATGATAAACATTATCATTGTTAATCCGATCAACGATGCAGCAAAAGTAACAGCTGGTGAAACGGAAGCTCCTGCAATATCCAGTGATATAGCAATGGCGAGGGCTGAACCCAGCCTTCCGAATCCCATATTAATGGCCATTGACAATGCCAGTTCATATCCTTTAAACCATTTAACCAGCGCTCTCATTACCACAACACATACAACTTCGAGTCCTGAGCCAAACATAACCCTGCCGATAATTAATCCGGTAAGCAGTGTAGATTTTTCAGTCCCGAAATATCCGGCAGCAGTAAGAGCCGAAACCAGGCCGCCGAGTGCAGCCAGCCCGCCAAAGGCAAGTCCGGCCAATCTAATACCCCATTTATCGAGAATAATGCCCCCGATAATAATCATCCCAAAAACATTGGCAATTGTTGTCAAACCGATCATACGGCCGAACTCCTCACTGGTAAAACCGAAATCCGTTTCCACCAGATCTTTTAATCCTGAGTAAAAGTCCTGAAAATAATAGGTTGAAAACATCAGTCCGCTGACGAGAAACATAACGAGCCATCGGATTGCGGGAATATCGCGTAAGGTTTTTGTGTTTGTGGTGTTCATATAAAGATGTATTTAAATGTGACAAGTGACGAGTGACGGGGGACATAAAATAGAGACATACAAAAAAAATTTGAGAAATAATACCTGTTTTTCAATGATCAGGGGCAAATATAATTAAATTGTCAGAAAAACAAATTTTGGTTTTTACCTGTAAATGAGTTTTATTTGCGCAAATTGTAATTGCCATGAGTAAGAAAAGGATTCCGGATAACACCCCGGAAGTTATCACTGATAGCGGATCTAAAGGGATTATCCGCTGGATAGAGCGCATGGGGAATAAACTACCTCACCCTTACTGGATATTTGTATGGATATGCATTTTAATTGTTATTCTGAGTGGTATCTCGGCTTTAGTGGGGGTGAGTGCCATTGACCCGGGCACAGGAGAGATCATAAGGGCAGTTAACCTAATTTCAGGGGAAGGACTAAGGCGGTTCATGGAAGAGATGGTAACGAATTTTGCTCATTTCGCACCCTTTGGTCTGGTTCTGGTAATGTTAATGGGTGTTTCCATTGCCGAAAGAAGTGGTTTGCTGCCCATCGCACTCCGCAGCGTTGCATTTTCCGTACCGAAAAAAATTGTTTTGCCGGTTATTTTTATTATCGGGGCATGTGGCAACATCGGATCTGACGCAGGAATAGTTATTGTTCCTCCCATTGCAGCATTGATTTTCACGCAAATGGGATTAAACCCTATTGCCGGGCTGATTGCTGGGTATGCAGGAGCTACGGCAGGTTTTACGGCGAATTTTTTTATTGCAGGGACAGACGTACTTCTGGCAGGAATAAGCACTGAAATTACCCGTCAGATGACCGTTCCCCTGGAAATAAGTGCTACTGCAAACTGGTATTTTATGATTGTATCGACCATATTTCTTTCTATCGGCGGAGCCTATATTGCCAAAAAATATACTATCCCTCGTTGTGTCAGGTTCTCATATGAAGAAAATCATGAATTACCACATACAGGTAATAAACTCACTCCTGATGAGAAAAAAGGATTAAGGCATGCCGGCATTTCAGTTCTCATTTTCACCATTGTTATTTGTATACTGATTATACCGCCAGGTGCGCCGCTCCGTAACCAGGAAACCGGTGGGATCGTTCCTTCCCCTTTTCTGAAAGGTCTTGTTCCCATTCTGTTTTTTCTCTTTGCTATCCCCGGCTATTTTTATGGTAAAGCAACAGGCACAATCAAACAGGCAAATGATATCCTCAGGTTTATGGAGCACGGAATGAAAGAGTTATCAGGATATATTGTATTGATGCTTGTTGTAGCTCAATTCATCAGTTTTTTCAGCTGGTCGAGACTGGATACCATACTGGCGATCCACGGAGCTGATTTTCTTCATTCAACAGGGCTGACCGGACCACTAATGTTCATCCTGTTTATGGTAATTGTAGCGCTTCTGAATATTTTCCTGGGAAGCGGATCAGCCAAATGGGCAATATTCGCTCCGGTATTTATTCCTATGCTGGCGCAACTTGGATACAGTCCGGCTTTTGTTCAGCTGATGTACCGGGTCGGAGATTCCATTACCAATTGTGTATCCCCATTGTATGTGTATTTCCCGCTTCTAATCGGATGGATACATAAGTACAACAAAAATATAGGGATTGGCACCATTATTTCTCTTCTAATACCATACGCCCTGATCTTGTTTATCATGTGGGTAATACTTGTCCTTGTATGGTTTGGATTGAATTTACCAATTGGGATTGGAGAAGGTATTTATTTGTAAAAAGGGGATAGTGGTTGAGTGGTTGAGTGGTGAGTATTTAATTATTGCTGCCTTCTTCGACGCTGTCCGGCAGGAAAAACCGGACAGGTCTGGTTTGGTTGATAATAGAATAACAATTTTTTATATATCACCAAAATCTTTGCAAGTTG
>CAYVTV010000190.1:0-8307 GCA_964454295.1 uncultured Bacteroidaceae bacterium
ACCGGCAGGTGAAACCGTACCGATGAATGTAATTGAACCTGTTTGTCCGTTGTTAAGATATACAAAACCCGCACGGGAATAGAAATTGGAGATAATAGCCGGAAGGTCCATCGGGAATGCATCAGGTCCGGGAAGTTCTTCCATCCTGTTCGACATTTCGCGTAAAGCCTGTGCCCATCGGGATGTTGAATCTGCAAGCAATAACACCTTAAGTCCCATAGCCCTGAAATACTCACCCAGCGTCATGGCTGTATATACAGAAGCTTCACGTGCGGCCACAGGCATGTTGGACGTGTTGGCAATGATAGTGGTCCTTTCCATCAGCTTACGTCCGGTGCGCGGGTCGTCGAGCTCAGGAAACTCTGTAAATATCTCCACTACTTCATTTGCCCTCTCCCCACAGGCGGCAACAATAACGATATCAGCTTCGGCCTGTTTTGAAATGGCATGTTGCAAAACGGTCTTGCCACTGCCGAAAGGTCCGGGAATAAATCCAGTCCCCCCCTCTACAATAGGATTCAGGGTGTCAATGGTACGTACCCCGGTTTCAAGCAGTTTAAAAGGTCGCGGTTTCTCACGGTAAGCTTTAACCGCCATCTTAACCGGCCATTTCTGCAACATGTTGAGCTTTATCTCATTCTTTTTCTCATCAAGGAGCACTGCAATGGTGTCAGTAACCTTATATTCTCCTTCTTTAACAACCGATTTAATAGTAAATTTTCCTGTAAGTTTAAACGGAACCATAATCCTGTGAGGCATCTGATTTTCAGAGGTTTCGCCAAGCCAATCTCCCGCCTGCACATTATCTCCGGGTTTTGCGAGAGGTTTAAACAGCCACTTTTTCTCATAATCAACGGGTGCGGTATAATCACCTCTCTGGAGAAACACTCCTTTCATGGTATCAAGATCGTGCTGCAAGCCATCATAATTTTTTGACAAGATTCCCGGACCCAGTGTAACCTCAAGCATTCCTCCTGAAAATTCCACCTCCGTACCTGTCTTTAATCCCCTGGTACTCTCAAAAACCTGGATATAAGCCTTGTCTCCAAGCACCTTTATCACCTCCGCCATAAGCTTTACACCTGCCTCATTAATATAGCAGATCTCATTCTGGGAAACGGGTCCGTCTACCTCTACAATAACAAGGTTCGCGATAATGCCCGCAACCTTTCCTCTGGTAACATTATTTTCTGACTTCATTTATCTTAAATTCTTTTGGAAATTCATAACTCTTTTCCAGATCGTTTATAATTTGTTTGAACATTTTTCTGCCGGTCTCAGGATCCAGTTGCATCCAGCGGTCAACAATGAATAACCTGATTACAAAGCCCAGTAACACTTCAATGGTGAAATAGTTAAATGTATTTAATTCATCAATAAAATTCCAGCGAAGTATATCAACTGCCTTTTCTTTTTCCATGGAACTGCCGTTTTCATCAATAGAGAGAAGTTTCTCCATAAATGAAAAATCGTTTGAGAGACCGAAATCCTTTAATGTACTTTTTTTAAGTGCTTCAGTTATAAAATTGTTCCCAATATAGACTGATTCTTTGGATAGTTTGAATTTTCTTACATTAAAGGCAGAAAGAATATTATTAACATGAAGATTGAATTCAAACCAGCTCTTTAAAAATGTATTATCCGTTTCAAGAACAAAATCAATGTATAACCATGTAAGCTGGTTCTCCCAGCTGTAACCCTGAAATACAGGAGTTTCATTCTTATAAGCATGTATAAACTGCTGCATGTAGGAAGGAAGACTAAGGGGCTCTTTAATTTCTTCTTCGAGAACAGACTGGGAATAATTTCCTTCCGGTATTAAAGGTTTCTTATTCTTAAGAAGCAGGTTAAGCAGGTTTGTATTATCAAAAGGAAGGAAAAGTAACTTCACGAGGGAATAATCATCCGGATGAAGATGGTACTCAAGTTCCTGTCTCCAGTCAGCAATAGTCTGTGAGAGTTTCTTCTGATCAAGGATGATATCAGGAAGCCCGGCTACGAGGTAATGATAATTCCGCCTGAACATTATTCGCCTCCGTAAAGCAGTTGCGTGGTTCTGGGACGCAAATAAGTTTTAAAGAAATTTTCAAAGTCCTCATCAGTGAAGCTGATTAAAAACCGGCCGTCCTTCGGCCCGATTTTAAAACCCGAATCCATCCTGTCGTCGAACTTAACTTCAATAGTTCCGTTTATTAAATCTTTCTGACGTGAGGTAAAGTAAGCACCCAGTTTTTTTTCATCCTCCTTTGGAAGTAACAGCTGAAGATCAAAAGATTCCTTACCCGGGTTCCAGTTTTTAATAGTAGCTTCAATGATCTTTTTAATAAAATCCTTATCCTTAAAAGCTTCCTTAACAGCTTTATCAGTAACCCCGGCAGTTATAAGTTCAGTAACCTGTTGTTTGATGGTAGAGATAGCCTGCCTTGCAGAAAGCTTTACCTCTGACTCCACATTTTTCTTTAATTCTCCGGCTTCTTTATTCGCTTTTTCCAGTATCTGCTGTGCTTCCTTTTTAGCTTTATTCCGTAAATCATCCGCTTCTTTTTTAGCCTCAGCAATGATTTTGTCTGCCTCTTCTTTGGCCCTGGCTATGCCTTCTTCATAAATTTTACCGGTAAGTTCCTGCAACTTATTTTCCATGTCTGTATCTTTTTTTTGGATTTCGAATATTTTGGTCAACTAGCACATTAGTTAGTATTAATTAATTGATATACAAATAATTATAAAAATTATTGAAAATTAACGAGGGCAAATTTACTAATTAATGGATAAATGTGCAAGGAAAATCGGATGGCGACAGGGGAAAAAAACAGAACGGACTGATAACTGTAATAAATCGATATCACTTATCGGGTTGCGGATCTGAATCATCCATTTTACATGTCATCAGACCTGATTTTTTTATTAGAAAATAAGAAACTGCAAGGGCTATAATGAGAGCTGCTATTCCCAGGGTTGTCTCTCCCGACAGTTCATCGGGTTTCATTACCACTACTTTTCTGGCGAGGGCAATGATGGCGACAAGGACGACGACTTCAACATGGACAACACTTTCTTTCAGGTATATTTTAATGGTATCAAGCAGTTCAATGCCGATCAGAACGAGCAGGAATACACCGAAAAGATCCATAAGGTCATCCAGGTCGAGAAGCAGGTAGTCAGAATCAATAATAGCCCTTATCAGGTAGTAACCCAGCTCTATGGTTGCCAGTATCAAAACTCCGGCCATCATAATTATCAGGGAGTAAATTATAGCTTTTTCAATTGAGCGAGCAAGTTTAATCATAACATTTATTTATTAATTAATTTAACGTCTGTCATACCCGTCCTCCATCCCCCTTAACGTTTTATACTGAACCGCATGTGGGATATACCAGTTTAAATTATCCTTCAATATTCCCATAAACCAAAAATAATAATTTTTATTCATTAGTTATGAAATGCTGGTTGAATAATTCCTGATTATCAAACCGTAATAGTTCGTTAAATAAAAAAAATGCAAAGGCGCAATGTGTTGATCATTAATAATAAAGCTAATATTCAAATCAAATAACAAAATACTCATTATCAGCGTATTATAAAAATTTAACGAACTATTGTAATACACTAATGAATCAATAAAATTTTTATCATCCACATGATATATAATGTATTACTAAGTATTGAAACCCGGGAAATGATTTTTTAAGATGTAAAAAAATAGGATACTATATTATAATTAAGGTTTACATTTATTTAAGTGAATTGAAAAATTATCTATTTTTATACCACAGTATTGAGATAACTCTTAACAGTAGATAAAATACATATTTTCTGTATATATGTAAATAATGATTTACCAGACAGAAACATATAATTTTACTCTCGATTTTAATAATAAAAAATTTTAAATAACAGGTTATGAAAAAAAGATTTTCAGATTCCCGGTTTATTTTCATCTCATTAGCTTACTTGTGCCTGTTTACATCTCTTTTTGCGCAGTCTCCACAAAAAGTCAGTTATCAGGCAGTGATCCGTAACCATAATAATCAACTCGTAATTAACCAAAATATTGGAATAAGGGTTAAAATTCTTCAGGGATCAATTTATGGTGCTGCGGTATATGTTGAGACTCATTCAGGTATGACCAACAGTAACGGGCTGGTTGGTTTTGAAATAGGTGAAGGAACTGTGGTCTACGGAACCTTTGCATCTATCGATTGGAATGCGGGGCCTTATTACATTGAAACAGGCACTGACCCTTCAGGTGGTGAAAATTATCAGATTTTTGGCACCAGTCAGATACTCAGTGTCCCTTATTCACTTCATGCCAAAGATGCTGAAAACCTGCTTGGAGATATTACTGAAAGCCAGATTAAAGATCTTAAAGATTACCTTACCAGTGAGTCTGATCCATCTTTTAATATATCGCCTGCACAGGGCATCTCTGAAGATGATCTGTCTAATTGGAATACAGCATTTTCCTGGGGTAACCATGCCAGTTCCGGATATGTTTTGGGACAGCGAACTCTTACTATTAACGGGATCAAAAGTGACCTGAATGCTGACAGGACATGGAATGTGGGTACGGTAACTTCTGTGGGACTTTCATTACCTGATATCTTCCAGGTATCCGGTTCTCCGGTTACCACAACCGGTTCTTTATCAGCTTCTTTTATTTCGCAAACTGCCAACCGGATATTTGCCTCTCCCAATGGAATAAATGGTATACCTGTTTTCAGGGCATTAGTGGCAGCAGACATACCGGGTCTCGACTGGAGCAAAATTATAAGCGGTAAACCCACTACTTTATCCGGTTATGGAATTGTTGATGGCGTAAACACTACTGGTAATCAAACTATTGGAGGCATTAAAACTTTCAGTAGCACCATCATGGCAAATAATGGTATGAATGCAAATAATAAAACTATTATCAATGTTGCAAGTCCTGCTAATGCGCAGGATGTGGCTACAAAAGAATATGTGGATCTACTCAGGAAAGAAATAGATGTATTAAAAGATATTGCAGGAATAGGAATTGTTGGAGATATCGATGGAAATACTTATAATACAATTAAAATAGGAACCCAGGTATGGATGATTGAGAATCTGAAAACTACAAGATACAATGATGGTAATGTAATACCATTAGTAACTGATAATACAGCATGGACTAATCTGACAACTCCCGGTTACTGCTGGTTTAGTAATAATGAAGGGAATAGCATATATGGAGCATTATATAACTGGTATGCAGTTAACACAGGTAAATTGTGCCCCACCGGCTGGCATGTCCCGACAGATGCAGAATGGACTACACTTACAACTTATCTGGGGGGATTGAGTGTGGCCGGAGGTAAGATAAAAAGTATCCGAACCTTTCCTGATCCTCATCCCAGATGGCTCAGTCCAAATACTGCAGCAACCAATGAAGTGGGCTTCTCCGCACTTCCGGGTGGGTATAGGGAATACAGTGGCAGCTTCCAAAGTTTAGGTCAACATGCTATGTTCTGGACATCTACAGAAAGTACTGCTACTAATGCATGGTACCGGTATACCTCATATAATGTCAGTTCTGTTTCAAGAGTTGAAAACAACGGTAAAAGACGTGGCGATTCGGTTCGCTGTATAAAGGATTGATTGTGCACTGAAAAATGGATAATTATATTTTAATCTCCTTAATTGTTATTTTTTCTGGTGTTATAATTGCACCGCTTATATGCAGGTTTTTTATAAAATTCTCACCATGGATACTTTCTCTTATTCCACTTATAGTTTTTGTGGGTTTGTTGCTGAAAGTTCCCTGGATTGCAGCCGGTAATATTTCTTTTGAGTCATATAAATGGGCTGAAGCACTCAACATTAGCCTTCAGTTTAACCTTGATGGCCTGAGTTTTTTATTCTCACTGTTAATAAGTGGCATTGGAGTTTTTGTGGTGATTTACGGCGGCAGTTATCTTTCAGGAGACAAGGATCTGCCGAAATTCTATTCTTACCTTTTCCTCTTCATGGGATCCATGCTGGGGGTCGTGTTGTCAGATAATATCTTTGCCCTGTTTATATTCTGGGAGCTTACCAGCCTTAGTTCATACCTGCTTATTGGCTTCAGGTATAATTATGAAAGCACCAGAAAAGCTGCGTTGCAGGCTTTGCTTGTTACCGGTACCGGAGGACTGGCATTGATGGCCGGGTTGATCCTTATTTCTTCATCTGCCGGCTCAGCAAATATTTCTGTCTGGATGGAAAGTGGTTTTACATTGGCTGATTCCAAACACCTGCATCTCATACTTGTATTGATTTTACTGGGAGCATTTACCAAATCCGCCCAGTTTCCGTTTCATTTCTGGCTGCCTAATGCCATGGTTGCCCCTACGCCGGTGAGTGCTTACCTTCATTCTGCCACAATGGTGAAGGCAGGTGTATATCTTATTGCCAGGCTTAATCCGATATGGATGGGTACAACAGAATGGTCGACTGCACTTGTTATCGGTGGCGGCATAACTATGCTGACAGGGGCTGTATGGGCATTGTTTCAGTCGGACCTTAAAAAGATACTGGCCTATACAACCATCTCAGCCCTCGGCATTATGATCCTTATGGTTGGAACAGGAACCCCGAAAGCCATACAGGCCGGCATGGTATTCCTGTTTGCTCATGCCCTTTACAAGGGTGGTTTGTTTCTCGTCGCCGGCAATGTCACTCATTCTACAGGGACCCGGGATGTGACCTTTATTTCGGGACTATTCCGGAAGATGCCCTTTACGGGAACAGCTGCAGCGTTAACATCCCTTTCCATGGCAGGATTCCCCCTGTTTATCGGATTCCTTGGCAAAGAACTTTTGTATGAAGCAGCTCTCTCCGGATGGTTGTCGTTTCTTATAACACCGGCCATCGTGTTTACTGGCGTTATATTTGCTTCCATAGCGCTACTCCTTGGGTGGAGGGTGTTTTTCATGAAAAATACAGAATTAGTGTATGAGAAAGTACATGAAGTGTCAACCGGAATGTATATCGGACCTTTACTGTTGGGTGTAGCCGGATTATTAACGGGATTGTTGCCCGGTATGAGCGTGGAAGGATTTCTTTCCAGGGCATCGTATTCAGTATCTGAAGCCGCCGGCCTGCTGGATATGCATCTCTGGCATGGATTCAACATTGTATTGCTCCTGAGCATGCTTACTTTATTGATGGGTTGGCTGCTTTACATTTTTTCCGGCAAGCGCGATATTGATAAATACATCCTTGCCATCCCTGAAAGATACGGCCCGGAAGCGGTATATGAATCAAGCTGGAAAAAGTTACTGCACGTTGCAGATCTACTTATACGTTTTATTCAAAGCGGATACCTCCGTTTTTATATTATGACCATATTGATCACATTAATCGTACTTATATTATTCCCTGTATTTTATTATCAGCTTTTTAATGTTAACCTGTCGCTTGAGGGTGTTGAATCCTACGAGTTTATACTGGGAGCACTGGTTTTTATTTCCATATTTTTTACGGTTAGGGCAGTATCACGTCTCGCAGCCATTGCCATACTTGGTGTTGCCGGATACGGAATAGCTATTTTTTTTGCTATTTACGGGGCACCCGATTTGTCGATGACTCAGTTTCTTGTCGAAACACTCACTGTGGTCATTTTTGTTTTTGTTTTGTATAAGCTTCCCGGTTATTTAAAACTTTCCCCGGGAATACACCGCCTGAGGGACAGTATTATTGCTGTTACCGGAGGAGGAACCATAGCATTTGTTATGCTCCTGATAACTAATTATCCACTGGTTTCGGAGTTGAAACTTTTTTTCTCTGAAAACAGTTATCTGGTGGCGAAAGGAAGGAATATTGTCAATGTGATCCTTGTTGATTTCAGGGCATTGGATACACTGGGGGAAATTACTGTACTTGGGATCGCAGCTATCGGCGTTTTTGCCATGATGAAACTAAGGTTAAGCAAAAAAGAAAAATAATAGCAGTTAATGAATTCACTGATCTTAAAAATTGCTGTAAGGATCCTTTATCCGGTGATGCTGTTAGTCTCACTCCTGGTTTTGTTCCGGGGGCATCATCTTCCCGGGGGAGGATTCATTGGAGGGTTGATCGCAGCTTCGGCAATATTATTTAAAACTTTTGTTGAAGGAACAGAAAACACTGAAAGAAAAATGTATATAAAACCATTTATTCTTATTGTTTCAGGCTTAAGTGCTGCTTTTATTGCTGCGGTGATTCCCCTGTTATCAGGCATGGGTTTTTTTCAGGGTCTGTGGGCAGATTTTTACCTTCCTGTAATAGGAAAACCTGGCACTCCGCTTCTGTTTGACATTGGAGTGT
>CAYVTV010000191.1:0-8294 GCA_964454295.1 uncultured Bacteroidaceae bacterium
ACAATGTATTGCGCCTTTGCGCCTTCGCGTTTTATTTTAATTTAACGAACTGTTGACTTTACACAGACGTACAAAAATATACAAAATTAATTACTTGCGTATTAAACCCACCGGGAGTCAACATGGAAAACTCATTTTTATTATCTTTGAACGGAAGGAAAACGCAAATGGATAAAAGCGCTATCAGGGAAAGAATTGAAACTCTCAGGAAAGATCTTGACGAGCATAACTATCTTTATTATGTAAAGGCACAGCCTGTGATCTCTGATCAGGACTACGACAGGATGATGGCTGAATTATTAATGCTTGAGAAGGAGAATCCTGAATTCTTTGATGAATTAAGTCCGTCCCTCAGAGTTGGAAGTGATATCAGCGGGGATTTCAGGCAGATTTTTCACCGCTATCCTATGTTATCATTGGAAAACAGTTATTCGAGGGAGGATTTGACAGAGTTTGACAACAGGGTCAGGAGGCTGTTGGGTGAACCTTATGAGTATATATGTGAACTTAAGTATGACGGTGTTGCCATAAGTCTTACCTATTCTGAAGGGCGTTTACTGCATGCAGTAACCCGTGGAGATGGGGAGAAAGGTGATGATGTAACAGCCAATGTAAAAACCATACGGAGTATTCCGCTGAAACTAAAAGGTACAGGCTATCCCGAATCTTTTGATATACGGGGAGAGATATTCATTCCTGCTGATAAGTTTGAAATAATGAACAGGGAGCGGGAAGAATCGGGTGAGACAATTTTTGCCAATCCCAGAAATGCTGCTGCAGGCACATTAAAACTTCAGGACTCCAGGCTGGTTGCCAGGCGGCCTCTCGATTGTTTTCTTTATTTCCTGACAGGGGAAAATTTACCCTTTGGCACTCATATTGAGAATTTAATGATGGCCAGGGATTGGGGATTCAAGATACCCGAAATAATAGAGAAGGCTAAGAATATGGAAGCGGTATTCAGTTTTATTGATCAATGGGAAACCGGGCGTAAAAATCTGCCATACCATACCGATGGAATTGTTATTAAGGTTAACTCACTCGATCAGCAACGGAGGTTAGGTTATACGGCAAAAATTCCTCGTTGGGCTATTGCATACAAGTATAAAGCTGAACAGGCGGCTACATCGCTGATTAGCATCTCGTTCCAGGTTGGCAGAACAGGAGCTGTAACTCCGGTTGCAAATCTTGAACCAGTGCAGCTTGCCGGCACTGTTGTTAAGCGCGCAAGTCTGCATAATGCCGATCAGATGGCTTTACTGGATTTACATCAGGGAGATACCGTTTTTGTTGAAAAAGGAGGTGAAATTATTCCTAAGATTACAGGAGTAGATCTTTCCGTTCGAAAACCCGATGCACCTGTTTTCAGATTTATCTCGCATTGCCCCGAATGTGGCACTGTCCTTCAACGAAACCAGGATGAAGCTGCCTATTATTGTCCGAACTTCATGGCATGCCCACCACAGATAAAAGGCAGGATTGAACATTTCATAAGCCGCAAAGCCATGAATATCAATGCGGCTGAAGCTACCATTGATCAGCTCTTCAGACATAAACTCATTAAGGACGCTTCAGATCTTTATAAACTTGAATTTATGCAACTCGTTATGCTTGAAAGATTTGCGGAAAAATCAGCCAATAATCTTTTACAAAGTATTGAAGGATCAAAGAAAGTACCTTTCCCCAGGGTATTATTTGCCCTGGGGATCCGATATGTGGGAGAAACGGTTGCTAAGATTCTGGCAAAGCACTTTACATCGATTGATAATTTGGCGAATGCGAAACGCGAAGAGCTGGTTGAAGTGGATGAAATAGGAGACAGAATTGCAGATAGTATACTAAATTTTTTCAGTACTCAGGAAAACAGGGAGCTAATTAGCCGACTTAAATCAGCAGGATTAAAACTGCAACTGGAAGAGGATGAGCAAGTCCTGTTATCAGGTAAATTAACAGGGAAGAGTTTTGTAATTTCAGGAACCTTCAGGACATATTCCAGGGATGAGTTAAAACGATTAATAGAACATAACGGAGGGAAAGTACTTTCTTCGGTAAGTTCAAATACCTCTTATTTGCTGGCAGGTGAGAATATGGGGCCCGAAAAACGCAGAAAAGCTGAAAACCTTAATGTTCCCATTATTAATGAAAATGATTTTTCAGCCATGCTGAGATGAAACTCCCATACAATAATGTACAAAGCAAGAATATGAACTGTGAGATCAGTAATTACATTCTTGAGGTTTTTTATAATGAATCCGTAACTTTTTGTAATATTGCAGAGTGAAATGGTTTACTAACATACGTCTGAGAATTGGGAAATGGTGCATGCGTAAAAGAGCCGGCAAAAATTCCCGAAAAAAGATAGTTCATAATTTCAATACGGCAAAAACAGTGTGCCTGATATTTGAGGGGTCTGATCCTTCAACTGTCAGATATGTAAAAGAATTCAGAAACTATCTTGATTCCATCGGTTTGGAAACCTATTTACTCGTGTATGCTGATATGGCAGAAATTCCCGGCGAATTGATTTTTCTTCAGCATGCAACTGTTTTCAGCAGGAAAGACATTGATATTTTCTTCAGGCCAAAAAAAATTATAACCAATATATTTCTGGGAAAGAGTTTTGATATTTTAATAGATCTTAGTTTCAACAGGTATTTTCCGCTTTCCTATTTAAACACCCTTTCCCTGTCAGGGTTTAAAACAGGTAATTACACTGAAGAGTACAACGACTATGACTTAATGATAAATACTGGTAACAATTCATCCACTGATTACCTGATTGAACAGATAAAACATTATGTGGCTCTTTTAAATAATCCGGCCGGGTAATCGTATCTGCCATGTATTAAAACAAATCGCAATCACTAACAAAAAAGATTAATAATTATGCCAGAAAAAAAATTTACAGGAACAGGAGTAGCAATAATAACGCCTTTCAGGAAAGACGGAAGCATTGATTTTAAGTCGTTTGAAGTTCACATCAATCATCTTTTAAAAAATGGGGTTGATTATCTTGTTGTATTGGGAACAACAGGTGAAACTCCTGTTCTTAACAAAGATGAGAAAAAAGCATTAGTCAGTTTTGTCGTTGAAACAGCAGGCAGAAAAGTTCCTGTTGTTGTTGGAATTGGTGGAAATCATACTCAATCTGTCATTGATACTATTAATTATACAGACTTTACCGGAATTGATGCCATATTAAGTGTCTCACCCTATTACAATAAGCCGAATCAGAATGGTTTATATCAGCATTTTAAAGCTATTGCCGAGGCAAGTCCGGTTCCGGTAATAATGTATAATGTTCCCGGGAGAACAGGATCGAATATGAATGCAGAAACAACTGTTAAGCTGGCTAAAGATTTCAGGCAGATCATTGCTATCAAGGAAGCCTCAGGTAATATGGCTCAGATCATGAATATCTTAAAAGATAAAACAGCAAGCTTCAGGATGATATCAGGTGATGATGCGCTTACATTTCCCATGGTTGCACTGGGAGCTTCAGGAGTGATCTCTGTAATTGCCAATGCTTTTCCAGCTGAATTTTCATCGATGGTAAAATTTGCTTTGAATGGTAAGATAGAAGAAGCCAGAAAAATTCACTATAAGCTGTTGCCTCTCATTGATGCAATATTCTCCGAAGGGAGTCCTGCAGGAGTTAAAGCAGTGCTGGACATACTTGGCATCTGCTCCAATTACCTGAGATTACCTTTGATCCCTGTAAGTAAAGAGTTATTCAGGAAGCTGGAAAAAATGGTTAAGGACATCTCCTGATGTTTATTCCGAAGTTTTTTGACATGCTCCTGAGTAATGATTTCTTTACATCTTCCGGATTTACTCTTTCCCCCAGTTCGTTACCCATGGAAGTCACACCCAGGTTAGTGAATCCGCAGGGATTTATATAGGTGTAATAACTCAGATCAGTATTCACATTCAGGGCAAAACCATGCATGCTGACTAAGCGGCTGATCCTGACACCTATAGCGCATATTTTTCTTATTACCCCATTTTTCCGGGTATTGATCCACACTCCGGTAGCACCGGGATATCTTTCAGATAAGATGCCAAAGTCTTTTAATGAATCAATGATGGATTGTTCCAGGAGAAATATATACTTTTTAATTCCCATATTGAAATCCTGAAGATCAAATAAAGGATACCCCACAATTTGTCCGGGACCATGATAGGTGATGTCTCCTCCCCTGTTTGTTCTGTAAAAGGATGCTCCGATCCTGGCCAGCAATTCATCGTTAATGAGCAGGTTATTGACATTACCGTTTTTACCAAGGGTATAAACATGGGGATGCTCACAAAAAATGAGCTGATGTATATAATGAGAGGTGGGGTTTCCTGATTTTGATCGTACTGCTTCGGCATGAATTTTTTCCTGCATCTCCCATGCTGCTTTATAGTCTGTTAAACCAATATCAAGGTAACAACAGGAATTCATATATATATGTTTAATTAATATCAGGAACCGGAATGGAGATTCCGGCTTAAAGCGATCATTTTTATTGCGGTAATTGCAGCTTCATCCCCTTTATTGCCATGTTTTCCCCCTGCCCTGTCTTTCGCCTGCTGAATGGTATCAGTAGTAAGCACTCCATAGATAAAAGGTATTTTGTACCTGATATTCAACTCAGTAATACCGGAAGTTACACCCTGACAAATAAAATCAAAGTGTCTGGTTTCTCCCTGGATCACACAGCCTATACAAATAACGGCATCGGGTTTTAGGGTGTCAGCAATAAGTTGCGCACCGAGGGGTAATTCAAAACTGCCTGGCACAAAGTGAACTGCAATATTACTTTCCGGGGTATTAAATTTTTTAAGGGTTCTTAAAGCTCCTTCGAGAAGGGCACTGGTAATATCACTATTCCAACCGGATACAACAATGCCAAATTTCATGGTTGATGCATCCGGCACCTCTTCCGGTTTATAGGAGGAAAGATTTTTTAATCCGGAAGCCATAATAATGTTTTAATTATTACTATCAAGCATAATTTCAGCCCTGGAAATAAACTTGTTGATTTCTCTTCCTTCTGGAGTATCCGGATAATTAAGTTCTATTTTTTTATAGGTCTCCAGAGCACTTCTGTAATCCCCCATTTCTTCATAAACAATACCTGCTTTTTGAAGTAACACAGGAGATGAGAAATTATTAGCAAACTTATCTGCGCCTTTCAGGTAGGTTCTTACAGCCTGATCATACCATTCAAGCCCCGAATAAGCATCCCCTAAGGCACCGCTGGACGCGGATCCTACCAGGGGATCTTTTGTTTTAAATTTATTAAGATAATGAATTGCATTTTCGTAATCTTCCAGGTGAAGAAAACAAACACCTGCATAATATTTTGCCAGATTTGCGGTTTTAGTGAGCCCGTAATCTTCAATAATTTGCAAAAAACCCGGATATGTTCCATACCCGTTTAGAGCAAGGTTAAATGAATCTCTCTCAAAAAATTTTTCTGCCATAAAAATATCCCTTGCAGCATCTTCGGAGAGAGGAGTAAAATAAAACCTCTTCGCCGAAATAATAAGTAATACAATAATTACTATCCCTAACACTACCTGGGTAAGTCTTTTCTGGTTATCTTCTATAAATCTTTCAGATCTTGTCAATACCTGTTCAATACCTTCAAAACCTGTATCTTTCTGCTGTTGTTCTTTCCTGGACATTATTTCGTTTCCTTTCTGTTTTTTTTAAACAAACGCAAATGTAATGCTTTTTATTAAAATTATACAATGCAAAATAAAGAAAAAAGGGAAGTGATGGAGCTTGCTTAACGGTGATTTCTTACCTTTGATAGTTTAAAGCAATAATAATCCATGTATCTTAAGAACCTTTCACTTATTAACTTTAAAAACTACCATGAGGCAGAGTTGGTTTGCAACGATAAAGTAAACTGTTTTGTCGGCGATAATGGGGTTGGAAAAACCAATCTACTCGACGCAATACATTATTTATCATTGTGTAAAAGTTATTTTAATTCCATCGACAGTCAGAATATACATTTCGATGCAGAATTTTCTGTTATACAGGGAAGTTTTATTCGTGGTGAGTCGGAAGACTTTGTATACTGCGGAATTCAAAGAAACAAGAGAAAGGTATTCAAAAGGAATAAAAAGGAATATGAGAGATTATCGGATCATATCGGTTTGTTTCCCCTGGTAATGATCTCGCCTGCAGACAGCAGCCTTATCACTGAAGGAGGTGAAGAACGCAGGCGTTTTCTGAACAATGTAATTGCGCAATACGACAAAAACTATCTTGAGAATCTGATTATGTACAACCGTGCGCTCACCCAGCGTAACAGACTCTTGAAGGATTTAAGCGATACTCCCGGATATGACAGGGATACGCTGGGAATATGGGATGAACAGTTAATTAAATATGGTGAAAAGATATTTGAATCCCGCAGGGAATTTATTAATAAGATACAGCCTCTGTTCAGTGATTATTATGGTTACATTTCAGGAGACAGGGAAAAAGCTCTCCTTAACTATGAAAGTCAGCTGTTTAGCTTTAATATGAGAGAAATATTAGAGAAAACTCTCCATAAGGATCTGCTTTTTCAGTTTACCACCTCGGGAATTCACAAAGATGACCTCCTTATGAACCTTGGGAAGTATTCTCTAAAAAAAACAGGTTCTCAGGGACAGCAAAAGACCTACCAGGTTGCACTGAAACTGGCAAAATTCAGTTTTATACGGGAAGTAACCGGTGTTACTCCCATTTTATTGCTTGATGATATTTTTGATAAATTCGACCTGCTCAGAGTTGAACAAATTATTAAACTTGTTGCTAATGATAATTTTGGTCAGATATTTATTACTGATACGAACCGTGAGCATCTGCAAAAAATTTTACGGCGTTTAAATTCTGATCACAAGGTATTTAACATCCTGCCCGATCAAAAAATTTCTGAACACTATGAGAAGGAGTGAAACCAGCCCTGTTAAGGATCTTATTCAGGCTCTTATGAAAAAATATGGTGCTGATGTTAAGATCGCTGAAAACAAGTTAATAAATGCATGGTATGAAATACTGGGCAAAACTGTCGGAAAATATACAAAGAACCTGTATATAAAAGACAAAAAACTTTATGTTTCAGTGAACTCATCCATCGTAAAAACAGAACTTCAGCAGATTAAAGCAGAGCTTATTAAGCGGCTGAATGAAAAGGCGGGAAAGGATGTTATTGACACTATAATCCTGAAATAAGTAAAAATATTTCAGATTCCAGATTCCAAATTGCACCATACTGGCACAATTACCTGAATCCTTGGAACCAACCTTCGCTGAAGCTTCGGTTGGCAATGTCTGGAATCTGGAACCTGGAACCTGAAATCTGGAATTTGGAACCTGGAATCTGAAATCTGGAATCCGGAATCTTTTTTATTTCTTCGGAGGTTTATACCCTTTCTGCTTGGCCATATTTTCCAGTCTTTGCTGAAATTTTGACTTGGTAACGGGTTTGCTTTTTTTGGCGTTAAGTTTTTTAAGTATTTCCTCCTCATTGACAAATGACTTGGAAAGATAATTCTGTCCCAGTGTAATCACATTTGCCAGGAAATAGTAATATGTAAGCCCGGAAGAGAAATTATTAAGTATAAACATAAACATGACCGGCATCATGTACATCATTGTTTTCATTCCCGGCATCTGGGTGTCAGAAGTTGCCTGGCTGTTCATTTTCATGGATAGTACTGTTGTAACGGTCATCAGGATTGTGAACAGGCTGACATGGTCACCATACATGGGTATGGTAAAGGGAAGATCAAGGATTGAGTCGTATGTTGAAAGATCATGAGCCCACAGGAATTTCTCCTGACGTAATTCTATTGAAGACGGGAAAAACCTGAACATTGCAAACAAAATGGGAAATTGCAGAAGCATAGGAAGGCATCCTCCAAACGGACTTACTCCTACTCTTTTATAAAGTGCCATAGTTGCCTGCTGACGTTCCATAGCCTTTTCCTTGGGTATTTTTTCATTGATCTCATCAATCTGTGGTTTTAATACCCGCATTCTGGCCTGGGACAGATAGGACCTGTATGTCAAAGGAAAAAGTGCCACCTTAATAATAATGGTTAACAGCAGAATGATAATTCCATAGTTGGAAATATAATTATCCAGCCAGTTAAATATGGGAATTATAACAAACTGGTTTATCCATTTGATAATTGAACTACCCAGGGTAACGAGTTCTTCCAGTTTGAATCCTGCTTTTCTCAGAGTTTGAAAATGATTGGGTCCGAAATAAAAATTTAACGGCAGGGAAAAATCATCTGAA
>CAYVTV010000192.1:0-8221 GCA_964454295.1 uncultured Bacteroidaceae bacterium
GGTCGGTTCTTTTTATAATATTGTCTCTTCCGTAAATATGATCAATCATTCTTTTTAATGTAACTACTTCAGAAAAGTAAGCCATATTGGGGCCCGGGCATACAGACACCCCTTTCCCTTCTGATATTGTATCAAGTTCATTTACCAGTAATGCCGAGGTGCCTAGTCCTACACATAAACAGGATTTTTCGACTATCTTTCTATACTCCGAATTATATGCTGCAGGATCCAGGTTTTTTTCTTCAAGTTCAAGTATCTTTAGCCGCTGATATTGTCGTGATGCGGTGCAAATTGATTTATCAGTAAATTCTTTATTCAGGGAAGCATATTTTTTCGGGCAGTTACTTCCTGGTTTTCCATTTTCAATGCGCCCCAGTTTTTCCAGGTCTTTTGTATTCCTGCGCAGGTTGTTGAATGCAACCCCCAGAGGGGAAATATCACTTAAATACAGGTCTTTCTCCTTTGCCCCACATAATAATTCCAGCGTTTCCTTATCCACATTAGTGGCTTCGGGTACCAGCAGAAAAGAAGTTCCCCATCCTACTGAGTCCAGTTCATAGTATTCAAGAAGGAACTGATGTTCTTCGGCTGTTCCCACGCCTCCCTGAGCTGTGAATTTAACTTCAGGAATGGCAAATGGTAATTGCCTGCCTTTCTCCCGAAGTGCCGTTAAATATAGTTCATAGATTGAGTTTACCAGGCTGATTTTGTTCTCCCTGAATTCTTCCAGTATCGGTCCCATAAGATAACCGTCGGTTCCAAAAGCATGACCTCCGCAGTTTAATCCCGATTCAATCCTGAATTCAGAAATCCATAATCCTTTTTTAGCAAGAAATTTACCCTGGATCAGGGCTGATCTGTAGTCACTTATTTTAAGGATGATTTTTTTCTTCAATCGTCCTGCCTTATCCGGATAGAAGTCAGCGAATTGTTCCATGTAACTGTAAAGACGCGGATTTAGGCCGGCTGACAAAATGACGGACGATTCCAGTTTACTGTTGGCGAAACCTCTGAGTGCAGCGTGCGCGTCATTAAAATCGGAAGGCAGCTGTTCATTCTCAAAATAGTTTTCTTTATCCAGCTTTGTCATTATATTGACATCTATATCTCCGGGGAATAAATTTTCACGGAACCATTTTTGCAGTTCCTGAAAGTTGGTATTACCCTGAAGCATCTGCTTCGCTCTTTCCTTTAATTCAGAAAGATCAGGGAGCAGATTTACAAATGCTTCAATTTCATTACTCTTTCCTTTTAAAGATTCCAGCAGCTTCTCAAATTTTTCTTTAACAATGGAATCGGACAGATTAAGCCATGCAGTAATTCTTTCAGCCCTGAAGTCTTTGATTTTGTTTGTAATAGCGTGGTATGTAATGTCAAACTTCTCGCAATACAGTTTTCTCATTTTTTCCATTAGCATATCATCAACCATGCTGATGGATGATGAGATACCAAGGAATGCGAGTTTTATAGGTGAATCTATGGTAAATCCGATGCCCATTACGGGAACATGGAACGAATGAACCGGCTTTCTGTTAATAATCATTACCCCTCCTTATTCAGAATTT
Organism: uncultured Bacteroidaceae bacterium; assembly: GCA_964454295.1. Classification (GTDB taxonomy): domain Bacteria; phylum Bacteroidota; class Bacteroidia; order Bacteroidales; genus CAYVTV01. The sequence goes on from CAYVTV010000192.1 coordinate 1,566, forward strand.
TAAGGGCGCAAGTTACTGATAAATAACCGGACATTACAAAAATTAACATTTTTTATTTAATTCCAGGTTCAAAATTCAAATTCCAGATTTCAGATTCCAGATTCCAGATTCCAGATTCCAGATTGCTTATTGCTAACCTACAGCCCGGTAACTAAGCTTGCCGAAGTTCAGATTTCAGATTCCAGATTCCAGATTGCATATTGCTAACCTACAGCCCGCCGGCTGAGCTTGCCGAAGCCCAGGTTCCAGGTTTCAGATTCCAAATTCCAGATTCCAGATTGCTTATTGCATGAGTTTGTGTAATTTGAAATTTGGAATCTGGAATCAAACTCGTCACCTGTCACTTATTCCCCCCCCGTGATCCCGCGATCCCGTGATAGCGTGATCCCTTTATCCACTCAACCACTCAGCCACTCAGTCACTCAACCACGTAACCACTGTCAACTAACCACCCTCCAGTTCACTGTCTTCATGAAATTCTTCTGAAGCTGCATCAGCAACACCCTGTGTTCATCGGAGGCTAACTCCGGATCTTTCTCCAGTATCCTGGTTGCAAAGTCCCTTGCATATTGCAGTATCTGTCCGTCTTTCCCCAGGTGTGCAATTTTCAGGTCGAAGGGGATGCCGCTTTGCTGTGTTCCCTCGATATCCCCCGGGCCGCGGAGCTTAAGATCAACTTCGGCAATCTCAAACCCGTCATTGGTGCTGACCATGGTCTGGATTCTTTTTCTGGCATCTTCCGACAACTTATAGCCTGTCATAAGTATACAGTATGACTGGTCGGCGCCTCTTCCCACGCGGCCCCTGAGCTGATGAAGCTGGGAAAGACCGAACCTTTCAGCACTTTCAATGACCATGACGCTGGCGTTGGGTATATCAACCCCTACTTCTATGACGGTTGTGGAGACTAATATTTTAGTTATCCCTTTTTTAAACTGCTTCATAGATATCTCTTTATCCTCTGCTTTCATTCTTCCATGTAATACCCCGACAGCATATTGGGGAGGAGGAAAGGCACGGACAATACTCTCATATCCGTCTTCAAGGTCCTTATAGTCCATCTTTTCAGATTCCCTGATGAGCGGGTAAACAATGTAAACCTGCCGGCCTTCGGCTATCTGTTTTCTCAGAAAACCGTGCATTCTCAGCCTCCTGGAATCTGTTATATGAATGGTTTTCACCGGCTTTCTTCCGGGAGGGAGCTCGTCTATCACGGAAACATCCAGGTCCCCATAAAGTGTCATGGCCAGGGTACGTGGAATGGGTGTTGCCGTCATTACCAGGACATGGGGTATTTTTTCACCCTTTTTCCAGAGTTTTGCCCTCTGTGCCACTCCAAACCTGTGCTGTTCATCAATGATAACAATACCGGGATTACTTATCTCAACCGTATCTTCAATCAGTGCATGAGTACCCACAAGGATATGCAGAGAGTTATCCGATAACGCACTTTGAATCCGGTTTCTCTCACTCTTTTTCGTTGATCCTGTGAGCAGGGCAATTTGTAGTCCCAACCCATCGGTAAAATCCGATAATGTCTTAAAGTGTTGATTTGCAAGTATTTCTGTAGGAGCCATCATAATGGACTGATAGCCATTGTCAAGAGCAATGAGCATACTCATCAGGGCAACCAGGGTTTTCCCGCTTCCCACATCGCCCTGCAGCAATCTGTTCATTTGTCTCCCTGACCCCAGGTCTTTCCGTATCTCTTTAAGAACTCTCTTCTGTGCGCTGGTAAGTTCAAAGCCGAGTTTATCATGATAAAAACGGTTAAAATAGTTACCGACTTTTGAGAATACTATCCCCTTAAATTTACTGATCCGGAGAACTTTTGATCTGAGGATATTAAGCTGGATGTAAAAAAGTTCCTCAAATTTAAGCCGGAGTTCTGCCTTTTTCAGTTTCTCGGGACTACGGGGGAAGTGTAAGTTTATTAGCGCTTCTTCAAGGTTCATTAGCTTGGCTGAGTCCAGCAGCCATGCAGGCAATGTTTCAGCTATTTTCCCTCTTACTTGTTTGATGAGTGTCAATATCAGCCTGTTGAGAACTTTAGTAGTGAGGTAATTGCTTTTCAGTTTTTCCGTGGTTACATAAAGGGCCTGCCACCGGATATCAGTCTGTTCAGCCTTCTCCGCATCTTCAATATCGGGATGAATAAGGTTGATCCTGTTATTGAATACCGAAGGTTTTCCAAAAACAACGTAGTGTCGGCCTGCAGGATAGGTTTCCGGAATCCATTTGTCTCCCTTGAACCATATGAGTTCCATACTTCCGGTTTCATCGCTGAAAGTTGCAACCAGTCTGCCTTTATTTCTTTGTCCCATTCGCTCATATCCCGTAAGAATCCCTTTTATCTGGATATAGGGCAGATCGGCATTTAATTCATTGATATTGTAAAACCGGGTACGGTCAATATGACGGTAGGGGAAATAATACAAAAGGTCTCCAAAGGTACAGATGCCGAGTTCCTGCTGAAGGAGTTCGGCTCTCCTGGGCCCCACACCGGGGAGGTATTTTATTTCTTGCCGGAGAAGATCTGACATCTGAAGAAATGAAAATTTAAATATCGGGATTTTCGATTGGAGTTGCAAATGCAAGGGGAGGATATTTTTTTTCGTAACCCTGACAGGGTTTTAAACCCTGTCAGGGTTAAGTTAACAAAAAATAATTATCTTAGCAACTTTTTACATAGCAACCTAATAACTTTTTCTCAACTTTTTTTTTTCAACTTTTTTTCAACTTTTTCTAACAATTTTCTAACTACACTATTATGGTACTTCAACATATCGACTGGATAATTCTTATCAGCTTCTTCGTAATATTACTCTTTCTTGGCTTCATGGCCTCCCGCAACGCAGGTAAAAGCACTGCCGATTTTTTTCTTTCCGGCAGGAACATGCCCTGGTGGTTACTTGGGGTCTCCATGGTGGCCACTACTTTCAGCTGCGATACTCCTAATCTTGTTACTGATATTGTAAGGCAGAACGGTGTTTCCGGTAACTGGGTGTGGTGGGCATTTGTCCTTACGGGGATGCTTACTGTGTTTGTTTATGCCAAGCTCTGGAGAAGATCGAAAGTATTAACCGACCTTGAGTTCTATGAAATAAGATATGGAGGTAAGATGGCTGCTTTTCTCCGTGGTTTCAGGGCTATATATTTAGGCGGTTTTTTTAACATTGTGGTTATCGCCACTGTTTCATTAGCGCTTATTAAGATCAGCGGTGTGATGTTCAACTGGCCTGCCTGGAAGACCCTGGTCATAGCCTCCCTTATTATGATCGCCTATACAGCAACCGGTGGACTGAAGAGTATTCTTGTTACTGACTTTTTCCAGTTTGGTATTGCGATGACAGGCGTTATCGGTGCAGCTATTATTATTGTGAGAATGCCTGAGGTTGGAGGATTGAAAAATCTTGTTGCTCACCCGGTAATGGAAGGGAAGTTAAATATGATCCCGGATTTCAACAACCGCGATATGCTGGTTACCTTATTCATTTTGCCTCTTGCCCTGCAATGGTGGAGCGTGTGGTATCCGGGTGCTGAACCCGGCGGTGGTGGTTATGTGGCTCAGCGTATGCTTTCAGCCAGGTCAGAGGGGGGTGCAAGGAAAGCCACCCTGCTGTTCAATATCCTTCATTATGCACTTCGGCCCTGGCCGTGGATCATTGTGGCGCTAGCATCATTGATCGTTTATCCCGATTTAGCTTCGTTGCGAGCGGCCTTCCCCGGTGTTAATGAACAGTTTATTCAAAACGATATTGCTTATCCTGCCATGCTTTCACATCTGCCTGCCGGATTCCTCGGACTGGTAGTGGCCTCACTCATTGCAGCCTTCATGTCCACCACCGCATCGCAGATAAACTGGGGATCCTCCTATATTGTGAACGACTTTTACACAAGGTTTATCAATCCCTCCGCCTCGCAAAAAAGCCAGGTGCTGGCCGGAAGGATATCCACCATTGTACTTATGACCCTGGCAGTGCTTCTTGCTTTACTCCTGAGTAACGCTCTCCAGGCTTTTAATATTCTTCTACAGATAGGGGCGGGGACAGGACTTATTTATATCCTGCGCTGGTTCTGGTGGAGGATCAATGCGTATACTGAACTCACAGGAATGGTTGTTTCATTTGTTGTAGCTTTGTATTTTGAGATCATTCATGTGAAACTTGGGTTTCCCCCGATACCCACTGCTGTGAAACTTGTCTCCGGTGTTGCCATAACTACTGCTGCATGGATGCTGGTTACATTACTCACCAAACCTGAAAAAAAGGAAACCCTTCGCAGATTTTACAGTCTGGTGCATCCCGGAGGACCCGGATGGAAGAAAGTTATTGATGAAGCGGAAAACGAAGGGATTACCCTGGTAAGTCCCGAAAAGGCTGAGTGGGATGTGCCCACAGGCATAATCTGTATGTTGCTCGGAAGTTCGATCGTCATACTCTCCCTGTTTACCACCGGTTATGTTCTATACGGTAAGTATCTGCCTGCATCCATATTCTTTACTATCGATATCATTTTAATCGCGATGCTGATCAAAACCTGGAAAAAACTTAAAAACTGATAAAGTGCTGATATGAAGAAACCCTCATTACTTATCCTTGCCGCCGGAATAGGAAGCCGTTACGGAAGCATGAAGCAAACCGAGCAATTCGGCCCTTCCGGCGAAACTATTACTGATTATTCAATGTATGACGCCCTGATGTCGGGATTCGGGAAGGTGGTATTTGTGATCTCTCCTGCAATGGAAGAAGAGTTCGCTGCTTCCTACGTGAAAAAGTTCCCTTCCGGTATTCAGATTGATTATGTTCTGCAAGGCATAGAAACTATCCCTGGAGGATTTCAGATTTCCCCTGAAAGAAAAAAACCCTGGGGAACAGCCCATGCCGTCCTCATGGCCGCGCCAAAAATCCATGAACCGTTTGCCGTGATCAATGCCGATGATTTTTACGGAAGAAATTCATACAAGATCATAGCCGACTATCTCAAAAACATTCAGGATTCAGAAGTGTATGAATATTGTATGGTAGGATTCGGCATCCGGAAGACACTTTCGAAATACGGAACTGTATCCAGGGGCGTTTGTAAAGTGGATGAAAAGGGATACCTTGCAGAAATCATCGAGAGAACTAAAATAATTGAAACTCCCGGAGGTATTGTTTATCTGGAAGACGATGAAGAGGTGCCTGTCAGGGAAGATGCCCTCGTATCTATGAACCTGTTTGGATTCACTCCATCCGTGTTTGAATGGCTGGAAAAATATTTTGAGGAATTTCTTTCTGCAAATGCCATGAATCCAAAATCCGAGTTTTTCATACCCATTATTGTTGACCGGATGATCAAAGACGGACTGGCCCGGATGAAAGTCCTGGCAACGGATGAGCAATGGTTCGGAGTTACCTACAAGGATGACAGGCCTCATGTGCTGGAAATGATCAATACCCTGGTTTCCGGTGGCGTCTATCCAACTGATCTGTGGAATAACTATGAATGAAAGGATCAACAATATCATCAGTTCCTTCAACATTTCCGGACCGGTAACCCTTGTAAAACAAATTGGTGAAGGACATATTCATTCCACCTGGCTGGTTAAATGCAGTGATCATGGCTATATTCTGCAACAGGTTAATCATTTTGTGTTTAAGGATGTTCCCGGTTTAATGGAAAATATGTCGCGGCTTTGCAACCACCTGGAACAAAAGATAATCCTGAATAACCTGCACTGGATACCTTTAAAGCTTGTGCAAACAGATACCGGTGAGAACTATTTAAGGCATGAAGACAGCTTCTGGAGAATGTTTAATTATATCCCTCATCAGCCGGTTTCCGATAATTGCTCCGATCCGCAGTTAGTATATGAAGCAGGACTGGCATACGGCATGTTCATTCATCACCTGTCAGATCTTCCCGGCAAACCTTTAAATGAGACGATTCCGCGGTTTCATGACCTGGATTTCAGGCGCAATAATTTCCTGGACTCATTGAAGAACGGGAACCAGGAAAGGTTAAAAACAGCTGCATCTGAGATCGAAGAATCACTGAAAGGGATAGAAGCTGCTGAAGAACTGCAAAAGCTGATCCGTAATAAAGTTCTTCCCAACAGAACTACGCATAATGATACAAAAATCACAAATATACTTTTCAATCAAAAAGGGAAGGCGGTTTGCGTTATTGATCTGGATACAGTGATGCCGGGAATTCTTCATTTCGATTTCGGTGATTCCATGCGCACTTTCGGAAATACAGCTGCTGAAGATGAGAAGGATACAGGTAAAATCGGATTTAATATGCAGGCTTTCAAACATTACACTAAAGGATTTATGCAGGGAGTAGCTGATATTATTACAAAACCTGAGAGGGAAACCCTTGCCCTGGCCCCTTTCTTCATGACATGTGAGCAGGCTGTCAGATTTCTTACGGATTACCTCCTGGAGGATCAGTATTATCATGTGAAATATCCTGATCATAACCTGGTGAGAACAAGGGCACAACTTACGTTGATGAGAAGGATGAAGGAAAATCAGGGTGAGATGGAGAAGATAATTCTGAAATAAATCAATTGTTCTCCTTTGTGTCCTTCGTGTAAAACCTTTGTGTCCTTTGTGGTAAAAATAAATAGTTAATTCTTAACCACAAAGGACACGAAGTACACACAAAGG
>CAYVTV010000193.1:0-8145 GCA_964454295.1 uncultured Bacteroidaceae bacterium
ATTTTTCGTTTAAATAGTCAATTTCAATCCGGGCAGAAAAGATAAATTCTGTATCACTGATTTGTTTCTCAATAAACTCAGATATATCATGCTCGTCTTCAATCTCACCAAAAATTTCTTCCATAATATCTTCCAGGGTAATAATACCTGAAGTTCCTCCGTACTCGTCAACAACCAGGGCAATACTTTTTCTCTCCTTGATCAGTTTATTGAACAGCACATTTACCTGCATTGTTTCAGGGATAATGAATAAGGGTGACTGAATTGCTTTAATGCTATCGGGATGCTTAAACAGATCCTTTGAGTTTACATAACCTGTAATGTTATCAATGGAATCGTCGAATACAAGTATTTTGGAATATCCTGTTGTGACAACTTTTTCACGAAGCATATCCAGTGGACTGGTTACTTCAATAGCCGTTATATCGGTACGGGGAACCATACAATCTCTTACCTTAAGTTTGGAAAACTCCAGTGTGTTCTGGAAAATCTTCATTTCTGCGATTTCATTAGCCTGATTCTCTGTCTGCATTTGGGTTTCATTAACAAGATGATCTATGTCAATCATTGCAAAGACAGGCTGTTTCTTATTTTTTTCAATTTTTACCCTTGAATGAAAAACATACTTCAGAAAAAAGTTTGTTAACCAAATGGTGATAATTGTAACAGGGTATAAGATCAGGTATAAAATAAATACCGGGAGGGCAAAAATATTTAATATAAGATTTGGTTGAATTCTGAAAAGTGTTTTTGGAAGAAACTCACCTGTAACGAGGATAAGTAATGTACTGAATAGAGTTTGGAGGGTAAGAACAACTATTTCGTTTGATATATTCAGATTAAACCTGAAAACAGGTTCGAGTAAATGTGCCATTACAATACCATAAATTACCAGGGCGATATTATTTCCAAGAAGCAGTGTGGTAATAAAATGACCGGGATTAGCTGTAAAGATGGAAATGATACGTGAAGAAAACAATTTGTTTTTTTTATCAATTTCGATCTTTAGCCGGTTTGAAGAAATGAAAGCGATCTCCATGCCGGAAAAGAAGGCTGAAAGGGTTAAGGTGATCAATATGAGCAGATAAGGGGGCATTTTATGCGTTTTTTCTCCTATTTCTCCTGTATAGGTACATTAATACAGATAAGCCCGAAATAATGAAATATTGTAAATAGGAATTATTTGCTGTATAAAGTTTGTGAACAGCTGCAACAAGGGCCAGTATGGAAGCAACCAGCCAGAGTATTTCCGGTATTTTACTGATTTGGGGGTTCATCTTTAACATGGAGGGTGCCCCGGGAACCTTTCAGTTTCCAGTTGGTTAATTTCTGATTAGCTTCAAAACCCTGCTGCCCGTAAAATGTGCCATCTTTATTTTCAATTCGTGAAAAACTATTGGAATATACCTTTTTAGTTTTTTCATCCCAGAAGAGCTCTTCGGTATTCAGTTTTTCCTGTTTTTCATAGTTTTCCGCAACAACATTTCCCTTTGCGAACCAGAATTTTTCTTCAGTATAATAGATTGCATAATCAGCCTGTAATTCGGATGTATATTCGAGCTGGTCGTTGTAAAAAAAAAGATGTATTCCTTCAGGAAATTCAAGATAAGGGCGTTCAATTTTTGTGTATTGTTTTATTATGGGGGCTAAAAGTTTTACCTGTACTTTACCTGAATCTGAGTAAATTATTTCCATATTTCTCCCTTTCACATCAGGTAAATCTTCCGGGCTGGTCAAAAGATGTATTCTTTCGATATCATTTTCACATGAAAAGAGAAAAAAAACTCCCGTGATAAACAGGAGCCTTTTCAATAAATATAAGATTTTCTGTATGTTACTAAATCGTTTCAAGGGGGTTTATTTTCTCGCTCGTGCAACAGTAGAGCGGTTAATCCATCCTTTTACAGTATATTGATCACCTTCACGTATACTTCTGAAAAACAGATCTTCGAGGGAAGGAAAGTGAGCACTGTATTCGCTTATCATGCCGGATGTTTTGTCTTTTACAGAAGAATCAACAGAAGCGGCTTTCTGAAACATGTCAACGATTACCCAGTAAACAGTTTGCTGGTCAAATTGATCTGAAAATTCATTCTTGCCTGAGAAATATGCCTGCCCTATAAGAATATAAGGTTCTCCCCAGTTGGGATCTAATTTGATAGCTTCATTGGCATAAAAAACAGCAGAAGAATTTTGTTTCAGATACTGATATGCAAGTACGGCCATTTCGTAATTATACCTGGCTTTGTCCTCGGTATTCGTTGTGTTTTCAATAGCTTCAAGATAATATTTCTTTGCATTTTCGTAATCAAATTTACGGAAAAACAACCTGGCAAGATTATAGGCAGCGGCTGCAGAGGGTTCAATTTCATAAAGTTTCTCAGAAGCATCAGCAAATAGTTGTTCATTTTCACACTGAGAGGTGGAAAGGAAGTCAATGATCTTTTCCAGAAATTCTTTATTGGTTTTATTTGCCTCAAACTGAGAACCGAAAATATTCACTATATTTTCACAGGAGAGGATACCGCTTTCTTTCATGTTTGAATCAATGGCTTCCTTGGCTGTTTTTGTTCTTGTATCTGCTCTGCGGCGCAGCTGCTGGTCAATAATGTCAGAGGCGGTGATGTAATCATTTATTATTTGCTCCTGGGTTATTTCGCTGCGGTGGGCAAGGGTAATACCTGCAGAAATCAGGGTTGTAAGAACCACTGGTGATGAATTGGCTTTTTCAATCTCCACAGATCTTTTAAGACATTCATATCCTTCCTTAACGTATTTAATATCTTCTTCTCTACGGTATCGTAAAAGATCAACTCCTTTCCTTCCCAGCACATTTCCCTCGTCACCGAAATATTTTATCCTCTGATCATGTATTAACATTATGGTATCACAATAAGCAGCAATTTTCACAGGATCCTTCTCTCTTTCCATGAAAGCTTTGTACATGTTAATACCATATGCATACATCGACTCCCTGGCTAGCGGACATTCATTGAATACAATTCTCCATGGCCCAATGGCATCTTTGTAATTATTATGCTTATAGAACTCGAAATAGAGAGACAGGTTCATAAGGCATCTTATGCTATCTTCTCCTTTGCCGAATTGTGAACCGTCATCAACTCCTTTCTGTGCACTAACATTCAGGGTAAGAAAACCCAGAATGATGATCGAAACGGTCTGATAAATTCTTCTTTTCATGGTTAATGTTATTATTCGTATTTTCTTTTCCGAAACCATATGTCATGTAAAGTAACTCCAACATGCACTATTCCATATCGCTCACTGATCAGTTCATTTTGTAAAGTACCTCTTTGTCCAAGGACACATCCTATATTAAAAGTGGTTTTTGTATTTTTTAATGGTAAACCTACTCCAAATGTCATGCCATAGTCCTCAATCTGCTCATTACGGATGCTAATATAACTATTTGTTAAAAAACCTCCAAACCGGTAATACACTCTGCCAAAATAACTGCGTATGGATGCAGAAGAAGGAATGTATTCTATCCCTGCATGTATGGAACTGGAATTAATAAGCGAATCGCTTTTACCCATGATAAGGGAATTACTCCAGTCCTGCAAATAAAAATCCCCTGTAAGTGTTAACTTATCCTTTATACCCATGCTGATGCCCAATCCGAAATTCTGCGGATATAAAATTGAGCCACTGGATTTCTCATCATTAATGAGGTAAGTGCTTGATAATATAATTGAGTCATTAACTGTGGTGGATCTTCCGGGGAAATATAATTCGGAAAGAATATGGGAGGTAGTTTGAAGTTTTGTCTTATTTTCAAAAACAGCTCCCAGGGTGAGGAAATATTTTTCTTTTATTGTTTGGTTATACTGAAGGCCAAACTGGTACATTATATCTCCGATAACAAGCCTGTTTTCGGTTCTGGGAATAGCGACTGTCGGATCTCCCAGAATATCCAGTTTTTTTGCATAATAGATATAACCAAAAATATAATTCATATTAAAGCCAAGTGACAGTCGGTTAAAAAGCTCGACAGAATTTCCCAGGTATAATTTGTTAAGCCCGCCGTTCCCGTCATAAGAAAAATCAACAGCTCCAATGGCAGGCAAATTAACAGGTTCTTTAATATTATATCCGACAGATGAATATGGGTAAACACCTGCACTGGCCTTCCACCATCTGGTGATGGGAAAAGCAAGAGCAAAGTGATGTATATTAAAATTCCCCAGTGAAGCCGAAGATTCTTCAGAAGAGTATAAGTTATGAAATCCATACATGCCGAAATCAAAAAGAAAGGATAATGTGTCGGTTCCGGCAAAAGAAGCCGGATTCAAGTGATTAATCTGGTTGTCGGAGCGAAGGGCCAATCCGGTTGAACCCATGGAAAGACTGCGGATATTGCCGGCTTTTTGAATTTCTCCAAGACCAAACCTGGAATAAGGTGAATAGGTGTTAATCTGTCCGGTTAACGATAACAGACACCACCCTGATAATATAAAAATGATTATAGATTTATTTAGCATTATATTCCAGTATCTGATGTAATCCTTTTAAGGTTAAATTTGAATCCACAAAGATGGTACTTTTAAATATTTTTTCAAAGTATTTATGATCACCACCTGTTAAAATAACTTTTAGATTTTCATATTTTTGTTTATATGCGTTAATATATCCCTCCAGTTCATAAGTTATTCCATACCATACTCCTGATCTGACAGCCTCTTCAGTAGTTTTACCTGTGAGAAAAGTTTCCCCGTTCCTGTCAACCAGGGGTAGTCTGCTGGTAAAGGAATTCAGTGCCTTAAACCGCATATCCACTCCCGGCGAAATATTACCTCCCTTGAATTCACCTGCTTCTGTGACCAGGTCAATTGTGATGGTTGTGCCTGTGTCAATAACAAGTACATTGGTTTGAGGGAAAAGGAAACAGGCACCTGTGGCAGCTGCCAGCCTGTCAAAACCCAATGTTTCAGGAGAAAGATATAAATTGCTTACAGGCAATGGCGTGGTATGATCAGGCAGTAAGATATATTCAAGTTTCTCTTTAAGGAGGGTGAGATATTTCTCCGGATGAGTGCCGACAGATGAGATGATTGCCCTTTTTACAGGGAATGTTCCAACAAGATTTTCAATTAATGCTTCTTCAATCCGGGTTGATTGTTGTTCAAAGATAATTTCATTCCCGGAAAATACGGCAGTTTTTATAAGAGTATTCCCTATGTCAGCGATGAGGTTCATCTGTGATTTTTATTCTTATCAGGTATCAGTTAATTTGACTGTTCAAAGGTAAGAAAATCATTGACACATATTTTTAAGTATGTTAAAAGCTTCATCAATGCAACAAACTTTACCGATTTTCATGGTCAATTTATTTCCTTCATCTTTCATTTTTACATTCGAAGGATATTTTTGTATCCATGACAGGATGTTTCTGAACGTATCAGAGTTAAAATAAGCTGAATCCTGATTTTGGATGAAGTAAATAAGCATCTGGTTTTTCTTTATCACTATTTTTTCAAATCCCAGGTTTAGTGCCAGCCTTCGCATTCTGACTATATTCATCAGGTCTTTTGTTTCGACGGGGATTGGACCAAACCTGTCCTTCAACCGGTCGGCAAAAGCAGATAGTCCTTCCTCATCTGAAATATTATCCAGTTCCCTGTATAAATTTATTCTTTCCGGTGTGTTTGAGATATAGGTATTGGGAAATAATACCTGGAAATCGGTGTCAATCTGGCAATCGTTTGTAAACTGTTTAGAAGGAAAGTTTTCGTCTTCCTGTTTAAAGAGATGTTTGAATTCATTCTCTCTTAGTTCAAGCATAGCTTCATGAAGGATTCGCTGATATGTTTCGAGACCTATTTCTGCGATAAAACCGCTTTGTTCTGCACCTAGCAGGTTCCCTGCTCCTCTGATATCAAGGTCCTGCATGGCTATACTGAACCCGCTGCCCAGTTCGGAATTTTCTTCTATTGCCCTGAGCCTTCGTCGTGCCTCATTTGTAAGCATATAATGAGGAGGTGCTAGAAGATAACAGAAAGCCTTTTTGTTTGAGCGTCCCACACGGCCCCGTAGCTGGTGCAGTTCACTGAGCCCGAAGTTATGAGCATTATTGATGATGATTGTATTCGTATTGGGTATGTCAAGACCCGATTCTATAATTGTGGTTGCTACCAGTACATCATAATCCCCAAGCATAAAATGAAGCATTGTTTCCTCGAGCTTATTCCCTTCCATCTGACCATGTGCAACTGTTGTACGTGCATTTTTTACCAGGCGGTTTATGATCTTTTCCATTTCATAAATAGTTTGTACACGGTTATGGATAAAAAATACCTGTCCTCCTCTGTTTAGTTCAAATTCAATGGCTTCTTTAATAACATCTTCATTGAAGGGATGTGATTCAGTTATAATAGGATGCCTGTTGGGGGGAGGCGTGTTTATAACCGAAAGATCCCTTGCTCCCATCAGGGAAAACTGAAGTGTCCGTGGAATCGGAGTTGCAGTTAGTGTAAGTGTATCTATATTTAATCGCATCTTTTTCAGCTTTTCTTTCATGGCAACCCCGAATTTTTGTTCTTCATCGATAATAAGCAGGCCAATATCCTTAAACTTAATATTTCTGCCCAGTAACTTATGGGTGCCAATAATGATGTCAATAGTTCCCTTTTCCAGTTCCTGTAAAATTCTTTTCTGATCGGAAGGTTTCCTGAGGCGTGTAATATAATCAATGGTACATGGGAAATCTTTAAGTCGTTCTTTGAAGGTATTATAGTGCTGAAAAGCCAGCAATGTGGTCGGTACAAGTATTACAACCTGCTTCGAATCTGTAACAGCTTTAAAGGCCGCACGGATGGCAATTTCAGTCTTCCCGAATCCCACATCTCCACAAACAAGTCTGTCCATAGGGTATTCGGCTTCCATCCCGGTTTTAACGTCAATAGTGGCTTTAAGCTGATCAGGAGTGTCTTCGTATATGAAAGAGGCTTCAAGTTCGCTCTGTAGATATGTATCAGGGGAAAAACCGAACCCTTTTTCCTGCATTCGCTGTGCATAAAGAGTGATCAGTTCCTGGGCAATATCTTTGATTTTTTTGCGGGTGCTTTGTTTAAGTTTCTGCCAGGCTCCCGTTCCCAGTTTATATATCCTGGGAGGTTCCCCATCACCGCTTTTAAACCTGGAAATGCGATGCAGAGAGTGAATGCTCACATAAAGTATGTCTTTATCCTTGTAAATCAACCGTACCGTTTCCTGCTTCTTTCCGTTTATTTCAATAGTTTCAAGTCCCCCGAAAACTCCAATCCCATGATCCACGTGTACAACATAATCTCCCGGATTCAGGTTTGCCAGCTCTTTCATTGCCAGAGATTCTTTACGGAAAAACTGATCTTTAAGCCTGAATTTATGATAACGGTCAAATATCTCATGATCCGTAAATATGGAGATACCCAGGTCATGATCTGTGAAACCTTCATGAATGATGCTTAGAACAGTTTCAAACCGGACGTCAGGGTCGGTTTCCTGAAAGATCTCCTTAATTCTTTCAATTTGTTTTTCATTTTCCGAAAGAATGATATTGCGGTAATCTTTGGTGCTGTTATCCCTCATTATTTCAGCCAGGAACCTGAAATTTTTATTTACAGGAATTTGCGGGGAGGTGTTGAAAACATATCTCTTTGAAATATTTTCCGGCTGATTTCCAAATTCAATAATAGTATGATGGCTTAAAGCTTCCCTGAATTCACTACCGTCTGATAAAAAATTCATTTTTTCTTTCGGTGTAAGAGGCATAGATTTCTGATCAGATGCTTGTTGAGTGTTTTTATAATCAGAAGATAAAGCATTTTTATACAGTTCATTCATTTGCCGGCAGATGAATGACATGTCTTCTGTCCAGATCACCGACTCAGGTATGTATTCTGTGAGTGCCGACCTTTTCTCCCCTTTCCTGTGTTCAAGCTGTATGTCGGGAATAATATGGATACTGTTTTCTATATTTACCGACAATTGTGTATCAATATCAAATGATCGTACAGATTCTATTTCATTACCGGTAAAATCAATCCTGTATGGCCTGGTTGAAGAAAATGAGAAAACATCAATAATACTGCCTCTGATAGCATATTGTCCGGGATCATAAACAAAATCGGTCTGTGAGAATCCATA
>CAYVTV010000194.1:0-8138 GCA_964454295.1 uncultured Bacteroidaceae bacterium
CAGATCTCATATTAACTTTAAGATCCAGGAAGGGGAATTTGTTTCTAATAAAGGATACACAAAGGTTGAGTTCCCGGAAAACCGGTTTATAAGTCAGCTCGATTATTTCCTCTGGCTGATTGATGAAGAACAGCTTCATATGGGACTCGATAAGCCCGTTTCAACACTTGCCGGCGAGGATGGTCTGGACGGACCGAGATATATTTCTGTTCATCCGAAGCAGGACTCAATGAGTTTCGTTTCGCCAATAGCTGTATATGATTATAAAAATTTTATTATTAAAGCAACTGATGTGCCCTACATTCAGATAGCTGATGCAAGGATTTTTCCTGTTGACGGATTGATCACTGTCGAACCCAATGCCGTGATAAAAACCCTGGAGGATGCCACTATTATTGCTGATTTCGCTACTGAATATTTCAAACTGTACAATGCTACTGTTACGATTAATGGAAAATATGATTATCTGGCATCTGCAAACTATGACTATTACGATGAAACGGGCAGATTCCAGGTTATTCATTTTAATACAATTGATGTGGATGAAGAACATAAAACCAGAGGTGCAGGTGAAGTTACAGTCATGGATAGTTTTAGTCTGAGTCCACATTTTGATTACCAGGGAAAGATCAGTTTTACTTCGAGTTCTCCTTTACTTACATTCGATGGTGCTGCAAGGCTTGTCCATGATTGTCAGATTGGGCGGAACTGGCTTAAATTTAATTCTGTGATTGATCCTCAGAATGTTCTGATTCCTGTTTCCGAAACTCCTGTGGATATAAACCTTAACAGGATCTATGCAGGTATGATGCTTACCAGGGATTCTGCGCATGTATATTCTACCTTTTTCTCAGGAAGAAAAGACTATTTTGACGCATATCTTACAAATGCTTCAGGGTACCTGACATATGACAGGGAAAACAGTTATTACGAAATAGCTGATCTCACCAAGCTTTCAGATAGCACTGCTACTGGTAATTATTTAAGACTTACTTCATATCCTTGCCTCACCTACAGTGAAGGAAAGATTGATTATCTTGTAAATTACGGACAACTGAAATTGTCTGCTTTTGGAAAAGCATATCATGATATTGAAAGTGATGAGTTTGTATCTGATGCTTTCCTTGCATTTGATTTCTTTTTCTCCCAGGATGCTCTTGCTGTCTTTTCTACTGAACTGGATAGTCTGCCCGGACTCAAAGCGTATGATGTCACCCAGCCTGTATATCGTATCGGCTTATTTGAGATGGTTGGAGCTGAGACTGCAAGAAATATGTCAGCTGATTTAAGCCTTTACGGGAATTATCGTACAGTTCCCCCTGCATTCAAGAAAACACTCATTCTCTCCAATGTTACATTAACATGGAATGGTAATACCCGTTCATTCAGGTATCACGGTGATGTTGGTATAGTGAGAATAGGAGAAAAACAGATTAATAAACAGTCTGAAATATATCTTGAATTATCCAGGCGGGCTTCAGGTGACTTGCTGGATATTTATTTTGTGTTAAATGACCGAACCTGGTATTATTTTGGATATAATCCCGGAAGTTTACAGGTGGTATCGTCCAATCCTTTATTTAATAATGTTGTATTCTCCCTGAAGGATAATCAGAGAAAATTAAGCACCAGGCCGGGCGAACCATCCTACATATATTCACTGGCACCGGAAAGAAGGGCTCAGTTGTTTCTGCGGCGGTATCTCACGGAAGATGATAATTAGTTCCGTAGTATCTAACCTTAAACTTATAAGTAATGCATATATTCTATTCTCCCGGGGAGCATGATACATTCATATTGCTGGAATCCTCTGAATCAAATCATTGTATCAGGGTTCTGAGGTTAAGGCAGGATGATGAGGTCGGCGTGATCAATGGGGAAGGAGTATTCTATAAAACCAGAATTGTGGAAGCTGATCCGGTAAATACTAAACTGGAAATTCTGAGCTCAGTAAAAAATTTTGGTAAAAGAAATTATTATCTTCATGTCGCTATTGCACCAACAAAAAATACTGAGCGCTTTGAATGGTTTCTTGAAAAAGCTACAGAAATTGGTATGGATGAAATCACTCCGATATATTGTCAACATTCAGAACGGAAAAAATTACGTACCGGTCGCCTCGGGAAAGTTATATTATCAGCTGTAAAACAGTCGCAAAAAGCCTATCTTCCTCTTCTGAATACACCGGTGAAATATGATGACTTTCTAAAACTCAATCATGTTGCTGAAAAATATATAGCTTATTGTTCAGATTATGTTTCAGATTTCCTGATAAACATCCCGGCACAAATGAATAAATATCTCATAATAATAGGCCCGGAAGGAGACTTCTCTCCTTCAGAAATAACCACTGCCATAAATAATGGATTCACCCCCGTAAGTCTGGGTCAGAGTCGGTTACGCACAGAAACTGCAGGTGTTGTCGCTGCACAGATTATCTCCGACCGGAGTATTATTTCTGAAACTCAGAAAGAATGTTCCTGATTATTCTGTCCGGAGGAGACATTTCAAGCTTAGCAAGCTCTTCCGAAATGAATCCGGAAAGGTGAGGATCAATATCAAATAACTCAGGGAAGGAGATCAGGTCACTGAAGTTTTCAATATTATCCACTAAATACAATAGAGTAAAGTTTTCTTTCATAGGCAGTATTGATATTTCAGGTTTGGTTCAGCTATGAAACGAATAATCATGTACTATATTGTATAATTTTATGATTTTTTTCTGCAGCCGGTTTTAAAATATTGCCGGAAAAGACATACCTTTTAGCTATATTTTCAGACTTAAAGATTACTGATCTGTCAGCAAGAAAGTTTTACATTATATTCCCTGATGAGTTTTCTGAGGTTAATAAGTGCGTAACGCATCCTTCCCAATGCAGTATTAATACTGACATCTGTGTGATCAGCAATTTCTTTGAAACTTAATCCGAGGAAATGTCGCAAAATAACTACCTGTTGCTGCTCTTCGGGTAATTTATCAATAAGATTTCTTATGTCTTCTGAAATCTGTACATTTACCAGTTCATCTTCAATATTTTTATCAGATAATTTCTTGTTGTTAAAAAGATCAGCATCGAAATTATCATTGGAAATCATCTTAATCTGTTTTTCTTTCCTGTACTGATCGATAACCAGGTTATGGGCGATTCTTATCACCCAGGAAAGAAAACGGCCGTTATCCTTATATTTTCCTTCCTGAAGTGATTTGATAACTTTAATGAAGGTATCCTGAAAAATATCTTCAGCAAGCTGTTCATTCCTCACCATAAGAAGAATGTATGTATATACCTTGTTCTTGTGACGGTTGATTAATTGCTCTATGCATGCACTCCTGCCTTTTACAAACTCCTGGATAAGTTCGTAATCATTTGGGGTAATTGTTTCCAAAACTATCTCCTTTTTTATTATCAGGGTAGATATGTTTCGATAGGCAGTTTTGTTTTGGTGAATAATTCTTTTTTAAATCTTCAGAATTACAAATATAAGATAAAAAAGAATATCAAACAAAATATGCTATTTTTGTAATTGTTAAAAAATGTTATATGCCTGAAAAAGAAGAATTTAGAAAAAACGAAATAATTGTTAGTGGAGCCAGGGTTCATAATTTAAAAAATGTTGACTTACATATTCCAAGAGATAAATTGATTGTTATTACCGGTTTATCAGGTTCAGGGAAATCTTCACTTGCTTTTGATACATTATATGCTGAAGGGCAGCGTCGTTATGTGGAGAGCTTATCAGCATATGCACGGCAGTTTCTCGGGCGGATTGATAAACCTGATGTTGACTTCATACACGGGATACCTCCGGCCATTGCTATTGAACAGAAGGTTAATACCAGGAATCCACGTTCCACTGTTGGAACATCAACAGAAATTTACGATTACCTGAAGCTTTTATATTCCCGTATTGGTAAAACCTACTCTCCTGTTTCCGGTAAA
The DNA here is from genome assembly GCA_964454295.1 of uncultured Bacteroidaceae bacterium. Taxonomy (GTDB): domain Bacteria; phylum Bacteroidota; class Bacteroidia; order Bacteroidales; genus CAYVTV01. The sequence goes on from CAYVTV010000194.1 coordinate 3,942, forward strand.
TTGGTTAAAAAACACTCAGTAACGGATGTAGTGGATCATATACTCTCATTTTCTGAAGGCACCAGGCTTTATATTTTATCTCCTTTTTATTGCTGTGAAGGTTCAACAGAAGCATATCAACTTGATCTTTATATGCGGCAGGGAATAACAAGAATAATTATTGACGGGGAGATATATGCTATTGATGAGGTTCTGACTAATCCGGAAATGATTGTGAAATCACCGGGATGCAATCTGGTAATAGACCGTATTATAGTTTCCGGTGAGGAAGATTCCGTCAGCCGGTTGAGTGATTCTGTACAGATAGCTTTTTCTGTCAGCAGGGGGGTATGCCGGATATACAATCCGGAAGTTGATAAATCCAGGGAATTCAGTAACAGGTTTGAGGCTGACGGTATAAGCTTTGATGAGCCGTCCGAACATATGTTCAGTTTTAATAATCCTGTTGGTGCATGCCCTGTATGTGAGGGTTACGGTCAGGTAATAGGGATTGATGAAGATCTTGTTGTCCCAAATAAGAGTTTGTCTGTATATGAGGAAGCTATTGCATGCTGGCGGGGGGAAAAGATGAAGAAATGGAAGGAAAAATTAATTTTTAATGCAGAGAAATTTGATTTCCCGATTTACACGCCCTATTATAAATTATCTGAGGAACAACGGGAGGTATTATGGAAAGGAAATAAATATTTTAAAGGGATAAACAGGTTCTTTCAACACCTTGAAGAAAAAAAATATAAGATCCAGTACAGGGTGATGCTGTCAAGATACAGGGGAAAGACCGTATGTCCGGAATGCAGGGGAAGCCGGCTGAGAAAAGAAGCCGGTTATGTCAGAATAGATGGTAAATCAATTACCGACCTGGTTTTGATGCCAACAGATAAACTAAGGGATTTTTTCAGTGGTATGAAGCTTTCGGAATATGAAGAACAAACAGCAGCCAGATTGTTGGTTGAGATCAGGAACAGGATTGATTTTCTAATGAATGTCGGGCTTGGATATCTGACGCTTAACAGACTGTCATCTACCTTATCTGGCGGTGAATCACAACGTATTAACCTGGCTACATCATTGGGAAGCAGTCTTGTAGGTTCCCTCTATATCCTGGATGAACCGAGCATAGGCTTACACCCAAGGGATACCCATTTGTTAATCAGTGTACTTATAGGACTCAGAGATATGGGTAACACGGTTATGGTAGTAGAACATGATGAAGAGATAATTAAAGCTTCAGACCAGATCATTGATATTGGACCGGGAGCAGGAAGGGAAGGTGGAAGTATCATTTTTCAGGGTAAGCCTGAAGAAATCAGTAATACAAACAGGGGACTTACATCGCAATATTTGAGCGGAATTCAAAAGATTCCAATTCCCTCTTCAAGAAGGAAATGGTCAAACTTTATTGAAATTATGGGTGCCCGTGAGAATAATCTTAAAGGTTTTAACGTGAAATTTCCGCTACATATCATGACGGTTGTGACGGGTGTATCAGGTTCAGGAAAATCTTCCCTTGTCAGGAATATCTTATACCCGGCTTTAAATAAGCTTATATCCGGTAGTGGAGATAAAACCGGAAGGTATGATTATCTAAAGGGTGATGTTCACCTGATAAAGAATATAGAATTTGTTGACCAGAATCCTATTGGAAAATCATCCCGGTCCAATCCGGTAACATATGTAAAAGCATATGATGATATACGAAAATTATTTTCTGATTTGCCGCAATCAGTAAAAAATGGATTTAAAGCAAGTCATTTTTCTTTTAATGTAGATGGGGGCAGATGCGAAGAGTGCCAGGGAGAGGGAATTATTCGTGTTGAAATGCAGTTTATGGCTGATGTAGTATTACTGTGTGAGTCCTGCAGGGGACAGAGGTTTAAGGAGGAAATCCTGGAAATCAAATACAGGGGACTGAATATATATGATGTGTTGGAACTTACAATAGATGAAGCGATTGATTTCTTCTCAGGGAAGGATAGCAGCACTGAAAAGCGCATAATAAACAAATTAAAGCCTTTACGGGATGTTGGATTGGGTTATGTTAAATTAGGTCAGTCTTCAAGTACACTTAGCGGTGGGGAGAGTCAGCGGGTTAAGCTGGCATTTTATCTGACAAGGGAATCAGTTACTGATGATATGTTGTTCATTTTTGATGAACCCACCACCGGTCTTCATTTTCATGATATTCATAAATTGCTTGATGCCTTTAATGCACTGATAAAGAGAGGTCATACCATAGTGATTATTGAGCACAATCAGGAGATTATTAAATGTGCTGACTGGGTAATTGATCTGGGGCCGCAGGGTGGAGAAGATGGAGGAGAAATACTGTTTGAAGGTACACCGGAGGATCTTGCTAAACAATCCGGAAGTTATACCGGAAACTATCTGAAAAAAAAGTTGATGGATTGATTAATGGTGTCCTTTAAAAGTTCAGGAAATTCATTGTACTGATGCCCCTGCACCCTCGTTCTGCAATACTGCACGAAATCACAGGATATGTTAATGATGATTGAGGTTAATTATTATTTCCGGCTTCCGAATACTCGTTGCAAAACATTTCCTGCAGCAGTGGTTGCCCATTTCCATGGATCTTTACGGATATTAATTTCTTCATCGGCAACTTTCAGAAAAAGTCCCTCCAGCGCTTTTTCAGTAACATAGGAACCCAGATCCGGATTCTTCATTGGGTCAATAAAGCCAAAAGATTTTGAAGCTACTGTATTATAGTTTGTTGCCAGTGTATTCCATATCTGGTTGGGAGAAAGGTTACCCACAAGCACTTTATCAAGGGATGAATTTACTTTAGGTGCGAAGGCAACTTTCAGATCATTGTATGTTGATGTTCGCAGGTATGCAGTAGCAGCAGTGGAATCAAAAGCAGACTCTGCAGTGCCATCGAGGGGATTTTTGCCGTTAAGTATAGTAATGCCGTCTGAAATTGATAAACCGGTAATGGCATTTTTAAAAATCGGGCCGGCCTCTTTAGCTGCATCTTCGGCAGCCCTGTTAAGGGCAAGAACTGCATCCTCAATTTTCTGATCAATACCTATAGCCTTAAGAAGAGTATTATTCCTGTTTTCATAGATTATCTGAGCTTCAGGAGGAAGTAAAATTTTAATGGCTTCATCTTTGTAGAATCCATTTTTTCGTGATGTTACGGTAACAGATGAATCGGTACCCACAATAAGTGCGGTTTTTAAACCTTCAATGATTTCCTGGTTGGTTAATCCAGCCGTTTCTGCTCCTGAAGGTATGTTTTTCAACAACTCCTCACATCCCGGTACTACGGATGGAGATAGTATGATCACTAGAATAATCAAATAATATTTCATAGTTAAATACGGTTAGTAATAAAAAAAGGCCGTCTGTTTATGACAGCCTTTAATGAATATCAGTAAGGTCTTATTTATCTTTAAATCCGAACATAATGGCAACACAACCTTCCATAGGATTTTCGGGCTGATTACCGGATACGGGAATTTTTATCACAATTTTCAGTTGCTGGCTTGCATCAAGCCGAAAGTCCCACTTCCAGTCATAGCTATGAAGTTTATTATTATAAAGCACTTTACCCGTACCATCAACAAGAATAAATTCTATGTTACCCAGGTTGTTTGCACCACAAACTCCGATGCGGTAATCGGTATTGGAATAAAAAGTTTTATACAGCTCGGCTTCTTCACCTTCGAGCAAAATAGCGGCATGATAGTTACCATCGTGCTGGTATGGTGCCAGACCTACCTTGCAGGTGTTCTTTGCGAATTGCTTGCACTGAGCAGCAACTTTATACGGAGCTAATGCGAAAACAGCAAGTAGTATGCTTAAATAAATTATGTGTTTCATAATGATTGAGTTAAATTATGAAATATACCGGGTTCTAATTTCTTTGACTTTGAGGGAAAGCTCCTTAAATATCTCAGGTGTTATCTTAACTGATGATTCTGATTTTAAAACAGTTATATTAGTATTGGGATCTTCTACAGCCTCAATTTCAGAATGAGTGATCTTAATTTTATCATAGATACTTTTTAATTCCTGTACGTCTTTCATTACTGCCTGCACATCAATATCATCTGCATTATCCTCAAGAAGGCTCATTACAATATCCAGTGTCATCTTCTGATCAATGATTCTTTCAACCAGTTTATCTGTTTTTATGTCTGCATTTGCCGGGACCAGACTGGTTGCAATATGCAG
>CAYVTV010000195.1:0-8117 GCA_964454295.1 uncultured Bacteroidaceae bacterium
CGTTCAGGCGATGTCCTGCGCTCCATGCATCCTGTCCTCCCTGGTTAAGCATTCCTCCGTTATCACTAGTAAGAATCAGAAGTGTATTTTCAGCCAGTTCAAGTTCATCAAGTACATTCATAACTTCACCCACGATCCAGTCGAGTTCATGAATAAAATCGCCATAACGTCCGCATTCACTTGTTCCCTGGAACCTGGGATGAGGTGTAAAGGGGTGGTGTATATTTGTTGTCGGAAAGTACAGGAAGAACGGGTTATCTTTATTATTGCGTATCCATTGTACTGCTTTTTGTGTAAGCATCGTTCCCACCATTTCATCATCATAAAGGGCATGAGCTGCCCGGGCTCCTCCTATCTGGTCTATCCACATTTTTTCCCGGAATACTCTGGTTTCTGCCTTTTTATTAAAAACAAAGGGATCCTCAGGATCATATCCTACAACATGATGGTCCTCTACATAAACGAAAGGGGGATGACTGTTTACTACAGGGACTCCGAAATAGTAATCAAATCCCAATTCCAGAGGACCGGGTTTTAGCTCTCCGTTCCAGTCCGGGACACTGTCGCCTAGTCCGAGGTGCCATTTCCCGATGCAGGCAGTGGAATACCCGTGATCTTTCATCAGGTCTGCAATAGTATACTGTTCAGTATCAATAATTAAACCTACTTTATGAAATACTGCTGCATAAATATCTTTTCGTAACGGATATTGTCCTGTCAGTAATGCATAACGAGAAGGTGTGCTGACGGCCGATACTGTGTGCGCGTCAGTAAACATCCGGCCTTCCCTTGCCAGCTGATCGATTTTGGGAGTGCTTACTTTTGTGGCACCATAACAACTAAGATCACCGTATCCCAGATCATCGGCATAGATAATGATCACATTAGGGGTTTGGGTGTCAGATCTCCCGTTATTGATGCATCCCGTGCCAAGTAAACATAATCCCAGAATCATGCTTTCCCTGCCTGTTATTTTATTCTTGTTTACTTTCATGATTTTTGTATTGATAAATATGTTAATCCTCGCATTTAAAGGAAAAATTCATGACGTTCTCATTATTAATGATATAAAATTTTAAATTTATCTTGCTCTTTTACTATAATGTTTCTTATCCTTATCCCATTCCATTGCCTCCGGATAAGCTTTATAGAATACTTCCGGCATTTTTTCAGGCGAGTGCCGGTTACGGTAAACCTCCAGGAGGGGGTCATTTGTTTTGATCATCCACTTCTCCAGTTCTTTACGCATAACTTTGATTTTCCTTTTATGTGAAGTAATATTTATCAGGTCAACAAGACAATCAGGGTCAGTTTGCAGGTTAAAGAATTCTTCCTGCTTCCGGTATCGGTATAAGTCAACACGTTTTTTTACATCAGGGTTATTCATTGCCTCCTTTTCCATTGCCCGCATTGTCATCCCTTCGTTATTGTTAACATACACACGCTCCCCGTCTGCCCATGCATTGAACACATAAAGGAAGTTGCCATCCTGTATACCCCTCATGGGTACGGGGCCGCCTCCTGCTTTACCGTCAATCTGGCTGAAAATATAGTTTTTGTGTTTAGTTTTTTCACTTTTATACAGAGCCAGATGTGAAGTGCCGTCCATATTGTCTGGTGGTTCGATTCCTGCAGCCTCCAGAATAGTAGGTAAAAAGTCCACGGCTGATATGAAATGCTGATCATCCACTGACCCCGGTTTAATGACCCCTGGCCATCTTACCAGCCAGGGAGTATAGTTACTGGCATAATAGGTATTACATTTTGCAAAAGGGATAGCTATTCCGTTATCCGATATAAAAATCACCAGGGTATTGTCTTTAAAGCCGCTCTCCTCCAATGCCTGCATAACTTTACCAAACGCATCGTCGAGTCGTTTTACAGAATTGAAGTAATAACTTATTTCCTCCCGCACCATTGGAAGGTCCGGAACAAACCCGGGAACTTCAATTTCATCAGGCTTGTATATTCTGGAAGGAACTTCAGCTCCGGCCATATCTTTTTCTCCGGGAATATGAAAAGGCCGGTGGGGATCATGAGAATTCACCATAAAATAGAACGGTTTATTCTTTTTGCGACAGGAATCGAAAAATGCAATTGATTTCTGGTAATAAAGGGAAGGGCTCCTTCCGCTCCCTAATTGGTGCATATCATAAGTATAATCCCAAGTAAAATCATTTTTTGGAGTAGAATGAGATACTTTTCCCAGAATTCCGGTTTCATAGTTATTATCTCTCAGTAACTCCATAAGAAGTGGCACGCTGCTGCCTTCAGGCATTTTCATAAATCCCATTACTCCACTGTTGTGCCCGTAAAGTCCTGTTGCAAGTACTGCCCTGCTGGGCACGCAGATGGATGCATTAACAAAAGCATGTTTGAATAATATGCCTTCTGAAGCAAATTTGTCAATGTTCGGAGAGATATCCGGAACATTTGATCCGTAACAGCCAAGGGAATTTCTATCCAGGTCATCGGCAGTAATCAATAATATGTTCAGGTTTTTATCCTGTGAAATTATCGGATATGCTTTTATAATTACACCTCCGAGGGCGAGTGCTAAAAATTTACTGTAATTAATGCTCATAAATAATAGTTTTAAAATTTATGGACGTGTCTTTTCTTTTTGTTTAAGTCCTTCTAATAATATTCTTAAATTATCTGCTATTTCAGGATTATCCAGTATTGCATTCTGATTTTGATACGGATCATTTTCAAGGTCGTAGAGTTGTTCGGAAGGAGCATCCTGTTTAATCTTCCCATTCTCTATATCACTGTTAACTTGACCTGCAAACCAGAGAGCCGGTGGTCCTCCCAGCGAATGTTGGCCAAAAACTGATCCCTGAAAGCCGCCTCCTCCCTGTGCAGGTATAAACATCCATTTGTCTTTACGCAGGGAAACGTGGGTACTTCTGCTGCTGGCCAGAATAATATGATCCCTTATCTGTCCGTCAGGATTCCCTGTCAGTGTTTCCAGAACATTATAACTATCGGGACCTTCATCATCTTTTAAATCATATCCTGTAATCTCTGCAAAAGTTGCCAGCAGGTCAACATTGCTAATTAGCTGGTCTGAAACCGTGCCGGGAAGGATCTTACCCGGCCATCGGGCAATAAAAGGCACACGATGGCCGCCTTCCCACGCGTCAAATTTAAATCCGAGAAGATCCCCATTAAGACGGTGACCCATTAACCATGCATTTTGTCCTCCCTGATTAAGCATACCCCCGTTATCGCTGGTAAAAATGAGAAGTGTATTATCAGCAATTTTTAATTTATCCAGGGTTCTCATAATTTCACCCACAATCCAGTCGAGCTCGTGCATAAAATCGCCATATCTTCCGCAATCACTTGTACCTTTAAACCTGGGGTGCGGGGTAAAAGGATGATGGATATTTGTAGTCGCAAAGTACAGGAAGAACGGTTCCTTCTTATGATTTTTAATCCATTCAACAGCTTTTTGTGTAAGAGTTGTTCCAACCATTTCATCATCGTATAAAGCATGAGCAGCTTTCGCACCCCCGATACTCTCAATACCAAACTTTTCAGGAAATTCTTTTGTTTCAGCTTTTGTGTTCAAAATAAAAGGATCACTGGGATCATAACCCACTACACTATGGTTTTCTATGTACACAAACGGAGGATGACTGTTCACTACCGGTATTCCAAAATAGTAATCAAATCCGAGTTCCAGAGGCCCGGGTTTAAGTTCACTGTTCCAGTCAGGAACCCCTTCACCAAGTCCTAAATGCCACTTACCAATGCATGCTGTTGAATAACCCGATTGTTTCATCAGATCGGCAATAGTAAACCGGGTTGTATCAATAACAAGTCCCACTCGATGAAAAATCGGGCCAAACAATTGTCTCCGAAAAGGATATTGCCCTGTTAAAAGCGCGTACCTTGAAGGAGAACTGGCCGCAGAGGCTGAGTGGGCATCTGTAAACCTCCGTCCCTGTTCTGCAAGCTTATCAATATTAGGAGTTTTCAGTTTTGTTGCACCATAACAGCTAACATCCCCATAACCTACATCATCTGCAAAAATTACAATAACATTAGGTTTTTCTTTTTTGGATTCGGAATCGGTACAGGAAATAATTACAGGTATAATCCCTGTTAATCCGATTCCAAACCCTATTTTTACTATATTTCTCGTCATAATTAATAAAATATTGTTAACGTTCTATTCAGTAGCTGTATCTGATGCCGGCATAACGTAATAATCAACCCTCTCGGCTGCATCTACCGGGCTATACAAATCCGGAATACCGGCTTCCTGGTACCAGTATGCCACACAGGAATACAGGCATGGTAATTCATTTGCACGATATTTTTCAATACACTTCCAGCTCCTTCCATCCAGGTAATTCAGGAAATTTTGCATGTGGTTCAGTCTGATACCAGAAGCAAACAGAAGATATATCTGAGTTTTGAGGTAAATATCTTCCGCCCTTTCTCCAGCCCAGATCCTGGATAGTCACTTTCAGGTCTTTCTCGAACCTTATGGGATCAGGAATATGCCAGCGATAAAGGCCAAAACGCTGCCTTACATTATATAGTCCGTCACCTCTGATTACCTGGAGTAATCCGGCATAAGGGGTACAAAACTCTGTATATTTACGTTCCTCCACTCCTGCAGCATTTTTAGTTCTTGTGTCAAAATTGTATGAACCGCAAAAATAATCTTCAGTGCCTGTACCACATATAGTTGGAAATTGTTTATCCCCATCCATAAAGAACTTTATCTCTCCTTCTCCCCACCATCCGTTATTATTCACGCCCCATGCCATATAGGTTCCAACATAGTGTCCTTTACCCTTTATCCCGTCCACGATAGTGTAATCGGAAGTTTCATTGAACCTGGTCCGCCTGAACTGGGCATGAAAATAGGCCGCATCAGCAGGCACTTCTGTCAGTGTGTAATCAATCTGGTAATATAAAGTCATCGGGTCCTGGTCATTAATATTTTCCAATGTGATTTTACATTTTTTACGGAAGGGCATTACCCAGTAGCAGTTAAGAGCACTTCCCGGGTTCACGCAAACTGCAAGGGAGCTGAGGGGAGCATAGGTATTCCATCCCATACAAAAGAAATCGCCTAATGGACATTCAACGGAAGGCTCCTTTTCATCATCCCAATAGATCTTTATAATGGAAAACCGCCATACACCTGATGCGGTAAGCCAGATGTGCTGAATGGCCCCAGGGCCTTCAATTTCCGCCATGGTAAAGGTTTCTCCCGGCTGTACCCTGATATAAGGATTTACTTTCCAGCCTTGTCCGAGGTCACGGGCAGCATGTGAAGCATTGGCCACATTAGGAGTATCTTTATCCTCCGGTCGGGCCATACCTCCTTTCCCCTTTTCCCCGGTGAAATTTTCAGGACTTATGGAACGGGTTTTCGCATCAGAAAGACGATACAAATTTCCCATGTTCATTTCCAACCCGTTAAATTTGCTTTGCGCAGCTAATAGTAAAGGCAAAAAACAAATAAACATACAAATAAGAAGTTTTCTTTTCATGTTGATGAGGTTTGGTTTATACTATTTAATTCTAAAATATTGCATTTTAATATCTGTAATCTATTGTTAAACAGAGAATCACAGAGAAGGCACAGAGTCACACACAAAGATAATAACTGTAAGATTCATAGGTGCTGAGACAGCCTCTACATTAATCTAAACACGGAAGATTCTCTTTTCCCCATTCATTTGGCTTATCATTCATCACCAGGCAGATCTCTGCTCCGTTAATAATTTCATGATGTCTGAACCATGCCCTGTTTAAAGGTTTTCCATTTATTTTTGCATCATTTATATACATATTTTTTTCAGAGAAATTTTTAGCGGTAATAGTTAATTTTTTATCGTTTCCAAGGTTGATTACAGATTTCTCAAACGCAGGGGAAGCCATGAGATATATGTCCTGACCAGGCATTGCATATATTCCCAGGGCTGCCCATACATACCATGCCGACATGGTTCCGGAATCATCATCTCCCGGCAGACCATCACTTTGGTCTGAATAATACCTGTTCATAAGGTTTCTTATCCAATATGCTGTTTTATCGGGTCTTCCGGCGTATATGAATAACCAGGGTATATGAATATTAGGTTCATTCGTAGGAGTATAGTATTCATTCTCAAAGAATGTGTCAAGGAATTGCACGAAATTTTCAGCACCACCATGTGCCTTTATCAGAGTGGGTATCAGATGTGGAGCTGCCATACTATACTGCAGGGCGCTTCCTTCATAATAGGGGCCCGTCCATGGATGAAAAAAGTGTGCGGGATCATAATCCGGGAACCACTCGCCAGTATCATTCTTTGCCCAGAATAACTTTTTCACAGGATGATAAAGATTCATTGCTTTTTCTGATCTTTTAATAAATTCGATGTAAGTTTCTTCTTTCTCCATTTTTTTTGCTGCCAGAGCAATGCAATAATCATTATATGCATATTCGAGGGAACGTGATACAGCGCATGGAAAAGTGTCCACCTTATTCAATGTAAATAAGGGTAAATATCCATATGTATCATAGGGCGTAACATACCTTCCATAAGACAGGCTATACCTGCCATCTTCCGGAGGATCCTTACAGGCATTTTTCATCATGGCATCCAGGGCCAGCTCGTAATCAAATCCTCCAATATCCTTTTGCATGGCTTCACTGATTATGACATCTGCATTTGAACCGCCCTGGGTAACCAGATAGCCTCCCACTCCCCATGCATCCGGTAACCATCCGTAATTTGTATATATATCCAGTAAAGAACTTATCATGTCAGACTGTCTCTCTGGCATAATAAGCATAAGTAATGGATTCTGCGCGCGGTATGTATCCCAGATGCAATAAAAATCTGTATATTGAGGGTTATCTTCCGGAAAATTATAAGGAGCATCTTTAGTAATATCCCTTGGTGTGAACATTGCATGATAAAGGGAGGTGTAAAATATGCGTCGCTGAACCGCATCTCCGACAGATATTTTAATTTCAGACAGATGTTCGTGCCAGATTTTTGAAGCTGCAGTCCTTGTCTTTTCAAAATCCCAATCCGAAAACTCTCTCAGATGCTGCATGGCTTTTTCTATATTTTTATAGGAAACAGCTATCTTCATCTGGATTACTGTGTCGCTTTCTGTGGAGAACAACACAAAAGCACCAAGATTATTCAAAGAAACACCTGACATCTTTTCTTTCTTTACGCCAAGCTTCATGTTGTCGTTTTTCCAGCAACCGCTGGTTTGAAACGGACGATTGAACTCTACGGCAAAAAAAACAGTATAATCTGCAGGGCGTCCCCATCCTCCGGTAAACTCCGAACAACCTACAATCATCTGATCTGAAAGGATTTCCACACTTGCTTTTTTACAGGCGGTAAGATCATCAAGTATGGGATTGGTGGGGGAATGAACTGTAAAAGCAGCATTAATAAGAATAGCTGCTGTATCACTTTCACGGAAAGTGTAACGATGTAATCCGACATAGGGTGTCAGGGTTGTTTCAGCTTTTATTTTTCCCTCATCTAATTCCATCATGTAATATCCGGGCTGTCCCTCTTCTCTGTTAAGGGACTGTGCCAAATTATTTATTTCCGGAATACCAGTGTGTGCAGACACCAGGATGTTACAGTATCTTCCTCCACCGCCTGCACCGCTGGTATGAGTGTGTGATAATCCAAGAACAGGACGGTTACTACGGTAACCTTGGGTCCATTGTCCCCAGCTCCAGTCATTAGGAGGAAACTCACAGGCAGGGCTGACACTCATCATGCTGAAAGGGAGTTTTGCCCCCGGGAAAGTATTCCCCCGATCAACCCCGATAAAAACATCCACTTCTCTGGTCAGGTCAGGTTCTTTCACATGGATACATGAAAGACAGGAGATAACAAGAAAAATGAATGTTTTATATAAGGTTGATATTTTCATTTATACATAAATTTTACTCAAATCATTTACTAATATCCTCAATTTTGTAACGGGTCTGGATATATCCATATTTATAATTTGAGCAAATGACCTAAAACTTCATATAATCCACCGGAGTGATCCTCACCTGTCCCATTAATCCAGAGTCTCTGGGCAACCAGTGCTTTGCTGAAAAATACCCGTCTGGTCCA
>CAYVTV010000196.1:0-8107 GCA_964454295.1 uncultured Bacteroidaceae bacterium
AAGAACAGGGAAATTGTACATTACCTCGTTGACATTCTCGAAGATTCACAACTTTATCATCAGGCATTTCATGCCATCCTCGACATTGGAAAACCTGCACTGGAACCTCTTGAAAATGCTTTCTATAAATCAGGTATCTCTGATAAAGGACTGAAACGGGTTACCAAAGCAATAGCCGGTATTAAATCTCCGGAAAAGATACCGGTACTTACCGGTAAACTCGACCATTATAATATATGTGTTGTTAAGGAAGCATTAACAGGACTGATAAATGAAGGTCACAGTATCACCGGACACGAAATCACGAAACTAACAGTTACCCTGCAAAGAATTGTTGAAATCACTGCCAGGAATTTCAGTCTCCTGGTAAGCATTAGAAGTGAACTGCCTCAGAGTGACCTGACACTTGCCCTTGAGGAAGAACATAAAGAGAATATGAATATGATCTTTTCTTTTCTCTCCCTTGCATATGATCCTAAATCAGTTTATTATATCAGGCAAAACTATGAGTCAGGTACAACCGAAGGAATAGGGTATGCTGTCGAACTACTGGATATGCTTATTGATGAAACCATTAAACCTTTCCTGTTTCCGCTCTTTGAAGATACCTCTGATTATGATAAAATAAAGAATCTACAGGCTGAATATCCTGTCGATATACAAAAACTACCCGATGCCCTGTATTCCATTCTTAACAGCGACATGAACCAGATTGGTGAATATTCCAGAATTCTTGCCATCAGGGAATTAATGAAGCATGATGATCTGACTGTCACTGACGATATTATCGCACAAACTTTCCACCCTTCAAAAATCATCAGGGAATCAGCTGTAACCCTTATCATGAAGGCAGATCCGGATTTAATCCCCGGAATAGTCAAAAGACTGGATGAGAAAATTGCAAAAGATTTAACTACCTTTATTGATTGCCTGAAAAAGGAAGACTGTACAGGTGAATGGAAAAAAATTATGACTCTCAGGAATGCTGAAACGTTATCCTTCATAAAAAGAAATAACCTGGTTTCACTGGCAGAAAATGCAAAAATTACAGACCTTAAAAAAGATATCGATATCAGGATAGCTGATTTATTTGCTAATAACGAAGTGGTGCTCTCAACAGAAGGAAATTTCTCACTGAAGATGGCAGACGGCACTGAAATAAAACCAGAGAACGGTAGTTTGTTTCTAACATCTGAAGTTCTTAAATTTACAGGAGATGATACGTTAATAAATGTAAAAACCAATGCCACTATGTTGAAAATCAGTGAAGATGATTTACGGGAATTTGTTTTTGACAACGAGGAGGAAGGAAGAAAACTCGTTAACAGCATTGCTGAACATCATGAGAATTTACTAAATAAACTTATAATTAAGTGAGAAGAACCACCATTTTTCGTCAACTCATTCTGAATGTAGTTTTTCCGGCAGTTATTGCACTGATCGTACTGGGAGTCCTTAATTTTCAGCATACCAGGAGTATCCTTATTGACTCAAATGAAAATAAAAACAAGATCATCATTGATGAGATCCGCAATATCCATGAAATGCAGGACATGGCCCTGGATATCCTCGAGGATGACCTTCAGCCGCGAATGAGGAGATATTCTGATAAACTGATAAACCATTATTTCAGATCTACAGCCGGAATTGATACTGTAAGCCTTGATAAAATACAAAAGGAAATAGGAATGAATCCTCTCTTTGAAGATATATATGTGATAAACAGAATGGGGGTTATTGTAAATACTACTTTTGAAAACGACAGAGGACTGAATCTTTTCAGCTTTGGTGAAGATCACCGTTTAATGCTGGAAGCTGTCTTTGAAGGCGGCGAATTTGTGAATGAAAGATTCGCAGTGGAAAATAAGACTAAAAGATTGAAAAAATTTACCTATCAGCCAACTCCCGACGGAAAATATATTATTGAAATAGGCACTTATTCCCAGCGTGCCGACACTATCATACAGGCTATCAAAAGGAGGATAAATGATTTATCCGACCGGCAGGAAAATATAGTTTCTGTCGACCTGTTTATAGGGGCCGAAAATCCTTTCTCACTGAATAAGGATGCGGAAATACTGCCTCATCACATTAAGATATTCAGACAGGTTCTGGAAACAAAACGTAATTACCAGTTTGTGGAATCCACCGACGGCAAAAAGCTTATATACAATTTTATTTATCTGGGAAGAAAAAATACAAGCCTCTACAGTGAATCAGTGATAAGAATAATATCAGACAGGGCAGCAGAACAATTGCTGCTGAGACAGGAATTGTTTAAATTTTTTGTTTTCTTCGGTATCACCATCTTTATCGTTATTATCCTTCTTTACAGAAAGACCAGGGTCATCACCGATCCCATAAAGAACCTCGTTGAGAAAGTTAACCGTATCACTGACGGACACCTTAATGAAAGAGCGGATATATCCGGAAATAACGAAATAGCCTCACTTTCTGAGCAATTCAACAGAATGATAGAACAGCTGGAGAGCTATTATAACGAGCTGGAAGAAAAAGTACGCCAGCGTACAGCTGAAATAATGCTGCAAAAAGAGGAAATTGAAGCTCAGAGAGATGCTATCCAGGAGCAGAGAAATATCCTTTCCGACATAAATAAATCGCTCCAGAAAGCTTACCTGGAAATTGAAGAACAGAAAAAGCATATTGAAGACAGTATACACTACGCCAAACGAATTCAAACAGCCATTCTGCCCCCTGATGATTATGTTAAACAGGTCATCCCTGAATCATTTATACTTTATATGCCTAAAGATATTGTAAGTGGCGACTTTTACTGGGTTACGGAAACAAGAGGAAAAAAGATTGTGGCTGCTGTAGATTGTACAGGTCATGGAGTGCCAGGTGCATTTATGTCAATTGTCGGATTCAATCAGCTTAACTATATCATTAATGTAAAGGGAGTTACAAAACCTGCTCATATTCTTGATGCAATGAATGAGGGCGTAACAAAAACATTACGTCAGACGCGACTTAGCACTTCGGTCCGTGATGGAATGGACATATGCCTGATCAGCATTGATGAAGATAAACAAATACTGGAATATGCCGGTGGATATAATCCCCTGTACCTGTACCGGAATAATGAGTTTATTAAAGTGAATGCTGACAAATCTGCCGTGGGTGGTTATATGGGTGAAAAACTCACTTCTTTTACCAATCATGAAATAAAGTTTTATAAGGATGATATGATTTACCTGTTCTCTGACGGTTATGCAGATCAGTTTGGAGGAGAGGACGACTCCAAATTCCTGATCAAACGATTCAGGGATCTGCTGCTGAAAATTCATGAAGAGTCCATGGAACACCAGAAGCTGATTTTAAAACAGATACATGAGGACTGGAGAGGAAATACGTATCAGGTAGATGATATCCTGGTCATTGGTATCAGGCTCTAAGTTTAATTAACAACAGACATTAATTATATGATCCAATCCGCTTCAAAAGATAACCGGAATATTATCCCGGATAATCCGTTTCCCGGTTTGCGCCCGTTTAAGACCACTGAATCCCACCTTTTTTTTGGCAGAAGAAAACAGACGGATGAGGCACTGAACAATTTATTAACCCATCGTTTCTGTGCGGTTACAGGTGCTTCCGGAAGCGGCAAATCTTCACTTATTTATTGCGGAATAATTACTGCTCTCGGAAATAATTCTGAATCAGTATCCGGAAACTGGAAAATAATCACGACTCGTCCCGGGAATTCCCCCGTTACAAATCTATTGAATAAAGTTAAGGAAATTACAGGTAAAGATCCCGGTGAAGATGGCACCCGGGTCCCGGATATCTGCCGGATCTTACGGGAATCCTTTCAGGAAAATGATGCCAAAGTACTCATTATCATTGACCAGTTTGAAGAGGTTTTCAGGTTTTCCGGAAATGAACAGCCATCAGCAGCAGATGCATCTTTCTCTTTTGCCCGGCTGCTGACAGACCTGGTACTTCAGGATGAGTTCCCAATATACCTTATTATTACCATGAGGTCTGATTTTATAGGGGAATGTTCCAGATTCCTTGAATTAACAGCTCTTATCAACAGAAGTAATTATCTGGTGCCAAGGATGACACGCGATGATTTCAGGGAAGTTATTGAGGGTCCGGTGAAAGTGGTGGGCGCCTCCATTGAGGATTCCCTGGTTGAGACGATGTTACATGACCTTGGAGATAATCCTGATCAGCTTCCCGTACTCCAGCACGCGCTGATGAGAACATGGAGTTACTGGAGCTTACATAATGATTTGAAAAAACCAGTAGTTGTTTCTGATTATGAAGCTATCGGGAGGCTCGAGAAGGCATTGTCGGAACATGCCAATGAAGCTTACGATGAACTTAACGAAAGGGAAAAGGAAGCCTGTGAAAAGATTTTCCGTACACTGACAGAGAGAGGTACTGACAATAAAGGGGTGAGGAAACCTGCGAGCGTTAACAAGCTCGCGGAGATATGCCTGCTCACCCCGGATGAAGTGATCAGGATCCTTGATGTATTTCGCTTGCCGGGGAGATCCTTTGTTACTCCCTCTGCCGATATGGCCTTGTCGGATGATACAGTGGTGGATATTTCCCACGAGTCATTCATGAGGATATGGGATAGGTTAAAAGCATGGGTTGATGAGGAGGCGGCAGGCGTTCAGATGTATAAAAGGCTGGCTGAATCTGCCATGCAATACCAGGCCGGAAGATCAGGATTATGGAGGCCACCGGACCTGCAGCTGGCCGTTAACTGGAGGAAGAAAACAAAACCCACCCTGGCATGGGCAGAGCGCTATGATCCTGCCTTCGAGAGAACTATGGTCTTCCTGGATACCAGTGAAAAAGAGTTTTTAAAGGAGGAAGAAAACAAGCTGAGATTACAGAAAAGACAGCTAAGGCGGACACGAATTTTTGCTCTTGTTCTGGGTACTGCAGCTATTATCTCACTGGGCTTATTTGTATGGACAAGAGAGCTACAGGTACAGGCGGAAAAAGAGTTCCAGAGGGCTGAAACCCAAAGAATGCTGGCAGAACAAAAAACTATTGAAGCCCAGGAACAGAGCGAGCTGGCAGAGAAAGCAGCGGAGGAAGCCAGAGAACAAAGAGCACTTGCCGAAGACCAATCGAAAATTGCAGAGGAACAGCGACTTCAGGCTGAAAGAAATGCACGGGAGGCTACCCGCCAGGCCGCACTGGCAACAAGAAATCTGTCTGAAGCTAACAGGCAGAGAAGTATCGCTCTTAATAACGAAAAAGAAGCTAATGTTCAGAGGGAACAGGCAGAAAATGCCAGGGTAGAAGCATTCCAACGCCGGATGCTGTCAACAGCAAAATCCATGTCGGTGAAATCACTTCAGGCAACAACCGATACCGATCTCCGTGCATTACTGGCATATCAGGCCTATATCTTCAATGAACGATTCAATGGCCCTGCCAATGACGTTGATATATATACCGGTCTGTACCAGTCAATGAAATCCCTCCTCGGAGATACCTATAATGTGTATAAGGGCCATTCCGAGGCCGTACGTACAGTGGTTTTTATCCCCGGATCATCATCATTTATCAGTGCAGGAAGTGAGGGAAGCATCCTGAAATGGGATATGTCCGATCCGGAGAAAAATTTTTCCACCATAACCCGGGGAAGAAATATCATTGAAACCATACGCGTAAGCCCTGACGGGAAAAAGCTGTTCTGTGCAGAAAACAGGAATGGAATACTTGTATTTAATATTGAAAATCCTCAGCAACAACCTGCCACTCTCGTGGGTACAGATGCCAACATCCGCGCTATCGCCATGTCACCCGATAACAGGACCATGTTCACCACCGGCCTTAATAATACAATAGAATACTGGAACCTGGATACCGGCAGCAGCCTCCTGTTCGCTAATCCGGGTAACCGTGTAAATGCCATAGCCCTGTCCCCCGACGGTATCCTTCTCGCCAGCGGCACAAGAGACGGAAAACTAACAGTCTGGAGAACAAAAAGCGAAACCATATCCACCGATATTTACAACGACCCTGCCAACCCTGTCCAAAGCCTTGCCTTCTCCCCGGATTTTAAATACCTGGCCGCTGGAAATATGAACGGAGATATTAAAATATTCCGTGCGGATAATTTTAACCTTGTAAGAATCCTCAGCGGACATGAAGCCAGGATAACTGACCTTGGCTTTAGCCCCGACGGACAAATCATGGCCAGCTCATCATATGACAGCAATGTTCTTTTCTGGAACATGAACGACCTTACAAGCCCCCCTGTTATCTTCAGCGATCATTCTGGATTCGCATTCTCTGTAACCTTTAACTCAACAGGAGATTATATGGTCAGCGGCAGTTCCGAAGGCGATAAACTGATCTCCAGACCGGTGTATTCAAAAATGCTCGCTGACCAGATATGTAACCTGGTTACCAGAGATATGAACAATGAAGAATGGAATACTTATGTGGGAGACGATATCCCATACGAAGAGACATGCAATAAACCACAGAAAAAAGAAATAGAAATAAGAATTTTGGAAAACAACTAAAAATATATTTAATGAACATCTTAAAAACCTGTCCCTTTTTATTCTTCAGCCTGCTGATACTCTGCAAACCGGATGTCAGGGCACAGGAGGACGATTGCGCCCTGAACCTGAGGGAAGCACAGGAAATGTTCAATACCGGACGTATTGAGAAAGTGTATGACTTATTAAAAAATTGCATCTCCTCAGGACTGACAAGGGAAGAAAGACTACAGGCGTATAAACTGATGATCAATGCATGTATATTTGATGATAATATCGTTCTGGCGGAGAATTATATGAACGAATTCCTCAGAAGATATCCTGATTATATCCCTACTTCCGCAGATCCTGTTGAGTTTACAAGCCTTCTGGAACAGTATGATAACCTTCCCCGCTTTTCTTTTGGAATTTATGGAGGAGTCAATTTTTCCGACATAGGCGTTATTGAATATTATGGTGTACACGATCTTAATAATATCAAAGGAACATACTCTCCGGCAGGACCTGGTTTTCAGGCCGGTGTGGTTATTATCAAACACCTCGGGAAAAATATGGAACTGGGACTGGAACCAAGGTTCAGGGAAGTAAAATATGAGTATGCTGTTAACCCCTTTCCCTTTGCATTTGTGCAATTTAATGAAACCCAGGACAGACTCGATATTCCGCTTACTTTTTCTTACACGGTGATGAAAAGTAAAATTAACCCTTACGTTAAAGCAGGTATTATACCTGGAATATTATTGTCCTCAAAGAGCGAACTTATCAGAAATTACGATAATACCGGCAGTTTATTCTATAATGATATTCAGGGCCCTTCCACGAATATCACTGAAAAAAGAACAAGGGTTAATTTTACAGTGGCAGGAGGCGGGGGAGTGAAATACAGAATCTCTAAAGGGTACTTCTTTATCGATGCTTCCTATAATTATACTCTTTTTAATGAAGTGGACGAAAACAGCAGAAATCCCGGAAATGATGATCAGGGCTTTCTTTATTATTATGAAGATAACAACTTCAGGATAAATTATATCTCTGTTTCTGCCGGCTTTGCCTATTCATTATATAAACCTAAAAAATTCTGATACTCAAATGATAAAAACAGCCAATACAGGACTTAAGTACATAAAATATCAGGCAATTTTTCTGTTGCTCATGATCGCATCATGTGAAACTGATACTCTTAGTCCCGCCCAGTCTCAGGCATTCCTTAAACTATTCGGGAGTTATCAGAATGATGTAGGGTATGATGTAAAAGCCCTTTCCGATGGTGGCTATGTGATAACAGGATCGATAACAACCGAAGATAAAGGAAAGGATGTGTTTCTGATAAAGACAGATAAATCCGGAAATGAAAGCTGGAAATCAAAATTGTACGGGGGGTTGTATGATGATACCGGATACAGTATAGAACTGCTGCCTGACGGAGGCTTCATTATTCTGGGTTCCATCACTGAAGTTACTTATGCAGGGAATAAATATACCAATATGTACCTTATCAGAACTACCTCTGAAGGGGAGACCGTGTGGGCAAAAAAGTATGGAGGCCGGTCAGAGGATGGTAAAGGAGAGGTGGGATATGATGTGAAAGTAACTTCTGATGGCGG
>CAYVTV010000197.1:0-2913 GCA_964454295.1 uncultured Bacteroidaceae bacterium
CAATGACTAAAATTAATGAAAATTTTATTTCATTTCCAAATATTTCATGATAAGTGTAATACTATTCAGAAATAATTTCTCCCAGAAAACAGGATGCAACCAAACCCCAAGTTACCCACCAAGGAACACGAAGTAATCTTTTCGCAACCACGTCCTGCCCTCATAGCATGCTATGCAGCTACTTAACCAATCAACCACGTCACCCGGCCACCATCGTAAGGACGCACAGCCGCCCTACCCAACCACGTAACCACTCAACCACTCAACCACTCTCCCACTCTCCCACTCTCCCCCCAACAAAATCCCCCCAAACCCCTCAATAATTCAAATTTCTTCACTAATTTAACAGGCTGATAAATATATTTACAACCAGAGATATTAACAGGACGGAACTTTAAATTACAATGGCCCGAATCAAAGAACTCACCATATGCCTCGGAAGCTCATGCTTCGCAAGAGGAAACCGGAAAACACTGATGATCATCCAGAACTATATCAAGGAAAATAAACTGGAAGGAAAAATTAAATTCAGGGGAAACCACTGCTTCGGAAACTGCAGCCGGGGACCGGTGCTGAAAATCGACGATCATCTGTATGAACAGGTCACCGAAGAAAATATAAATGAAATTCTTGAAAAAGAACTGAGTAGTTTACAATAACAAACATGAAGCCATTACTGAAAATAAATGAAGATAAATGCACCATCTGCTTCGCCTGTGTTAAAGCCTGCCCGGTTAAAGCCATACAGGTAAAAAACGATCATGCATTTCCCATCATCATCCCTGAACGTTGTATCGCCTGCGGAAGCTGCATTGACGCCTGCGGCCCTGAGGCAATAACATACCGCGACAGTAGAGAGGATGTGCAAAAACTGCTGAAATCTGAAATTCCTGTGGCCGCCATACTCGATCCCTCTATCGCAGCAGAGTTTCCTGATATCACCGACTACCGTAAGTTCGTGCGGATGATCCGTGAACTGGGATTTGAAAAAGTGGTTGAAGTCTCGTTTGGAGTCGACCTCCTTGCCAGGGAGTACAGCAAGCTGTTCGAAAAATACAGGGGAAAATACTATGTTATGGCAAATTGCCCCGTGGTAATTATGTATATAGAAAAATACCGGCCCGAAGTTATTCCCAATCTTGCCGCCCTCGTCAGTCCGGCCATGGCCACAGCCAAGGTAGTAAGAAAAAGATATGGCACAGATTATAAAGTTGTTTACATAGGCCCGCTTATCGCCCATAAAAGTGATAATGAAAAAGGGAAAGCCGATGGAACTATCGATGCGGTGTTGACTTTTACCGAGTTGCGGTCTATGTTTGCCGCATCAGGCATCGATGAAAAGCAGATGGAATACAGCGATTTCGACCCTCCGCACGGTTATACCGGAGCACTGTTCCCCATCGCATCAGGAATTGTTCAGGCGGCAGAACTGAATGACGACCTCCTCACAGGTAATATCACCACTGTTGAAGGGGAAAAGGAAATGAAAGAAGCCCTCAGGGAATTTCAGCATGATATCCAGAAAATTAAATCGCATTTCAATATCTTCTATGCCGAATATATCATGGGACCCGGTACAACCCGCCAGGGCGAGAAATACGTCCGCCAGGCCAATGTGAAGGAATATGCCCGGAAAAGAATCAAAAATTTTGACCTTGACAGTTGGACTACTAATATTGACGAATTGTCTTCACTTGATTTTACCAGAATATTTAAAAATGATGACCGGCGTTTCCCCGATCCCCCCGAGGAAAAGATCCGTGAGATCCTTGAAGACCTTAAAAAAGACTGCAGTAATGAATATGGCTGCGGAGTATGCGGCTACAGATCCTGCAGGGACTTTGCCATCGCCATAGCACAGGGTATAGCCATACCTGAGATGTGCAACTCCTATACTGCCAGAAATAAACAGGACTATATCCAGTCACTGAAGATATCCAACGAAAAGCTTGCCCAGACGGAAAAAGCGCTCCGTGAATCGGAAAAAACAGCACTGAGAGAGAAAGAATCGGCTAAGGAAGCTTCCGAGATCATTTCCGCCATGCTGCAAAAACTGCCGTCAGGAATTGTTATCCTTAACGAAAAGCTGAAAATTATACAGGCCAACCAGAGTTTTATTGATCTCCTGGGAAGCGAAGCCATGGAAATAAACGAAATTATCCCCGGGCTGGCAGGAGCTGACCTTAAAACCCTTCTTCCCTATAATATTTACAATCTTTTCAGCTATGTCCTGACAAACAATGAGAATATACAGAACAGGGATATCAGCTACCAGGAGAGGCTTATCAACGTAAGCGTATTTATCATAAGAAAGGGGAAAATCGTCGGCGCCGTTCTCCGCGATATGTATTCCCCCGAAGTACGTAAAGAAGAGGTTATCAAAAGGGTCGGGGAAGCTATTGACAAAAACCTGTCAATGGTTCAGCAGATAGGTTTTCTCCTGGGGGAAGGGGCCTCAGAAACGGAAAGAATGCTCAATTCCATCATCGAATTTTATAAATCAACGCCCCGGAAAGATAAGGAATGAACAATAAATTCTACATAGAAGTACACAACGCACAAAAGAACTGCGGGGAGGACAGGATCTGTGGCGACGTTTTTCTCTCCCGGCGCATAAAGGAAGAGAAAAGAACTATCATTGTCCTTTCCGACGGCATGGGACACGGGGTTAAAGCAAATGTGCTGGCGACTCTTACCGCAACCATGGCTCTCAATTTCACACTCGAACATAAAGAACCCGAGAAAATTGCAGAGATAATTATGAATACCCTGCCGGTATGCAGTGAACGTAAAATGAGCTACGCCACCTTTACTATTGTGGATATCGAAGACGAAGGCCCTGTCACTATACTGGAATACGATAATCCCCAGACTGTTATCCTGCGGGGGAACAAAGCCCTCGACCCCCAGTGG
>CAYVTV010000197.1:2923-8105 GCA_964454295.1 uncultured Bacteroidaceae bacterium
TTATCATGCAGAGTGAAAGAAATGCAGGTAAAGAGATACGCACCTGCAGTTTTTATCCGCAGATAGAAGACAGGATCATACTTACATCCGACGGAATAACACAATCGGGCTTAGGGGGCGAAGATTCCCCTTTCGGATGGGGAACGGAAAATATGACCGGCTACGCTTTACAACTGATAAGCACTAATGAAAAGATCTCTGCCAGAAGGTTGTCCAATAAGCTGGTGAATATGGCTAACAAAAATGACAGGTACTTCAGTAAAGACGACACCAGCTGTGCGGTGATCTATTTCCGGGAACCCAGGAAACTCCTGGTGTGTACAGGTCCTCCCTACGAGGAAGAGAACGACCATGAACTGGGTAATATCGTTAAGGAATTTAACGGCAAAAAGATCATCTGCGGTGCCACTACTGCCGATATCGTTGCACGGGAACTGGGAGAGGAAATTGAAGACAGCTTCACCTTCGACGACCCCGAACTGCCTCCCATGTCGTACATGAAGGGTATCGACCTCGTAACGGAAGGCATCCTTACACTCACCAAGGTCACCCGGCTGCTGAAGGAATTTACCAGCTCCTCCCCTGTCGGCAAAGGCCCGGCCGACCGCATAGTAAACCTTTTCAGGGAAAGCGATGAGATACATTTCATCATCGGAACACGTATCAATATCGCACACCAGGATCCCAGCCTGCCGGTTGACCTTGAGATAAGAAGAACAGTGGTTAAAAGAATGGCCAAGATACTGGAGGAGAAATTTCTGAAGGAAGTGAAGATTGATTATATATAATTGGGTGGTTTCGTAAACGAAGCATCGAATTTACGTATCTTCTCTTTTACTTCTTATCAGTAAAGTGTCTGAAAATATTTTATGACAATTCAATAAGTTTTGTTCATTCAGTTTGTTAGTCTGTGCATACTCATATGCTTCAATCAAGTCCTCAATTTCTTTAATTTCTTTACCTGCTTTAAATTTATCCTTATTCAATTCATAATTCATGAAAGAATTCAAATCGATACTATTTCCTTCAATATTTGATGAATAAACGGCAGAAGACTTTGTAAGATATTTAAATCCTCCACGATTCTCCGAAAAATCAAAACTCCCAATTAATTTAGGAATTTCATTTCCAATTGACTAACTCCTGTTATCGCGTAATTTGTGCCATCGGAAGGGTCGGTTTCGGTTTTGAAAAAATAAGGTCCGTTTGCCCGGTCGATAGTTGTAAAATCACCGCTTACCAAAGTACCGCTGCCGATTTCAATAATCACCTGAATTTGTAATCAGTCAAACCCCTGTTTCTTATTATGCAAATAGTTTTTTAGGGCAATAGTTCGTTAAACTTTTATATTGCGTTGATAATGAATATTTTAACAATTCGGGCATAAATTGCCTATATTGTTGATATACAATATATTGCGCCTTTGCGCCTTCGCGTTTTATTTTAATTTAACGAACTGTTGTTAGGGACGAAGGGGACGAAAAGATCACGGGATCACCCCCCCCCGCCAGCCATCCGGTAGAGAACGCAATCTGAAGGTTATACCCGCCGGTAACCCCGTCAACATCCATTACCTCCCCGGCAAAAAACAAATTCCTTACCAGTTTCGACTCCATCGTTTTACTGTCAATCTCAGCTGTACTCACCCCTCCGGCAGTGATCACAGCTTCTTTAAAGGAACGGTAACCTGAAACACGGAACCTTAAATCTTTCATTAATAACAATATCCTTCTCCTTTCTTCCGACTTAAGCTGATGTCCCTGCTTCTTTCCGTCAATATGAGTCAGATGTAAAAAGACAGGTATCATCTTCGCCGGAAGCCATAACTTAAAAATATGATCGATCTGTTTCTTCCCCTGTTCATTTAAATCCCTCAACAAACGACGGTCAAGTGTCATCTCATCAAGGGCAGGTTTCAGATCGACAGATATCTCCACTGTTGATTGTTTGGTAAGCTCATCAACAACCATGCGGCTGAGTGTTAAAATAACAGGACCCGACAGACCGAAATGGGTGAATAACATTTCTCCAAACTCTTCTGCTGATTTTTTCCCGTTTACCCATACCACCGCGTTACAATTTTTCAGGCTTAACCCCTGTAACATCCCTGCCACCTCACCCATTGTTTCGAGAGGAACAAGAGCCGGCCTTACCGGCACAATACTATGTCCGGCCTGCTCTGCAAGCCTGTAGCCATCACCCGTTGATCCGGTGGCCGGATAGGAACAACCACCCGTGCATACTATTACCTTCCCGGAATGAAAAGTGACTCTCCTCCCGTTATGCTGTGCCTCTGCTCCTGTTACCCTGCCATCATTAATGATAAGTTTTTCCACCCTGTATCCATACCGGAATTCCGCCCCTCTTTCAGAAGCATATCTTAACAGGGCGCCTAAAACATCAACAGACAAATTGCTTTCCGGAAACACCCTCCCCCCTCTTTCCACTACAGTATTCACTCCATAGGAATGTAAAAGACTGATTATATCATTAGTGAAAAAAGCAGAAAAAGCATGCTTCAGAAATCTGCCATTAGGATAAATGTTCCGGAAATATTCCTGTACAGGAGCGATGTTGGTAATGTTGCAGCGACCCTTTCCCGTGATCAGCAATTTACGCCCCGGTTGCTTCATCTTCTCAAGCACCAGCACCGAACCGCCTGCCTCACAGGCTCTCCCCGCTGCAATTAGCCCTGCAGCTCCGGCGCCAATAATAATCGTGCTGTAATAGCTCAAATCTTTTTTGTTTTGCCTTTTGCCTTTTGCCTTTTTCCTTTTTCCTTTTTCCTTTTCCCTTTTATCTTTTACCTTTTGCCTTTTGCCTTTTACCTTTTACCTTTTGCCTTTTCCCTTTTGCCTTTTCCCAACTACATCCCCACCCTGAACGAATCAAAAAACCTCCCTATCTCCCGATTATCCCCCTTCCCCGCTTCCGTCAGTATGATCATCATAAAAAACTTACTCCCTATAAGATATAACCTCGATGAAAAAATGGTTTTGCCTTCATCTGCTGCAATCCTGACTTCCCTGCCCGGATATCCTTCATAAATTACGTCATATGAAGAAAGCAATTCTCCGCCTGTGTTCGAAACAGCACTATTGATAGTATTTGTAAAAAAAAGATCCAGAAGGTCAATGAAATCGGAGTGTATCAAGGCATCAGGATATACGGTGCAGTTTAACATATACATAATGTTGTTATATCCTTCCTTTTCAGAGCAGTCCAGTTCTGCCACACTTAAACTCATTTCTCCTGCTTCCGTGTCAAAAACATCAGTTACTTCCAAAGGCATCACAGGGAAATCGATTGAATAATTGAACTGTTCTGATTTAAAAGAAACCCACTGTTCAGGTTCCTGGCCGGAAACAGAGGTATATACAGCAATGAAAACAAATACAACTAAAGCAATTAATGTAATAAACTGTTTTTTCATAGCTTGGTCTTTTATTAACTTAGTGTTCTGAGGTTAATTAACCCAATTCGATTTTTATTTAATTCCTTTGCGCACCTTTGTGTTACCCTTCGTGTCCTTCGTGGTTAAATACGTAATGAGTTTAACCACAAAGGACGCGAAGGGTTTCACGAAGGAACACGAAGGGTTTTATAAAATAACTCCCTTATGATTGATTATCTAATGAGCACATCAATGTTGTTCAGGGTTTTACTCCTGCTTCTGTAAACTCTTTTAAAATATCTTTAACCCCGTCAGGAGCAACCCTGCCGAAAGTCTTTTCCCCGACCAATACTACAGGTGCGAGGCCGCAGGCACCCACACAGCGCAGACAGTTAAGTGAGAACTGTCCGTCAGGAGTTGTTTCACCTACTCCGACACCCAACTCCTTTTTGAACTCAGCAAGGACATTCTCTGCACCCCTCACATAACAAGCTGTTCCGGTGCATATGCTGACAGGGTATTTACCCCTGGGAATCATGGAGAAAAAGGAATAGAATGTTACGACCCCATATACCTTAGCCTCAGATACATTAAGCTCCTCAGCAACTACCTCCTGCACTTCCGCGGGAAGATATCCAAATTCATGCTGGCACTTGTGGAGTACATTAATCAGCTCACCGGGTTCATTATTGAAAATCCCTGCTATTTCCTTGATTTTATCAACCTGTTCCTTATGTAGTTCTATTTTAACGCTTGACATATTATCTGATTTTTATAATTCAACATATCTCCTAAATACTGAATACCTTCTTTTTCTTATCAAAGTAATGTGTATGCAGCAGATGATGTGATTTTTCACTCATCGGATGTCCCAGGTACTTTTCATACAGCTCTATAATAAATGGGTTTTCATGTGATTTACGTATCGGTTTCCCTGCATCCTCCCTGTATATTGCCTGAGCCCTGGCCTTTAAAATGGCAGAATTACCATGATGTAAGGGCTGGCCTCCACCACCAATACAACCGCCGGGGCAGGCCATAATTTCAATAGCATGAAACTCCGATTTCCCATCTCTGATCTGTTCAAGAAGTTTCCTTGCATTACCAAGGCCATGCGCAATACCGATCTTTAGTTCAAAACCATCGAAATCCACTGAAGCATGCCGGATGCCATCCAACCCTCTTAACTGTTCAAATTCAACCTTTTCAAGTTTCTTTTTTGTGAAAAGTTCATACGCTGTGCGGGTAGCTGCTTCAATAACCCCTCCTGTGGTACCGAAAATCACGCCCGCCCCGGTTGATTCACCCAAGGGCTGGTCGAAATCATCATCTTTCAGACTGTTAAAATCAATATTAGCCAGTTTTATAAAAGCTGCAAGTTCACGGGTGGATATGGAATAATCAACATCAGGATTCCCGTCGACACTGAACTCAGCACGCTGACATTCATATTTCTTTGCAAGACAAGGCATTATGGAAACCACAACCATATCTTCTCTTTTTATCTTTATTTTTTCTGCGAAATATGTTTTTGCTATGGATCCGAACATCTGCTGGGGCGACCTTGCCGTTGAGGGGATGTCCTTCATCTCCGGAAAATGATGCTCAAAGAAATTTACCCATGCCGGGCAGCAGGAAGTAAGAATGGGCATCTGTACATCTTTATCCCCTGCCAGGAACTTTGACAGCCTTTCAAGAAATTCAGTACCCTCTTCCATGATAGTTAAATCTGCTGCAAAATCCGTATCAAAAACATAATCAAATCCCAGCTGGCGTAATGCCGTAACA
>CAYVTV010000198.1:0-8041 GCA_964454295.1 uncultured Bacteroidaceae bacterium
TTTTTTGAGGCGGAAAAGGGAAAATTAATTTAAGGAACAGTAATTAAAAACACATAGGGGCTGTCTCATAAATCAAAATATATTTAACCACAAAAGACACAAAGGACAACATAAAAAAACACAAAGCATTGTAAATCAAGAATATCTCCTGTGTGTCCTTTGTGGGTACTTAGTGTCCTTCGTGGTTAAAAAGAACTCTTCAAATAATAAACCCTTTCCTTTCCCGTTTTGAAATAATATTCATTCTAATCCCGCAAAACTCAAACTTATGGAAAAAACCAACGCAAAAATCAAAGCCGGTGTAATTGGTGTCGGTTTCATCGGTGCCGCTCATGTTGAAGCCCTCCGGAGATTAAATTTCGTTTCGGTGGAAGCTATTGCCGATGATGCATCGGTTGTAAAAGAGAAAGCCCTGCAACTCGGAATAAACAAATATTACGGTGATTATAACCAGATGCTTACGGATCCTGACATTGACAGCATCCATATTTGCACACCAAACTACCTTCATTACAGCATCTCAAAAGAAGCCCTTCTCGCCGGAAAACATGTTATATGCGAAAAACCGCTCACAACCAGTCGTGCTGAAGCAGAAGAACTGGTGGAACTGGCAGAAAAAAAGGGCCTGATTAATGCCACTAATTTTAACATCAGGTTTTACCCTCTGATGCATGAGCTTAAATTTTCAGTTGAAAATGGAGAATACGGAAATATTTTCTCTGTTCATGGTTCATATTTGCAGGACTGGCTCTTCTACCCTACCGATTACAACTGGCGACTGGAGCCTGAATTATCGGGTGAGTCCAGGGCTGTTGCCGATATCGGGTCGCATTGGATGGATCTGACTGAGTTTGTTACGGGACTCCAAATAACAGAAGTACTTGCTGATTTTGCCACATTCCATCCGGTTAGAAAAAAACCGTTAAAACCCGTTGAAACATACTCCGGCAAATTGCTCACTCCCGAAGATTACAAAGATATCCCGATCCATACGGAAGATTACGCCACCATATTGTTAAGGTTCAGTAACGGGGCTCATGGCGCTCTGACTGTTCACCAGGTGTTCGCGGGAAAGAAGAACAGGCTTACCCTGGAAGTTGCCGGATCAAAGAAATCCGCATCCTGGGTTTCAGAAAGGCCGAATGAACTCTGGACAGGAAGCAGGGATGAGGCAAACCAGCTAATGCAGAAAGACCCTTCCCTGATGAAACAGGAAAGCAGAGAGATCGTCTCTTTCCCGGGAGGACATAATGAAGGATTTCCCGATACTTTCAAACAGTTATTCAGTAAAATCTATGGTAAAATTGCGGGGAAGAAAGATAAAGAAGAGTATCCGACCTTCCGTGCCGGATTAAGGGAAATAATTTTGTGTGAGAAGATCATTGAGAGTAACCGAAAATCAGCCTGGATAAAAGTCGGATAACCTGTTTTACAGGAATTTATTTTTTCTTCTTATTAGTTAAGGGCACCTCTAAAAATACCTGTCTTTTAAGGTAAGGATTATCTAACTCCCTTCACTTTCATCCTTACTCCATACACCGCATCCATTGCTGTAATGAATAGCAGTTTCCTGTCTGTTCCCCCGAAACATACATTCGCTGTCCAACGTGCCTCGATTGGAATATGTGCAATACGGGTCCCGTTCTTGTCAAATACAGTTACCCCGTCACCTGTAAGATATATATTGCCTTTATTATCAATAGTCATCCCATCAGATCCCATCTCAGCAAAAAGCTTTCTGTTTACCAGATATCCATCCGGTTCAATATCATATACATAGGTCTTTTTCGCCCCGATATCTGCAACATATAATTTTTTACCGTCAGGTGTGCCTACGATACCATTAGGCTTCTGCAAATCAGTATCTACTCTCACAAGCAACAACCGGTCGGGTGAAAGATAATACACATGCTGCCCGTCCTGCTGCATCTCAGGATCACGCTCCCAGTAATTCCTTTTATACAAGGGGTCAGTGAAATAAATACCTCCCCTGGGGTCTATCCATAAATCATTAGGACCGTTAAGAAGTTTGCCTTTATAATTATCAATCAGTACTTTTTGCTTTCCCGTTATATCAATACTCCATAACTGGTTATGCATATCCGCACATGTAATGAGATTCCCCCTCCGGTCAAAATACATTCCATTGGATCGTCCGGCATCATCCATAAATACCCTAAATTCTCCGGTGACAGCATCCCAACGGATAATTTTGTTATTCGGCTGGTCCGTAAAATAAACATTTCCCGCATGGTCAACTGCCGGGCCTTCAGTAAATGAATACCCCCCTCCCAGTTTCATTACTGCAGCACCACGGGCAATAATTGATTTCTTATCTTCAATCTGCCCAAAACTACCCGCATATGTAATGCAGATCATCATTAACCATAAAAATTTTCTCTTTGTCATATTGATATATTTTTTGTATTATTGATTCGTTAAAAATGTAAAGATAAGAAAAGTTTGAAGTCAGGAGTCAGGAGTCAGTTGGCAGTGGCAGTTGGCAGTTGGCAGTGGCAGTGGCAGTTGGCAGTGGCAGTGGCAGTTGGCAGTGGCAGTGGCAGTGGCAGTTGGCAGTGGCAGTTGGCAGTTGGCAGTGGCAGTGGCAGTGGCAGTTGGCAGTGGCAGTTGGCAGTGGCAGTGGCAGTGGCAGTGGCAGTTGGCAGTTGGCAGTGGCAGTTGGCAGTGGCAGTTGGCAGTGGCAGTTGGCAGTTGGCAGTGGCAGTGGCAGTGGCAGTTGGCAGTGGCAGTTGGCATGAGGCGGTGGGGATATTGTATCTGAAACCTGGTTTGATTCAAAATTACATTTTCAAGGAGTATTTTCAAAATAGCATCTTACTGTTATTATCACCCAAATCATTGACACTCTGCAACCTGGAACCTGCAACCTGGAATCTGGAATCTTGAATCTGGAATCTTGAATCTGGAATCTGGAATCTGGAATCTTGAATCTGGAATCTGGAATCTTGAATCTGGAATCACCAGCACTCAACCACGTAACCACTCAACCACTTAACCACTCCCCATGTCCCTGCAACCTTCTCTACTCATATTCCTCGACTGGTTTTTCACCATATTCCATACCCTCCTTATATTGTTCAATATTACCGGGTGGATATGGAAAAAAACAAGAAAAATCAATCTTATTACTTTACTTCTAACAGCAGGATCGTGGTTAATACTCGGACTATTCTATACCATCGGATATTGTCCGCTGACCGACTGGCATTTTAACATCCTCCGTAAACTGGGAGAAACTGATCTGCCATCCTCATATACTCAGTACATTATTGACCGGATATCAGGAATAACGCTCACGGGAAGTCAGGCTGATATTATTACAGCAGGCGGACTCATGGTGGCGTTGATATTCTCAGTGTGCCTAAACATCAGGGACAGGAAGATTTCCGGAAAAATTAAATCAACAGAACACACACCCGCCATTTAAACCTGTTAAAATAGCAACAGAAATATCCTGGATATTTATAAAAACAACAAACGAAAGTTTGCTATTTTTAAAATAACTTATAATTTAGCGGATTCTATCGACTACTTATTATTTACAATTATTGACATGACAGTTTTTTGTCGTGCTTTTATTGTTCATTTTATTGACCTGAAGTAGTTCCATCATCAGATGACATATTAATGACTTTTTGGTGAATTCCTTTGTGAAATCCTTTGTGTCCTTTGTGGTTAACAGGAATGCGTATTTTACCACAAAGGACACAAAGGATTTCACAAAGGGGGGGGGAATTTATAATAAATAATTTGCGTCTTTGCGTTTTTTAAAAATTTAACGAACTATTGATTAACAGTTCATTAATAAAAAAAACGCTAAGGCGCGAAGGCGCAAAGTGTTGATTGTCAACAGAATGAATAATATTTAAACGGAATTATAAGGCGCTCATTATCAACAGGTTGTAAAAACATAACGAACTATTATTAATAATACAAAAACTAAAATATATTATATATGAACAAATTCAAGGTAATAACCCCGGTTGACGGAAGTGTGTATGTGGAATGCATACAGCATGGACCTTCCGACATTGAAAAAACTCTTAATGCTGCAGTAAAGGCTCAAAAAGATTGGAAGAACCTTTCTGTTAAAGAAAGAAAACCATTTATCGAAAGCTTTATTATAGCATTTGGAGACCTTAAGGACAGGATCAGTGAGGAATTAAGCTGGCAGATGGGACGCCCCATAAGTCATTCACCTTTTGAAGTAAGAGGAACACTGGAGCGTTCCAATGGTATGCTGAATCTCGTTGAGAAATCACTTGCCGATATTGTGCCGGATCCGATATCCGGATTTAACAGGTATCTGAAGAGGGAACCTCTGGGAACGATCTTTGTCATTCCCGCCTGGAACTACCCATATCTTATTGCTGTTAACTCCATTGTACCATCTTTACTTGCCGGTAATGCAGTAGTTCTTCGTCACTCGGCACAAACACCCCTGGTTGCAGAACGTTTCGCAGATGCTTTCAAAAAGGCCGGATTACCCGAGGGACTTTTCAATGTACTGCATCTTAATCATAACGATACTGCCAATGTGATCAGGGACAGAAGGATAAACTTTGTTGCATTCACGGGATCAGTTAGCGGCGGGCACCAGGTACAACAGGTCGCTGCCGAAAGTTTTGTTGGTGTGGGACTCGAATTGGGAGGAAAAGACCCTGCTTATGTCTGCGCTGATGCCAACCTTGATTATGCCGTGGAAAACCTGGTTGACGGGGCTTTCTTTAATGCCGGTCAGTCATGTTGCGGCATAGAACGTATTTACGTAAATGAAGCCGTTTATGACAGATTTGTGGAAGGGTACGTCGAACTGACAAAAAAATACAAACTGGGAAATCCACTCGATAAAGAAACTAATCTGGGACCGGTTACAAAAAAGGGAGGTGCAGATACGGTGATCAATCAAATTAAAGCAGCAATAGCAGCCGGCGCCAAAGCACTGATTGATCCGGCATTATTTCCCCAGACAGCTCTGGGATACAACTACCTGGCCCCACAGGTTCTTGTGAATGTAGATCACTCAATGGCAGTTATGACCGAGGAAAGCTTCGGCCCTGTTGTGGGTATCATGAAAGTTAAAAGCGATGAGGAAGCAATTAAACTCATGAATGACAGTGACTACGGACTGACAGCTTCTATCTGGACTGAAGATGAAAAAAAGGCAGCCAGGATAGGTGACAAGGTTGAAACAGGCACATGGTTTATGAACCGCTGTGATTACCTTGATCCATACCTGGCATGGACAGGAGTGAAAGATACCGGACGGGGATGTACGCTATCGACGGTTGGATATGAACAACTGACAAGACCAAAATCGTATCATCTTAAAATAAAAATCAGTTAAAATAATAACCAATAAATTGAACCACAAAGGACACGAAGGTCAGCACAAAGGAACACGAAGTTAGTACTAATTACTTTGTGTCCCTTCGTGATAACCTTTGAGTCCTTCGTGGTTAACCAAAACTCAAACACCATGGCAGACAAAAGACACAGGTACAATTTCCCTACCCGCATTGAATACGGGCCGGGAGCAATGAAAGATCTCCCTGCTATTATTAAGAGCGCAGGACTGAAAAAAGGACTTATAGTAACCGATGGCGGAATTGAAAAAGTCGGCACAGCTCAGCTGCTAAGAGATTATTTTAAAGCCACAGGTTTAGATACCGCGACGTATAGTGGCGTAAAATCCAATCCTACGGATGATAACGTACTGGAAGGAGCTGAGGTTTATAAAAAATCAAATTGTGATTTTGTTGTTGGCCTCGGGGGAGGATCTCCCATCGACGCAGGAAAAGCCATCAAAGTTATGGCCACACATCCCGGTCCCCTTGAGAAATACGATGATATGAAGGGAGGGGATAAATATATCGAAAATAATATGCCTCCTTTTTATGCTATCCCTACTACTGCAGGAACTGGCAGCGAGGTGGGACGAAGCAGCGTAATAACCATAAAGTCAACCAACAAGAAAACTATCATCTTCTCTCCCTTTATGATGCCTGATATTGCAGTGCTCGATCCGGAGATCACCGTTTCCCTTCCTCCAAAACTCACAGCCTCTACCGGCGTTGATGCTTTCGTTCACAACCTGGAAGCATGGGTGATTGATTCATATCACCCTCTTGCCGACGGTATAGCAAAAGAAGCGATGGCCATGTGCGTAAGGAATCTGGCAACAGCAGTAAACAACGGTGCCGACATTAAGGCCCGCGGGGAAATGCTTATGGCATCTGCAATGGGAGCTACCGCTTTTCAGAAGGGCTTAGGGCTGAATCACTCTATAGCCCATGCTCTCGGCGTTTATTACGACATGCACCACGGCCTCGCCAACGCACTTGTTCTTCCCGAAATAATGAAATATAACCTGGCTGTACCTTCTGCCAAACAAAAATATGCTGCCCTTGGAAGTATTTTTAATACTTCACAAAATGCTGAAGCAGTTATTGAAGCCATCGAAAAGTGGCTTAATTCCATTGGTATGCTGTTTAAACTTTCAGACCTTGGAATAGGTAATGAAAAATTTGAGGAAATTGAAACATACGCGCTGGAAGACCCCTGCTGCCCATCCAATCCAAGAAAGGTGGAAAAAGGTGATGTTATCTCTATTTTAAAAAAGCTATAATACAGAGTGATGATTAAAGCAATAACTTTTGATCTGTGGGACACCGTATTTATTGATGAATCAGACGAACCCAAACGCAAAGCCGCCGGAAGACTACCCAAAAAGGAGGAGCGAAGATATCTGGTACATAACTGTGCCGGGAAATATAAGGACATCTCCCCTGAACTGGTGAACTATATATACAACACCGTTGATGCTGCCTATAAAAAAGTATGGAAAGACCAGCATGTTACATGGACAGTTACTGAACGGCTGGGAATTATCTTCAAAGGGATTGGGGTTGAACTGCCCCCTGATGAAATGATAGAAATCGTGCGGCTACATGAAGAAATGGAACTGGAATTCCGTCCGGATTTTATTCCGGGAGTAGGTGACGCGCTTAAAGAACTTCACGGTAAATATAAACTCGGAGTCATTTCCGATACCATTTTCAGCCCGGGAAGAGTGCTCAGGCAATTACTCGACGGAGAAGGACTGTTGCAATATTTTGACCACTTTGTTTTTTCAGATGAGATCGGACGCGCTAAACCCGAACCGATTGTGTTTGAATCTGCCTGTACCAACCTCCGTGTAAAACCCCATGAACTCGCACATGTAGGTGACAGGGAAAGTAATGATATAGCCGGACCAAAGAAATTCGGGATGAAGGCTATACTCTGTACAGCTTCTGTTGACAGGGGAAGCGACAAAACACAGGCTGATGCAATTTTTAAAGAATACAGGGAATTGCCACAAATAATTGAATTACTAAATAAATGAAATTAATCTATGAAGAAGGATTTTCGCTTTTTAATTATTGACGGTTACCCTAAACCCAGCAGGGACCAGTTTATTGAATGCGGCGTGAGCCTGGCAGGAGAGTTATACGCCCTGCTTCTATTAAGACATATGCCCGATGCACAGTACGATATTATTTACTCAAGCGATCCCGGAGCAGTACTTCCAGAAAGAGAAGAACTTAAGAACTGGAATGCCATTATCTGGCCCGGTTGTAATCTGACCGTATATCACACTCATGATGAAAGAGTCACCAAACTGGTTAAGCTGGCAAAAAACGGATACCTGGCAGGGCTCCCACAGTTTGGAAGCTGCTGGGCAGCCCAGATCGCTGTTTATGCAGCCGGAGGTGAAGTACAGCCCAATCCCAAAGGAAGGGAAATGGGAGTTGCCAGGAAAGTTTTTCTTACCGGGGAAGGAAAGAACCATCCCATGATGGAAGGAAAACCACCTGTATTCGACGGATTTATCAGTCATGATGACATGATAACCAAACTGCCACAGGGAGGGGTATGGCTTGCATCCAACGATTTTACTATGGTTCAGGCCGTGGAGGTGAAGCATGAAAACGGCACCTTCTGGGCAACACAATATCACCCTGAATATAATCTTTAT
>CAYVTV010000199.1:0-7988 GCA_964454295.1 uncultured Bacteroidaceae bacterium
ATTTCAGTTCGATCGGATGGTGGAATAATGAATATTTTTCCAAAATAGAAATTGATATCACCGGAGGCATGACCTATGTTGAAACCGGCACTTCCCAGTTGCTTTCAGTACCTTATGCATTTTACGCTCAAAAAGCAGGCGACATTGGATTTAATTTTATTATTACCGGTTTTACTGATATTACCCTAAGTTCAAGGGATTCTGTTTCAATACCCATATATATTCACATGGTTAGCGGGGAATCTGAGAATGTAACTCTTGACGCATCAGCTGTTCCGGAAGGAATTACTGTTGGATTTGAAAAAAGTTCAGACCAGCCTGATTTTTTAACCAGACTGATTATCGAAAGCTCTGAAAATGCTGTTGCCGGTTTATACACATTCTACGTCAACGGCACTTCAGATAATGGTAAAATACGTGCATACCCGGTTACTTTAAAAATAACAAAAACCTTGTCTGTCGAACTGACCATAAAAGATGCAACATCCTGGTCACTTGAGAACCCCGGACTGGATAGTGTTCCTGGCGCAATAATCAAGCTTTATGAAAACCAGGCCTCATTTGATAGTAACTCACCTGAGTATACCATTACATCGGATGAACATGGAGTTGTCTGGCTGTATGATTTACCACAGGGCCTTTATTTGCTTACCGCGGAAAAAGATGACTTGTTTAACATCTGTAATGGATATTTAATTCAGGGAGTATTTCAAAATCAGGAAGACATAGATAATAGTCCATCCCAGCCTGATGCAGTCATTGGAGAAATTAAATATGCTGATGTGAATGGTGATGGAGTAATTAATGTATCAGATCAGGTTTCATATGATCTGCTCTTTACTGAGGAGGAAGTGAAAATAAAGACTATTTTTATAGGTAAGTAATATAATTGTTTTCTTGTTTTAACCTGAGTTCGATATGAATTAACACACCTCAAATTATGAAAAAAATAATAACCTTGCCTGCGTTCCTGTGTTTCTTAATGTATACAGGGCATGCACAATTAATGTACCCGGAGGTCTATTCAAGTTTCGGGGGATACACAGAAACCGGCACATTTCAGGTAACTTTTACCAGCGGTGAACCTTTGTTTGAGACCTATGTGGCAGAGGAATCCATCCTTACACAGGGATTTAACCAGACCGTCCAGGTAATAGAGGAAATCACTTTTATTGAAGAATTAACCATGGATATGCTTATTTATCCCAACCCTGCATCAGATCATGTAATTATACAGAGAGAATCGGCGAATAATTCTGATCTGTCTGTCAGACTGATAAATTTACAGGGAGTAAGTTCCGGTATTTTCAGATTTACCGACAGCACTGCATTCATTGATGTCTCAGGGTTTGCGCCCGGCATTTACTTTCTGCAGATCACCGGCTTGGATTCAAATACAATAACAACGGTTAAAATATCGATCATTAAATAAATACTATCATGAAAAAATTAAGCGTAATTATACTTGTTTCAGTTTTGTACATGCAGGTTTTTTCGCAGACTCCCCAGGCCATAAGTTACCAGTCGGTAGTGAGGGATCTGAACGGAAATCCGCTGGTGGAGCAGAATGTATCACTAAGGATAAGCATCCTTGAGGGGAATATAGATGGGGATGTGATATATGCTGAAACACACAGTATCACTACCAATAAATTTGGACTGATCAATATTAAGATCGGTATGGGCACACCGGTAACAGGTAATTTCAGTTCCATTGAGTGGTGGAATAATGAATATTTTTCTAAAATGGAAATTGATATTACCGGAGGTACGTCCTATGTGGAAACCGGCACTTCCCAGTTACTTTCGGTACCTTATGCATTTCATTCCGGTACTGCTGGAACACTGGTAGATAAAAATGGTCATTCTCCTCTTCAGATTTCTCTTGCTATATCACCTGAGAAATGCGCAGGAAGTGATGATGGCGCCGTCGATGTTACTGTATCTGGTGGCGTGCCTCCTTATCATTATCAATGGTATTCTGAAATGGGATTGGGATTTAACAGTAATACTGATGAAGATATTGAGGATCTGCAATCAGGATTGTATATCCTGAATGTTCAGGATTCCCTGGGTAATATGGATTCCAGGTCAATAATATTGGCTCCCGCTACTGCAATTGAGCTCAGTTGTATAGTTAATAATACATCTTCTTCGGGAGAATCAGATGGATCAATTGATCTATCATGTAGTGGAGGTAATCCGCCATATACATACCTGTGGTCAGATGGAAGCACAACTGAAGATATTTCCGGGTTGACGGAAGGGGGTTATTCAGTGACTGTTACAGATGCAAATGGATGCACCGGTTATTTATCCTGTTTTATCGGTGAAAACATCGAAACCATCACTGATGCTGAAATTATTTTAGATGAATTGCTAAGTATTTTAAAAGGACAGGAAGATTATAACCTGGATGCGCAGGAAGATGATTACATGGCGTTGCTGTATCTTTTATCAGACCTTCCGACTGACAATGCCCAACATGCAGGTTCAAACAATGATCTTGCTGCATTTTCATCCCACACCCTGAACGTATCAAATCCTATAGTAGAATCTATATGGTACCTGAGTTATAAAATGATCTTTAAGGCAAACAGGTTATTAAACCAGGTAGAGCATATTCAGGGTGCCACAACGGAGGAGAAAAACATGATCACTGGCAGGGCAAAATTCCTGAGAGCCTTTGCTTATCTTATTTTGGTTGAGAAATTTTCCGGTGTGCCGATTTATGATGATCCGGGGGATGAAGGGCAGTATCTTTCCAATAATACAAAACAGGAAGTATATGATTACATTGAAGCAGATCTGACAGCTGCAATGAGTTATCTGCCTGCCACAGGAACGGAAAATACTGAGATAACCTCCAATGCTGCAAAAGGACTATTATGCAGAGTATATCTTAATACCCAGGCTTGGTCATCTTTAAGTGCAAAAGCAGCAGAAATTATAAACTCCGCTTTATATTCTCTGGGGTCATTCGAGCAGGTTTTCACTACTTCACCGGCTGCAGAAGTGTTATGGAAGCTTGATTTCAGTGCTGCAGAGAAAAATAAGTTTGCATATTACACATTTCCTGTTGATAGCGGAGGAATAAAAGAAGTTACTGCAAGACAGGATCTGGCAGATGCCTTTTCAACGGGCGATCCAAGGAAAACCACCACCCTTGCAACTGTTGTTACAGATCATATTATATACAAATTCCGTGATCCGGTAAGCGGAGATTACGATTTACCGGTCATACGGTATTCGGAGATAATTCTCATGTATGCAGAAGCATTGAATGAGCTGGGTAGTTTATCTGCGTATGATTATCTGAATCAGATACTTATTCGGGCAGGTTTGTCGCCATGGCCGGTTGGTTTCTTAACCCAGGTGGAGATGCGCAATGAAATATGGTCTGAAAGAAGACTTGAGCTTGCATTTGAAGGGCATCGCTGGAATGATCTTGTCAGAACAGGGACAGCCCAGGCGACGCTTAGTAACCTGGGGGTATCAGTAGCATCTCATCGCCTGGTATGGCCGATACCGCAAAGTGCATTAAATGCAAATCCTAATCTTATGCAGAATCCGGGGTATTAATAGATTACTTTTACAGGTTGCCGGGTAAGAGTAATTCCCACTCATATATTTTATCCTGTGCTGCCCTTGTATCCGGAGCATCCGGGTAGAGGATGAGGTATTTTTTCATATTGAAGATAGCCAGGTTATAATTTCTGAGGGCAGCATAAGTATGATTCTATTCCCATAAAATCTATACTCTGAGTGCCCCCCGGAATCCTCTGGCCCCATAATATGATTCCGCACTGTTATGATAAATGAACACCCTGCTATAGCGGCGGTCGCCAAAAATTGCACCTCCGGATTCTCTGATACCAGCCGGTGTCAAAATCCAGCCGGATGTTTTAGTGTCGAATTTCCCAAATTGTTGCAGCTCAAAATATTGTTCTTCTGTTAAAAGCTCAATTCCCATATCTGCCGCCATGCCAACAGCACTGTTCCGGGGTTTATGTTCTTTTCTGGACTGTAATGCTTCCGGGTCGTAGCAGACACTTCTGCGTCCCTCAGGACTTTCAGCAGAGCAATCGAAAAAGATATATTCGCCTGTTTTTTGACCGCGACTCACAACATCCGGCTCACCACCCGTTTTTTCCATTTCGTTAAGCGAAAGGAGTTTTTCAGGATTCATTTCAAGCCTGGTTTGTATTTCAGACCATTCAAGACCCTGATGGCGGTGCATGTTTTTCTCAAAACGGGTTTTAAGGATATTGAGTAGTTTCTTACTTTGTTCAGGTGACAATTTGTTTTGGTTTTCTCTTTTCATAAGTTAACGTGAGTTTGGAGTAATGAGATTTCAGTTGCTTACGGGATTATTTTTGCATCTCATTCAGTAAGCCTTTTCTTCACCTTGTTTATACTATCCTGTATCGTATTAAAGAAATAGTTCCTTTCCCTCTCTGCACCGCCGCTGATCAGGGTTGACTTTCTGATAATTGCATTCACCATATCCAGATTTCGTTTGTAAAAATCCTGATTTTCTGTTTGCAGACGATTAATAGCGCCGTTTGTTAGATAGGTTGTGCCCTGGTTACCCAGTTTTAAAATAATTACATTATCGGTCAGTGTCAGGTTGTTACTATATAGTTTAAGATTCCCTTCCTGCCCGGAAGGTTCAGAACCGTAAGCAAACTTATATCCCAGTTCAGCTTGTCTCCTCAGGTGTTCAATAAGCTCTGATGCCTTGTCGCAAAGCAAAATAGCATCGTCGTTGTTTTTAAAAAACCCGGAAAGCCGGTAATATTCAATTTGCTTCAGGAAACTGATTAAAAATTCCTGGGTGAGCAATTCAATAGTATTGAATTTTACATATAATCCGGTGATCAGGGAGCTTATTTCAAGTATTTCATCATCAATTACCTGTAATGAATATTTTTTATCGTGGAAAGACTTAAAATCCAGGCTCGACTTACTCCAGAAATATATTTTAAAGGCCAGGATTTCAGGAAACTGAATGGAATGAAAGAGGTTTAATTCATTTAGCTGGAATATCAGTTCAACAGATTTAATATCAGGCACTCTCTCCATTTCGGAAAGTATTGTTTTGAGATAATCTGAGAAACAGAGAGTCTCCTCATTCAGGTGAAGCGATTTAAAAGTCACAGAATCTGAGGTTATGCCCATCAGGTTGTCGAGAGAAACATTAAAATGATATGAAAGCTTTTCTGCCTCATCCAGAGACAGCACCTTGTCGCCGCGTATTCTCCGGTATGCACTGTCAGTGCTTACGTTCAATACTTCAGAAATTTCATCCACAAAGGAGATATGAGGCGGAAGGCGACTGCTGATGCTTTCAAAAAGTGCCTTTTGGAAAGTACATAAGGGTGTCATCATCGTAAGTTGTTTTAGTAAATAGAAAGCAACCTGTGAGTAGCTTAAGGGCACCTTGAAAAACCTCCAACTTCTGCGTTTGGCATTGTACAGAAGATCATGTTACTCTGTAATGAGTTAAAATTTATGTATTTAATTCAATAGTTCGTTAAACTTTTATATTGCGTTGATAATGAATACTTTAACAATTCGGGCATAAATTACCTATATTGTTGATATACAATATATTGCGCCTTTGCGCCTTCGCGTTTTATTTTAATTTAACGAACTGTTGTAATTAATATTCTTCAATAAATTAATTTCATTAAAAATATGAATATTTACAACACAAGTCAATATTCCGGGATTAATATCAGGATTTAATGCAAACTATGCCCTCCATTTTTGCAGTTCTTGCCAATCCGCATTGAACCGCTGGCTATAAAATTCCTGATTTGCAAAAACTAAGAATTCCTTCCTCTTCACCCGTAGAAATCAATTTCCATAAGCTGCCGGATGGTTGTAATTTAGTTCACAGAAATGTTTCAAATAGAGTTCTTATCTACTATTCAGTTACCCGGTAAACCTCACAAATAATAATTTTCCAGCATGGTAAATAAATTCATTTTAATTTTTTTAATTCAAATAGTTATGAAACCTCCATGATTGCGGCAAACGCATACACGCATGAACAAAATAATGGAGGTTCCATCCGACTACTGAAATAAATTTTGTACAGATGAAATACAAAGTAAAATTTTTATTCTATATTCCACTGATAATTAACTGTTTATTCAACTCCGGAATTCAATTATCCGGACAGGAAAAAGTCAACATATCAGCTGGAATGGGCTTTCCTGAATTCTTAAATGTCGGTTTACGATATCAGATCAGGCAGGTACAAACAGGGTTAAGTTTTGGTACGATGCCAAATATTGAAATTGTCACTGTCTCAGTTGATGTTTATTACCATTTTGCAGGATTATCTGAGTTATCAGCCAGACGACCCTGGTATGGAAGAACAGGATTTATTTATTGGAGAGATAAAGGCAGTTACAGTATCAGTGAATATTACTATCTCAATTTACGACTTGGAAGGGAATTTAATATCTCAAAAAGAATCGGAATAAATTTAGATGCAGGGGCTATTTTTGAACTTTCCAGTAAGACGAAATACACGACGTCTTATACAGGTAGCAGTGGTGGTGGTTACGGAATCTATTTTGGAGGTATATCTTTTCCAGTATTGCCCAGTATTGGATTGGGATTGTTTTATAATTTGTATTAACCCAAAACCCTTCAAAATGCTACACAACCTGCTTACCATACTCATTATCCTCAGCCTTCCCTGCCTCCTTATCCTGGGAGAAAAGCGTGTCAGGTTAATCCGGTGGATCGGACCTATTGTTCTCTGCTATCTTACAGGTGTCATCATAGCGAATACTCCTTTTCTTAAGCCGGACAGAGGGATGCTCTCAAATATCACGGAGATCAGCATCTGCCTGGCAATTCCTCTGCTT
The DNA here is from genome assembly GCA_964454295.1 of uncultured Bacteroidaceae bacterium. GTDB lineage: Bacteria > Bacteroidota > Bacteroidia > Bacteroidales > CAYVTV01. The sequence goes on from CAYVTV010000199.1 coordinate 6,888, forward strand.
CTGTTTTCCACCGACCTGAAAAGGTGGATGAAACATGCCAAAAAGACAATTATCTCATTTTTTATTTCAGTGGCAGGAGTCGTAACGGCGTCTTTGGTTGCCTATATGGTTTTCAGGGATAGTGTTCCCGATGCACACAAAGTATCGGCAATGATGATCGGTGTATATACAGGGGGTACCCCTAACATGAGCGCCATCGGAATAGCCATTGGTGCCAGGGAAGAGCTTTTTGTCCTGCTGAACAGCGCAGATATTGTGATCAGCGGCATATATTTCATTTTTCTTCTTACTGTTGCTAAACCCCTGCTACGCTTGTTCCTGCCTGCATTCTCAAATTCCGGAAAACCTGGTGCCGAACAAACCGGTACTTCCCCGGATTCCCCGGCTAAAAAATTAATATTACCGGTTGCCATTGGACTTACTCTTTCAGTTCTGGTTTTAGGGGCAGGCATAGGCATCTCCCTGCTGATAACCGGGAAAATGACAGCCCCTTTGATCATTCTCCTGCTCACCTCCTTAGCTATTGGACTCTCTTTTATCAGTAAAGTCAGATCACTCGCAGGAACATACAGAACTGCGGAGTATCTGCTTTTTGTTTTTGCCATCGCCATGGGCTCCATGGCCGATCTGGGTGAACTTTTAAGTGCCGGTCCTCAGATCTTTTTATATGTTGGCTTTGTGGTGTTACTGTCGGTAATTTTTCACTTTGCTGTAGCCGCTATTTTACGGATAGATGCCGATACGGTTATCATCACCTCCACTGCCGCTATTTTCGGCCCGGCATTCGTGGGGCCGGTGGCCAATGCGATCAAAAACCCTCTTGTGATCGTCTCCGGGATAACAATGGGACTGCTGGGAATTGCTTTCGCCAATTATCTGGGGATTCTGGTGGCGTATGTTTTAGGGTAGGTAAGTGGAGAGTGGGGAGTGGATATGTGGTTATGTTGGGGCAAAGCTATGTCTTTGCCCGCTGAGGGATCACGCTATCAGGGGATCACGGGATCAGGGGATCACGCTATCAGGGGATCACGGGATCAAGGGATAACCCCAATAACCCAATAACCCAATAACCCAATAACCCAATAACCCAATAACCCAATA
>CAYVTV010000200.1:0-7846 GCA_964454295.1 uncultured Bacteroidaceae bacterium
CCCAAGGCGTTGCCGTTGGGCTGAATTAAATAGCCCTTTCAGGGCAAAAACAACAAGCTAATTCATATAAGTTGTTTTTTTTGAATTATATAGAAGCAATGAAAAATTCCTGTTATTTCGAACTCACGTTATATAGTAAAAGCGTAATAAATGTATGGAATGATTCGGGTAAACAGGAAATACATTAACGTGAAAAAAAGAACCATAGTCGTCAGTCCCAAATATATTGGGACAAAATATTATTGGACAACTTTAATCCCGGGCAGCCGGGTCAACTAAAAGATTTTTATTTTCTTTTGGAAAGGAGTAAACCCCGTCAGATAAACCGTTGGCCCATCCATTTTCGGCAAGGCTCCCCTCAGCTGAACACATTTATGGGCATAAGCTCCAGGCCCGAACGAAATGGTATCCTCTCCGATTGCATATGTGCCGAAATCATTTTTCAGAAAGTAAGCTTCTTTAAGCGAACCATACTCTTCCACCCCTGTAAATATTCCTCCGGGTCTGAAAACCAGTTCAACAACCAGGGGAACATTATCTGTTCCGCTGATATCAATGCCTAGTTCAAATCCTTTTCCCACTTCAGTGATACTTACTCTTGTTTCAAAATACTGAATTTCCGACTGTGGCCTTTGACTTCTGGGCATCTTATTCCAGTCGCCGTCTCCCGGTAAATTTTCCCTCGGGAAAGGCTGGTAATAGGGACCCTGTAGTTCTTTTTTCAAAACCCAGGTGCCATCCTCATTCCGTATCTCCTCTGATGAAAACTGTCCCTTCCCGAAGAAAGATGCTGCAATTCTCACTCCCTGCAAAACGGCATTTCCTTTATGGAAAGTAAAAAATACCGGATTACGGGAGATAATGGATGCATCATAATTTCCCCTCCGGATGCGAACCAACCCGGAATTTGTGAACTCTTTTTCATAAAACAACGGCAATGGCTCCTCTTGTGGCAGACTACTCCAGAGGGAAGAATCTTCAAGCAAATAATGAAGGTAGGGAACAGTCTTCCCAAAAGCAGTTTTTTCAATCAACCTGCACATAGCAGCAAATTGTCCGTTATTATCATGCAGAGCCATGTAACGGTATGGATAATAGTAATTCTCCATGGTTCCGGTTATGGCTTTATCCTGTCTTCCAGATGCTTCAGTTACCACTTCACCGTTGGGATGGACATAATACATCGTCATTTCGAGATTTCTACGGACATATCCAAACAATTCAGGTTTATTAAATTTCCTGGCTATTGTGATCAGTACGCGATTGCTCAGAGGAGAATAAATATAGGTGCTCTTTTCATCATATTGCCCATCAGCATCCATATCAATCCCTTCTTCCAGCCATAATTCAGCTCTGTCAAGGTATCTTTTGTCCGGCCAGAGGTAATATAACCATCCCAATGCTGCACAAACGACCCAGCGATGATTGGGTGTATGGATGCCACCGGTAACAAGGGCATTTCCCGCGTTCTGCATGAAGGTCTTCATATTTTTCAGTACCTCATGCCGTGAGGGAGCCTCACTATGAAGAAGCATTTTAAATACCGGGCCAAACCTCATTATTACGAAAGCTGTATCGGGAGTGGACTTAAAGTTGGTTGAGAGCAGGTCAACAGTACCATCCTCATGCTGTACCTTCAAGAGGTAAAGTACAGCATCATTAATGAGATTCAGGAGGTTGACATCGTTATAATAATTGGATTCAGGGGCAGTAACGGCACACAATGATGCCCTGATAAAATCAGCAGCAGACTGTGGATTTGGAATATCAAAGCGATCCGCAAACCCGCCATATGAGTGACTTTCAGGATCTGAGACCCTGTATATCAGCTGTTCCTTTACCTGCCGGTCATTTATATTAATGAGTTCCAGCAACCATGATGGTTTTGATATCCGTTGTTCATTACCTTGTTTTATACCAGATGAAGCACCTGGTAAAAGTGAGGCAGCAGGCGCAAAAATTGCCGCTGTGCTGCTTTTCTTTACAAAAGTGCGTCTGTTCATATTCTTGTTTGTTTTCCCTTCGTGTTCCTTCGTGTAATCCTTTGTGTCCTTTGTGGTTAAATACGTTATAAGTTTAACCACAAAGGACACAAAGGGTATCACAAAGGGGCACAAAGATTTTTATAACGCTCCCCATTTTTTATTTGGTTTTGCCCCCATTTTCAGTTTCAGCACACTTCCGTTCGTCACTTCCTCATGACTGATGAAGGGTTTGTTAAGCGCTTTACCGTTAAAAGCAGCCGACTGAATATAATACATCCCGGGTCCGTTACCGGACGTTTCAATAACAAAGGTTTTTCCCGGGTAGTAATCCGGATTGAGATGAATGGTGATCTTATCAAATACCGGACTGCCGATTTCATAGTAAGGATCTATGTCTGTTCCCCCGTTAACAGAGAAAAGTCCTGTTTTCAAAAGCACAGCAAGTGCACCCATTTGTCCCTGGTCCTCATCACCACTATATCCATAATCTGGTGACAAATCAGAATAAACTTTTTCGATTACCTGGCGTGTCCAGTATTGGGTTAACCAGGGCGCTCCCGAATGGTTAAACAGAAAAGCTGTTTGCATACAAGGCTGGTTGCCATAATTAATGTATACCTCTCTGTTCTCAAGGACTGTTTCCACACTGTGTGATTTCCCTGATACAAAATCGTGTTTCTGAGCCATTTCAAATGCAGTATTGAGTTTCGAGGTGAATTTTTCCTTCCCTCCCATAAGCTCAGCAAGGCCTTTCACATCGTGAGGTACCCACCAGGTATATTGTGCGGCATTACCTTCCACCCACCCGTTCTTAAAATCGAGTATATTAAAGGGTTCCCTCCAGTTCCCGTTCAGGTCCCTAACCCACATCCAGCCTGAATCGGCATACCAGATGTTCTTGTAATTCAATGCCCTTTTGCTGAACAATTCATAGTCCTCATCATATCCCAGTTTTTTTGCCATCTGAGCCAGTGTCCAGTCCTGGTAAGCATATTCCAGCGTCTGACCTGAACCATCCTGGTGAAATCCGTATGTTTTTTCAGTAAGCGGGTGTGGTATGTATCCTCTCTCCATATAATATTCTATACCTCCGCCGATAAAGGTATTATGTTCATACCCGGCTTTGGACATCATTCCCCCGGGGAAATGATTCTTTCTCATTCCTTCGTATGCCTTTTGCACATCAAAGCCTCTGATGCCTTTCATGTATGCACTGACAATAAAGGGGGTAGAAGAAGCTCCTGTCATTACAAAAGTATAATTACCTCCTGAAGGACCTCTGGGTATAAGTCCTCCGTCATCATACATCAGCAGCAGGGAATTTACAAACGACTCGGTGACTTCAGGATATACCAGGTGCCACAGGGTATTTAAATTCCACTGTACACCCCAGTATGAATCGGAATTATGATGATTAAATTTTGGTTTCCCGTATTCATCCAGGGGTATCTGGCGGATCTTTCTCTCAGGGCCTGTCATATCGCAATATTTGCCATTCACATCACTGATAATTCTTCTTCCCTGTAATGCTTTCCAAAGGTCGGTGTAGAACCTCCGCTGTTCTGTTTCGGTTCCCCCTTCAATTTCGATCCGCTTAAGCCATCTGTTCCATTCTTCTTTCGATTCATCAACAATACGGTCAAAATCCCAGTGAGGAATTTCCGTGTTAAGATTAAGCCTTGCCTGTTCTGTGCTGACATAGGATATTCCCACTTTCATCAGGCGGGCCTCATTTCCGGAAGTATTAAAACTTACATAAGCACCGGTTCCGGGGCCTTCAATTATATCCTTCACCTTAAACGGTTTCCCGTCTTTCCAACCGCTGAAACTCTCAAAAGGTTTGTCAAAGACAGCGTTAAAGAATACCATAACAGGCCGCGGCCTGCGGATGGTAGCTTCCATAATGGCATATCCTTCCAGTTCGGTATCGCTGATCTTTTTCACATACCCGCCTTGTGTAGCGGATGGACCGAGTACCGTTGTGAAATCAAACAGAATATGACTTTGTCCGGCAGGGAAGGTGTACCTGTGGAATCCTACCCTTGTGGTGGATGTAAGTTCCGCATTAATATTGTAATCGTCAAGGTAAACCTGGTGGTATCCCGGCCAGACAGTTTCATTGTCGTGGCTGTAGCTGGAACCATATACATCAGGGCCAAGATGTCCGTTGCATTCCCCTGTAACCGGGAGTACCGGTATTCCTGACATCTGCCATGCGTGAATATGACTGAAGAACTTGATGGAATCGGCAGTATAGATATATCCTGTCATCCATGTGCCATTGATACGGGTGTCGGGGCTGAGGTTCACCATTCCGAACGGGCGGCAGGCGGAGCTGAAGAATATCCAGCGGGAGTTGGCGGCGTCGATATAGGGATAGACAAGATCGACGGGGTCGGTGGTGACAGTTATGGCTGGAGTTGGTTTGGGATTACAGGAGAAGAATGCAGGTATGAGACTGAAAAAGAGGAGAGTGAGGGAGATGAATGACAGGTTTCTCATGGGATTCCGGATTTTATTATACACTTTCAGAAAAATTAAAGCCGAGTGGAATTAGACCTCAAATATAAGAGTAAAAGTAAGCCAAACAAATATACTCAGTTTTAATAAAAGTTCGTTAAATTAAAATAAAACGCAGAGGTGCAAAGGTGCAATGTGTTGATTATTAACAATATGCGTAATCTAAGTATGAATAGTTAAGACATTCATTATCAGTACAATATAAAAATAATGTGAACTATTGCCTTAAAGAATAAAATGTTATAAGGAGATTAACAGGTTTGCTGCAAATTGAATCGTGAGTTCGATGAACTAAAGTTATGGTTATTCCTGCGGTTTAATGTTCCATGCCGATAATGCCAGCAGTAAAGATACAACAGAATAACCCCGGAGTTGACAAGTGACAAAAGAGACGAGTGACAGGTGATATTTAAAGAAAGTCTTATTCTGTTACAGACATATATCACCCGTCACTCGTCACTTTTGTCGCTTGTCACTTTTTGTCCTTAACGAACTTACTACAAGACATAGCCACTATCCTGTATTAATATCCCGGATTTTGCGGGTATTCATTCGTACAACGGTCAATCTGAGCCTGTGGTATAGGTCGCAGCAGGTGGAATTCCTGGATATTTCCTGCTGCAATTGCATTATTATGCAATTTTACCCTTTCCAGTAATTTACCGGTTCGTTTAAGATCATACCAGGTAAATCCTTCTCCTGCAAGTTCACGATGGCGTTCATTCAGTATTTCATCGATATTAAGGTCTGCAGGATCAATTAAAGGCATCGTCTGACCGGGGGCTTCAGCTCTTTTTCTGATGGTGTTAAAATAATTTGCTGCCGTTTGCAGGTTAGCTGCACCACCCATCATCATATATGCTTCCGCTGCCATCAGGTATGTATCTCCCAACCGGTAAATAACTTCCGTTCTCCAGTCCCAGGTAGGATGGCCATATTCTCCGATCACTGCCATAGCCATTTCCGGTGAATCATCACCCATGTGGCGGAACTTTATTGCCATACTTGGCCATAATTCCACACCCCATTCCTTGGTTCGGTACATACGGTATCTGCCACCATGGAATGCTGCTGCCTCGGCATCTGACATTTCATCAAACTTTTTTTCTGTCGGGAAAAATACTGCTGTATCTCCGAGAGTACGTCCTGCAGGCAGGGTTTTCGGGTTATTATAGTTCCAGACAATTTTGAAATTAGTGGCCCATCGCATATCATTCCACTGATTGGGAACGTCAGTCCTTGCAGGGTCCCTGTGAAATATCTCATGTACAAGAAATTTTGTCGGTCTGTGACGGGATACTTCATTCCCCACATAAAATGTTGCCTGGAGACCGGGTAAACTGCGCACCCTGGCAGCAAAACGTCTTGCCCTTCTGTCCCTGCGCTTTTCCAGTGATCCTGAATTTGGAGTTATCAGGAGACCGAAAATAGTTTCCTCATTATATCCTTTCCCGGAGTGAGGCTGGTAAGGGTCCCATAACGTATAATAACTGTCAATTAATTCATAATCTCCGGAATTGATAACTTCCACTGCCCATTTTGCTGCTTCAGGATAATCTTTTATTATAAGGTTTACTCTTGCCAGAAGGTGTTTTGCAGCACCTGAAGTGGCCCTGGGTACATCATTTACAGCGGGAAGGTTTGCAGCTGCATATTCCAGGTCTTCAATGATCACCGGCCATATTTCTTCCTCAGGAGTGCGGTAAGCTTCTGTTTCCACACCGAATGTTTCTTCGAGAGTGAGATGTACACCTCCGTGTGTTTCCACGAGGTGATCGTAATAAAATGCTCGCATGAAGCGGGCTTCTGCCATAAGGGTCTTTTTTCTTGCATCTGACAGATCTTCCACATCATTAACACGCCCTATCACGGAATTTGCCAGGTTTATACCTTCGTAAAAAGAGACCCAGATTGGATACCAGTTTCTTGAGGTAGCACTCGGATTCAGGCCGCCATCATAATTATTCAGATATTCACGTGCGCCGGAGCCGTATTCAAAAATATCAGTGCCATGATCCCATACATTACAGTACCAGCCATATTTAATCTGTACTGGCCCATACATAGCCTTTGCCAGATCTTCCATTCCCACTGCTGTGCTGTAATATGATTTCGCAGTGATACCTGTACGGAGAGTCTCGTCCAGGTCAGCACACCCTGCCAGAAAAACGGCAGTTACAATGATTACTATTTTTACTATATGTTTCATATTCTTTATTTTAAGTACGATGTAAAATCATTAATGTTGCATAATTCCATCATTATAAGCTCAGGTCAACTCCAAGAAGGAATGTTGTATAATTGGGCATATCAAAACCTCTAGCAGCTTCAGGGTCATATCCTCCAAAAGAGGTGAATGTGAATGGATTCTGCACTGATGTATAAACTCTGGCCCGGTTGATTCGCAACCTCGACATCATTTCTTTTGAAAAAGTATATCCCAGGGTTATATTCCTTACACGGGTAAAAGATGTATCAAAGTATGCCTGTATAGTGTTTCTAACCTGGGAGCTGATGTGCGGGCTCTGATAAACCTTGGATTGCCTGTCGGGCATCCAGTAAGGGACATCCCTCATGTTATCCATATTGGCATGAGCCTGAAGTGAGAGCAGATCCTGATATCCTGCAGAACCATAAATGCTGAAATGTTGCGTGCCCTGGACTGTATAAATAAAAAATGATAAATCCAGGTTTCTGTATTGCATTCTGTTTGTCATTCCTCCGATCCATGACGGGTCCTGTGATCCCAGAATCTGCATGTCGCTATCATCTATCCTGTCATCATTATTTATATCCTTTGCTCTGACATTTCCCGGAACCTGCGAATATATAGCTGCCTGAGCTGCTTCCTCTGTCTGCCAGATACCATCATAAACCCAATAATAGTTCACATTGATGGGTTCACCAATAAACCACCGGCTTCCCAGATCATCGTTTGTGCCACCGTACAGACTTACAATTTCATTTCGGTTTGCTGCAAAATTCAGATCAGTAGTCCATCTGAAGTCCTGAGTTTGAATACTAATACCTGAAAGCTCGACTTCTATACCTTTATTCCTGGTTTCCCCTACATTCTCAAGCACGCTTGTATATCCCGATGTAAACGGCAGATTCCGGTTCATCATCAGGTCATAGGTGTCATTTAAATAAACATCAACACTTGCTGTGAGACGATTCCTCCATAGTCCGATATCGATACCCAGGTTCCTGGAAAGGGTCCGTTCCCATTTCAAATCCGGGTTAGGGATATCCCCATGTTTATAAACCCGTGTTTCTGCCCCGTTAAATGAAATCCAGTCTGTTAAATACAGTACTCCCTGAGTCTGATAAGGGGCAATTCC
>CAYVTV010000201.1:0-7739 GCA_964454295.1 uncultured Bacteroidaceae bacterium
CTGTTTTCTGAACTATGTAATCCAGATGATCCCAATAATCATTCGGTTCTATCGGAGATCCTCCTTCCTCGATTATAGGTTTACTAACATCTGCCTTTTCATTCCGGCCCCACTCAAAAGGACGGTGGCCATAACAGTTCTCAGGGTTCATGGTACCATGTTTTGTCTGATCTTCTATAGCCTGTTCACCGCCAAAGTCCCTCACAGCAACTATCTGTACATAATTAAATCCTTTCTTCTTACGGTCATTCAGGTAATAATCCACATCTTCACGGGTACAGTTTTCCGGCATTGTCCAGGCGGTTCCTCCGATTAAAAACACCGGAACATTATCCCTATCTGTAAGATAACGTTTATTGGCGCTTGGCTTCAAGCTCTTAAGAATCCACTGCGACTCATCAGCCCTGGTTGATTTATACTTATATGTTTTGCAAAAGGACAATCCAAATGGCAAAGCAATTAAGATTATAATGATTATGGTTTTAAAACGGTGATAACTCCGTTCATCCGTAATTTTACAAGCCATAAAATAATGCTTTAAGTAATAAAATATTAAAACAGCAGTGACAGGGCATCATAGAGTTTAGCATATTTTTCATAAGCTGCATCATATACTTTCCCGATCATTTTATCAGGCTCGTATCTGTTTTTCATATGTACCATTTTATCAGAAGCTTCCTTGAGGTCCTTAAAAACAGAAAGAGCAGTTCCTGATAACATAGCTGCACCAAGGCTGGCGGTTTCTGATGTTTTTACTGTTACCACCTGTTTTTGAGAGACATCAGCTTTAATAGAGTTCCACAAGTCGCACCTGGCCTTGGTAATCTAGTTCCCATTTTCATCGAATAAAACAGCCTTAAAAGCTGTTGTTCCCGCATCGATCCCTAGTAAATAAACCATAATAAAAAATTAATATTCTTCTTTGCCGAAAATTATTTTATTAATACTTTGGTCTTCAAATATGCTGTCATCAACTAAATCCGGTTTGGAACTTTCAAGAATAAGGCTGTTTCTCAGAGCAGTAAACATATGCTTAGCCTTTCTGTCAACGATTAACCTGTCTCCCTGATTTAAAATGAACCTGTCTCCATTAAGCACCATTTCAACCTGTCCTTTTACGATGAAAAAAGTTTCATGCTTTATTCTGTGATGATGCATTGGGCAGGTTTGCCTTTTGAACATAAACATGAATTTTCCACAGTACCCTTCCTCAATATTATTATTGATATTGAATTCAGTTTCACCTATCCGGTAAAAGTCATTATACCCGAAATGTAATGCATCAGCATCTACGTCCGGAAGTTTTAGCCGCCAGGTTTTTACAATACGGTGAATTTTCCCGAGTACCTGTTCTTTTTCTTTGCCTTGCAAAGCCAGTTTTGAAATAATTTCTAACTCATTCATTTTAAATATTATTTATTATCGTTAAAATCTAAATAATTAGCTTTCTTTAAAAATAAACCAGGTGATCCCCTTTTCAAACGGATTACATATAAAACTCCTGTAACCATCCAGAATAAAGCAAAAACCACCACACTTTTCCCGTTAATCCAATCATCCTTCCAGCAATCAACAAAGAAAGCCTTATATAATAAATACCCGTTAATTACTAAGGAAACCAACCCCATAATACCATTCCAGAATATACTGAATTCAGGTTTTCTAAAGCGATAGTAAAATAAAGGATTGGCGATACTTACAAAAATATAAATAACAAGTATAAAGAAAACCACCGCTTTAGCCCACCACATATATGTAAAGTAAATTCCGAATATTGCGGCAGGTATCAAAACAAAGATAAAGGTAAAAACAAATGTTATGTGCAGTGAATTCCATGGTGTCTGATATCGCGTATTTAATTTGCCCAGCGAATGCGTCATCGCTCCGTCTCTGGCCATGGCAAATATTACACGACTGGATCCCAGAACCGTTGCCAGATATACCCCCAGGCTGGCAATAAGACCCGTTAGTATAATTAAAATATCTCCCACACCCCAGAATTTTTTAGCAATAAGTACAACGGGTACGATATCAGACCTTACCGCATCTTTTATTTGTTCCAGAGGTATAGCTATTAAATAAGCCCATGAGACAATGATCCAGTACAAACCAACGATAATGCATGATAACACAATGGCCCGGGGAATAGTCTTCTTTGGGTTTTTCGTTTCTTCTGCCATATTTGCTATTACATTGAAGCCTGTAAATGAAAGAATCCCAAAAATCAAAGCCTGGGAAATCCCTGTCAGCCCTCCCCCACTGGCTGATGAAGATAATAAGGAGGCAGTATCAATATTTTTGTTAATAATAACAGATATTATTACAGTTAATGCAAGTGCCAGGACAAGAATCATCTGAATCAACAAATCAGCCAGTGATCCTTTTTCACTTACATTCCCTCCCCGGTAAGTAAAAAAGGCAACAATCAAACTACTTAACACGATACTTATTACAAAATGACTGTAATTCACTTCAACATTTAACAGCCTTAGTAAATCGTTGAAAAACAACCCGAATAACAAAGGCTGAAGGAATACAACGATAAGAAAAAATCCGAACAGCAACCAGCCAATCCAAATACCGATAAAAGGATTCGTGGTTTCCCATAACCACGTGTATGCGCTACCCGATGAAGGCATCTCTTTTGAAACCATAGCAAAATTTATGGCTGTCGGCAGAGTCACTAAAAGAGCTAACAGATATATCAGAGGTGTTGTATTTCCTGCAGTTAATGCAATAGGGCCAAAATTTCCGAAAATGCCAAGGGCAGGAGACATCATAACTGCACCTAAGGCAGTGACACCAACAATACCCCAGGTACCCGACTTAAGATTAGTATTCTTCTGGTCTGTCATCTTAATATAAATCTTTAATTAATTTAAAACTTTCTATTGAAAATTTACCAACCTGAACCTCAATTTCATTAGTATTAAAAGGTATTTTCTCAAGCTCATTTTCGAGAAGGTCAATTTTATAAATAGCATCAATTCCCATCAATGGTGATAATTTTATTTTTGCTTTACCAGTAGTGCCTTCTGTTTCATAAAATCTTAAAACCAGATCATTATCCGAGTCTTCAGCCTTTTTGAGAGCCGTAATGATCATGTTTGCAGGAGATATTTCAATAAACGAATGTTTTGACGGGAGAATTCCATCATGAATACTTCCGGTTACAGCGGTCAGTGGATAATTAAATTCATATCCCTTTTGCATAACATTAGCTTTGTCCCAACTGCCTTTATGAGGGTAAAGTGCATATTTAACCTTATGTATAAATTGATTATCAAGAGCTTCAACCGGTTTATCAGGGCTTCGCAAAAGGCTAAGGCGTATTGTATTTTTTGTTATATCGTGGCCATACCGACTGTCATTTAGTAAACTTACTCCATACCGGTTATCTGAGATATCAACCCATTTCTGGGCTACATGTTCTTCACCCTGACTTACCCTTTTAATGGTTCCATAAGGAATATCATAAGTGGCACTGTCATTCTGAACATTCAGAGGGAATGCCACCTTCACCATTTTATTCTTCCCCTGCCATCTGATAGCAATCTCAAAGTCAATTCTGTCAATCCCGGGATATAAATGTATCTGTTGTGTAAACCTGGCAAGCTGGAACTCTCTCTTAATTTGTATGGTTGTACGTACAGGGCCGTTTTCTATCAGCTCAATGTCTGTATAATCCAATAATTCGGTTGTATGGCCTGTCCAACGGTTAAATTCAAAATTACCCTCAGGGGATTTGAGAAAACCCTCTGAATCTCCAAAATCATCAATAATCTGAATCATATTACCGTGTGAAATTCTATCAAGAACTTCTCTATTATTTTGCATATCTGTTATCCCTGCCAGACATCCTGTCAGGGAATCAATCCGTATACTAAAAAATTCATTTTCCAGATAATATCTTTTCGCTTTTACTGAAGTCATGCTTACAGGTTGTTTTCTTTCAGGTATTACGCGGTAAGTACAATATCCCATTGAAGGAATGTCTTTAGCAAGAAACATCACCTGATATTTCCATATTCCCTGCTCTATACTTTTATTAATGATCTGGACAGGAATCTCTATATTATTCTGATCCTTAATTGAAAAGTGCTCCCTGCCCGCAGGTAATTCAAATTCGGCATTCACCACATCGGTTCTCTGCCAGGATAATGGATTGAAAATGACAACAGGTATTCCATTACCGAGTGTATTGATATTTTCAGTTATTAATTCTAATTGCCGGTTGATCAAATTTGATGAAGTATTTAAAATTTCCTTATATCTTAACAAAGCATCATCAATAGAAGGATTAATATCAGTACCTGAAACCGGATCGTGATGTTGATTAAGCATAAGCTTTTTCCAGATATCAAATATGGTATTCTCAGGATACGTATTTATTCCTGTTGAGGAAGCAATGGATGAAAACTTTTCCAGGGTCATGAGCAAATTCTCACTGTATCTGTGCCCTCTTTTAATTTCGCCAACGGTAGTGTAAGTGCCGCGAATAGTAGGTTCCAGTTCGTATTTAAATACAGGCAAATTTTCTGAGTTTTTCAGAATAGCATTCGTATACTGCATTGGCGTACTAAAAATCATCTGTGCCGGTTTCGATATATTTTGTTCATTTAAGTTGCGCTCCTGCATAACCTGTTTCATCCTTTCCACGTCAGCAGCTATAGCTCCTCCACCATGATTTCCCACTCCAATTAAAGTAATCCCATCGCGAATACCATAATTTCTGTGTAACTGCAAAAGGTAATCATCAATCGTTTCTTTAGGGGGAAGTTTCTCCCCATGCTCTGCTAATGGCCTGTATACGAGGATTTTAGATTCATCGGGCGATTCCCACCAGAATACATGATCATCCTGGATAGTGGTTCTCCAGTACATATAAGAATCAATACCGGATTTCTTTAAAATCTGGGGATAGGTCCAGGGATGAGTCCAGTTATCCCATAGCCAGGCGGTTCTTACGTCGATACCAAGCTTATGTTTAAACCATCTTTTCCCGTATAAAATATGTCTGACCACTGATTCTCCGCAAGGCAGGTTCCCGTCTATATCAACCCAAAAACCTCCGCCAATAGCCAGGCGTCCTCTGCTCCCGCTTGCTAAAGGATTTGGAAGACCCGGGCCAATGGCTTTCTTACTATGTACATAGTATTGAAGTTTATAATAAAGTTCGGGATAATGTTCCTCGAGAGGTTCAATGGCAGGAACCTGTGTATGTGTAAAGGTATAATCAGGGAACTTTTCCATATTTTCGAATGCAGTTTCCAATGTGTGCGGAATTACAACATGGATAGTATTCGGATCATAACGCCACCACCATGATAAATCAATATGTGCCTGAGGAATTATATGCAAAGTCATTGATCCGAGAGTGTCATTTGATTGAATAGAGTGAGCATCATTTATAATCTGAATGCTATCAGGAACAATCTTTGTGCTTATTACCGAATTTCCACACACTAGTGCAAAGCACCTGAATCCCGGCATCCATAGCAGTACTAAAAATGTGAATAATAATAAAACCTTTGCCTTCATAAAATATGTTAATTATGTTTAATTTAATTTATTATGAATCACTATTTTCCGGTAAATATTAAATAATGTACTTTACCAATACCACCCCGGGTCCTGATGAATACCTATGTAATACTGCGTGTTCCATCTTCTCCCGGAAGTTCTGCAACCCGTTCGTTCCTTATATCCTCTTCCGGAATGCCGGAAATATCAATCCATCAAAGCCTCACCCAACATTTCCAGGAAAGTGCCATACACTTTATCAGCATCATCAATATTACCATCCGTTCCCATTCTAACTACAACCATATTCCATTCAGGGATAACAAAACACCTGTTATTATTTGCCCCGCTGGCAAAATAGCATCCTTCAGGGGCTCCGGGAAGCTTACGATCACCATCGGCCTTTTTCCCGTTAACCCACCAGTTAAATCCATAGCACCCTGGTCCGACAATATAACTCCTGTCAGTATCTGCAACAGGAATGGAAAGCGGAACCTGAACGGAAGTAGCAAGTTTTACCCACTTTTTGCTAATCAGTTGCTTACCATCCCATTTCCCCTCATTTAAAAACAACCACCCCCAACGGGCAAGGTCTTTAGCATTGATCCGCACGTCTGAACATCCATTATTGATTGGCAAACCTGATAAATCTCCCTCAGCCTTCCATGAAAATTGAATTCCGATAGGATTTCCGATTTTTTCCTTAAGATAACTTTCCATCGTTCTGTTTAACACTCTTGTGAGCACACGTCCAAACATCATCTGGGCTTCATCCCAGTATGCAAAAACGGTTCCGGGCACAAAAAATGGTTCATCTGGATCATAGGGTGTCCATGACCAATCTTCAGTTAATCCCCCATCCCAACGGTTTTTCCCCACAGCATTATAACCTGAAGTCATGGTGGTAAAATGACGGAAGGTCACCTCAGGATAAGATTCAGCTAATAAAGGTTCATGATCTGCCGCATGATCATCCAGTTTAATCCTGCCCTCATCAATGAGGAGACCCAGAACAGTGCTCGTAAATGTTTTAGTACAGGAAGCTATTCCATGTGCCCTGCCGGTATTGCTTCCCTCGAAAATCACATATCCATTCCGCACAATTACTACTTCATCAATTCCATTCTTATTAACTGAAGATTTAAGATAATTCAAGGCTTTCATCATTCTATCCGAATTAACACCTTGCTGCTCAGGAGAAGAATCTAACCACTCTTCCTCTGGAAAGATATTTTTTTTCTTTTTTCCAGAAGAAAAAAAAGTATTACAGAAAATATCCGCATAATTATTTTTTTTATAAATACCCTCCCTTCCCATAGGAGGAGCATCAAGGGCTATTATCACATAATGATCATTCTCAGTATTTCCTGCATGAATGTTAAAAAACAAAAAAAATGTAATTAAAAATAGAATTCTGGTTCCCATAAGGGTTTTTATTATTAGCGAGTTTATGAAGTATAGGGCAATTATTTATCGTATACAATATACAAATATAAATAGTTTATTTATTCTATTCAAGATATTGTGTAAAAATTAGAAATAAAAAAGTAAGTATCTTATCCTTTATTCATGTGCCTGAAATCGGCACCCGTATTGAATAAGGCACATTCCGGAACTTTCAGACATAGTCCTCACAGAACTGAATACTATTATAGGAATAATAGACACTCGTACCGAACACCTGACCCGTATTTATGGCCAGGCGGATCAGTGTCGGAGAGACCGGTACCTGATAAATGCCACACCCTTCGGATTGATCTTCAGGGCATCCAACGTGCTCACATCCTGCTGGTTCCATATATCGGTAAATTGGTATTCCGACACTTTATCCAGTCCGAGCATTGAAAGAGTAAGCCGTACCGACACTACCTTACCGTTCCGGTTGAATACACCAGCCCAACCCGACCGGCTTTCCTTTTCAGGGGTATTCCATACCTCAACACCACCTTCTTCATATACAAGCCTGCCCATGACTCCATTCTGGTTACAGGCGATCATCTCCCGATTGGTTAGCAGCGAAAGGGAGAAAGAATCCATAGTCGGCAGATCACCCCCCACCATTAGCGGAGAAGCGGAAAGTGCCCGCAGGGTGATGAAGGTGTACATCTGGTCGCTGGTGAATTCGCTCCACCGGTTCCATCCCTTGCCTGACAGAAGTTCTACATTGGTAAGTTCCCCTTTCCGCTTTCTGTCCTGTATCTCCTGCCTGCTCTCCT
>CAYVTV010000202.1:0-7641 GCA_964454295.1 uncultured Bacteroidaceae bacterium
TCCTTTGTGCATACTTTGAGTCCTTTGTGGTTAAAGACATTTAAGAGACAGCCCCCTGGGTTGCATATTAAGTACTAATTGGTTTTAAATGATTATATAAACATGATAAGAATTTTAATTGTACTTTCCCTTCTTTTAATGGGTTGTATCTTAAAACCACCTTCGGGGTGGTGGTGGTTTACTGACTAAAAATCCAGGTTCAGTGAGAGGTAGAATATTCTCGGCAGGATGGTTCTGTTTTCAATACCCCATGCCCAGTCGAGTCGTAAAAAGTAGCCAAATACCCTGCTTCTTAAGCCCCATCCATATCCGGCCACAATTGGTTCCCTGTTTGAATCAATGACCACAAGTATAGGTCCGTTTTCATATTCCTCTGTATCATAGGCATTTCTACCCTGCCATGGATGTACTCCCGTCCAGGCAGTCCCGATATCAAAAAATCCTGTGACCTGGAAATTGTTCCAGAAGCTGCTGCTTATGGGGTGATTGGCAAAATATCTTACCACAGGCCACCTTAGTTCTGTATTCACTAATGCAAAATTGTTACCGTTTCTTATATTCTGTGTAAATCCGCGCATATTTGTGGCAAGGGTCTGGTATGCATAATTGCGTGAGTAATCTATGGGGATCGAACGGTCAAAGGTTTCTACTCTTGAGGAGAAATTAGTCCAGTTATCCACACTCCCCAGGTAATAGATAAGCGGTGTATTACCAACAGAAGAACTGGCAGCAAAACGGTTGGCCCATATCAATGTCCTGTGAATACGGGTGTAATGCCTGAAATCAACGCCAACAACAATAAGATCCGATTTCTTTTCAATAACATTTTTATATCCTTCGGCAAAAATCTTGTACCTCCATCCGGTATATAAATTTACTCCCAGGAAACGCGTATTATCAAAGATATATTCCCCTCTTAATCCCAGCCATGGTTTAAAAATGTCTTTCTCATTAAGATTCTGAAGGTCGGTGGAAAGAAATACTGTTCTGTCATGGCGGAAAATCACACTTCCTTTTAAGGCAGTTACCTGGTTAAGCGGGTATTTCAGAATATAAAAAGCTTCATGGGTGATAGTTTTAAGAAGCGAATACTCAGTTGATGTTTTAAATATCTGCCGGTGGAGCAACATTTGCCTGTCAAGCCGTTTTTTCAGGTTCTCAAAGGAAAAGAGGAACTCATTGCTGTCAAAGTCGGTTGCCAGCCTCATTCCGCCTATAATCCGGTAGTCTTCAAAAAGATCATTGGCTCCTACCTTAAACATCATGTTCAAACCGGGATTATAATAAACGGCTCCCCCTGTGAAGGTCTGGTAGGAAGCATTCAAAAAACTAAAATCCACCTGGTTTACCAGGAAGTTGGGAAAGAATGATGTCTCATAGTCAATATACATCCTTCTTCTCTGTTGTTTCGGCAGCGTGTCGAGCACCAGCTGGATGTTCTCCCCTGCCAGCTTCTCATTGTAGTAGTTCAGTTTTTCCTTTTCAAAGATATAGTTGTTGATATCCACCAGGGCAATGTCGAGTTTCAGGGTGTCTGTTCCCACGACAAACCTGTTGTCTTCCATATTTTGCAGGGCTACGGTCTGTTTAACCACATTACTAATACTGTCTTCCTTAACTTGTGTCCGGGAGTATTCTTCCCTGAATGGGGTAAGCCTTATTTCTCCGGCCAGGTTTTCGGATGGGTCGAGTTCTCCCTTGTACAATCCGTATTGCCCTTTGTTGAAAAGTATCTCTGCATATTTCCCGAGGGAAGGAACATAATCATGTTCGAGGATATTTCTCCTGTAATTGGTCAAAGGATAACTGCGTGAAAAGTACCTGTAATGGATCGTGGTGTCAATGAAAGCTATGGTGCTGTCGAACCGGGCATGATAACGGTTCACAATTCCTGATTCATCACTCAGGTATGTAAACTGGTTGTTTTTTATCTCAAATGCCAGCTTTCTGTTGATAAAGGGTCTTTCAGTTATTCTCTTTAACTCATTATCCTTTTGTGCATAATTGCAGACAAAAACATTATGGTGGTCCATAAGGTTATCCTGAGGGTCATCGGTTAGAAATATTTCATCATATTTACGGTTGGAAGTAAATATAATTTCCTTCGAGTTATTTATAAATCTGGGGTTGAAATCATCTGCCAGGTCGTTTGTAATTCTTTCATTGGTGGAAGATACGATATCATGAACATAAAGGTCGACCTGACCTTTATATACGGCTGAAAGGACGAACTTCAGGCCGTCGTGTGAATAAGAGAAGTCGAGCACTTTATGGAAGAAAAGCAGGTTCCTGACAGAAAATTCCCTGTCTTCCAGGGTATAGTAATTTAACTTCAACATACCTTTTTCTTCTGTGATAAAGGCAAGAATTTTACCGGAAGGGTGCCAGCTGAGTATGGGGTAAGAATAGTCAGTGATCTGGTCTATTCTGTGCTCCCGTTTAAGTATTTTCCGGGTTTTCCCTTCCTCCAGGTCATGCAGGTAAATCCTGTATTGTCCCAGTTCATTGGTAGTCCATGCGATATGCCGGCCGTCAGGACTATATTTGACCTGTTGATATACTCTTTTCTTCTTTGTTTTCTTTAGTATTTTTCCATCTGAAGGAAGTTCACCCAAACTTTCTGCATCAGTGAACATATTGATATAATAGCCGAGCCAGTCATTCGACAGTTCTTTCATTGGGAACCCCAGCACATAAAGAAATCCCCTGTTGGTATTCTTATGTATCCTTGTGATATACAGAATGCTTGGTATTACAGATTCGCCGTACATATCCCCCACATATTTCCAGAAGGAATGACCGGCATACAAGGCATCCACGCCGGATAAGCGGTTGAATTTTTCATATCTCCCGGAGATGATCCCGTCCCTTACCCTGTTTTCAATTTCAAAATCCCATGGATTTGATACATATGAAATCAGCCCTTTAAGATACCATTCCGGGATATTCATCAGGGTTGAACTTGTAAAATTATTCTTAAAATCATTGCCGTAAAGCATTTCATAAATCAGGGCTTCAGCAATGGTTTGGGTGATCTGTTGTTTTAATTTCTGATAATCACCTTCGTAATAGAGGAATATTTTATTTTGAATGATACGCGTTACACCACCTGTGTTGGATGCCTCCTCTTCATTAAGGTCCTGTCCGATGTTGCTCTGGCGGAAGTCGGAAAGTTTGTGATAGGTGATAAATATCAATCTCCGTTCGAAGTTATAGTCAAAGTACCTTTCAATTCTGCTTAGTTCTTTTTCCACAATATCTGCAACGATAAGCGAAAGTTCTGTTCCTTCTTCATAGGAATAAACATCATAGCGGTCGAATCGGTAAAATTTCCAGTAGAAAGTGCCATACTGCACTCTGTTTTTCCCGAAATTCATCTGATGTCCGTTGTAAAACTGGGAAGATACGGGAAAGCTGCAAAGGAAGGTGAAAAATAAAAGCAGATAATATGTAAGGCTCCTCCTCATCATAATCAAAACAAGGGACTAAGTTAATAATATTTCGTTATTTTTATGAGTTTTTCAAAACACTTTGGGTAATGCAACATTTTAACAGAAAATTTCGTATAACGGATGAAGTAATTAGTAATTTTGTCCGGCATAATAATTGTGTTGTGATATGTATACAATGATTTTTTAAAATAGTTCAACAAATGAAGAATTTATTTTTCACCTTATCGGCTTTGTTTTTTTTGATGCCATTATTATTAAGTCAGCAGAGAGCAGCCAGTATTTCATTTAATGAAACGGTTTGGAATTATGGGGATATTAAAGAAGAGGCGGGTGTTGCCTCTCACAGTTTTGAGTTTACCAATACAGGGGGGGAGCCGCTCATTATTCACAATGTTACAGCTTCCTGCGGGTGCACTGCTCCTTCCTGGAGTCGTGAGCCTGTAATGCCGGGAGGAAAGGGCTTTGTCAGTGCAGCCTATAATCCTTCAGGCCGGCCCGGAAGATTTGACAAAACAATTAATGTAATATCCAATGCTGCCCCCGGGTCAGTTATTCTGAGAATTACAGGGAACGTCATTCCCAAACCCCTTACCATTGAGGATGAATTTCGTTATTCTATGGGCGCTCTCAGGATGAAGAGCAATCATGTAAGCATGGGAACCGTATTCAGTGGACAACAAAAAAGCGTTGTAAATGAGATCATTAACCATTCCGACCAGCCCATAAATACAGAGATCAGGAATGTACCTGCACACCTTAATGTAAATCTTAATCCTCCACGGCTGGAACCCGGGCAACGGGGAATCGTTGAAGTAACTTATGATGCATCAAAAATAAGCGACTGGGGTTTCCTGATCGACAGGATGAATGTGTTTGTTAACGGGCAAACAGACAGAACATATACTTTTATTGTGAGTGCCAATATTGAGGAGTCCTTCGATCATCTCACCGAAGAGCAGCTTAATGATGCTCCTTCTATCGTATTTGAAGAAACTACCTTCAATATCGGTAAGATGGAGAAAGGCAAAACGATGGATTATGAGTATATATTTAAAAATGAAGGCAAATCTGATCTTATTATCCGGAAAATCACAGCTGCCTGCGGTTGTACGGCCACCATGCTTTCCGATAAAATAATACCTCCCGGGGGAACGGGAAAAATTAAAACCACGTTTAATTCGGCTTCCCAACGAGGGAACCAGACCAAAACCATTACTGTTATCAGTAATGACCCGAAAAATCCGAAGACGATACTCTGGATAAGGGGAGAGGTTGTGGAACAGGAGGGGTAATACTGCTTCTATTCTCTTTACTCACCCAATTCAAGTACTAAGACTTAAAGTGTAGGAATTTGTAAAATTAATACACCATATCTGTCTTAATTAATATTCATTTTTCTTCTTCCATAAGTTTTTTCCGGTTACTGCTTTTCAAAAATGGTGATATAAATCACCATTTTCCCGTTTTTTTCTGAAATTTTCCGGCTGATCTATATCTATTAGTTCGTTGTATTTTTTATATTGCGTTGAAAACGATTATTTTAACAATTCACGGTTAAGTTACTTATATTGTTAATAATCAGCGTTATGTGCCTCTTTGCCTTTGCGTCTCTTTTTAATTTAACGAACTTTTACTATGTATAAATTTCATCTTATTCTTAGCGTATTACTAACCAGCTCAGCATTATCAGCACAGGACATAAACAAATCAGAAGTTCCGGGTTCCATAATTAATCATTCTCCGGCATCTTCCGGCATATATATAGGTTGTCCGGGAATAGCTGTTATCGCAGATGGAGTTTATCTGGCCAAACACAGTGAATTCGGACCGGGTTCATCAGAATGGGAATCCGCTGTTACACATGTTTTCCGTTCGGATGATTCCGGGCTGACTTGGAGCAGGATCAGCACGGTGAAAGGAATGTTCTGGGCTTCCATCTTTACATACAACAGTGCAGTATATCTTTTCGGGACGGATAAACATCATGGGAATACAGTCATTATGCGATCTGACGATGAGGGAAGAACATGGACCAGACCCGCTGATGGTAACACAGGTCTTTTACTGGAGGGACAGTATCATACGGCTCCCGTACCTGTATTGTTTCATGATGGAAGGATATGGCGGGCTATGGAAAATGCTTCAGGGGCGGCTTCACAGAAAGGGAGTGAGTGGGGAGGTCCGCATTATGCATCATTTGTGATGAGTGCTTCTGTTGGTTCGGATGTTCTCAGGCGCGACAGCTGGACTGTTACCAATGTTGTAAAACGCCGGCAGGAATGGCTGGAGGATCAGACCCGTGCATGGCTGGAGGGTAACGTTGTTCAAACACGCCGGGGTAACATAGCATGCCTGCTCAGGGTTAATTTTATCAGGGAACCGGGTCCGGCAACCGGCGATGTAGCAGCAATTATCAGCGTTAATAAAAAAGGGAAGAAAGCGTCTTTCAATCCCAAAAATGGTTTTATAACCTTCCCCGGAGGTGATAAAAAGTTTACAATACGTTATGATTCAATGTCTGATAAATACTGGACTCTGACAAATTATGTTCCTGAACAACATAAAGGACTTGCACACTCAGACCGTATACGCAATACGCTTGTCCTGGTCTGTTCGGATGATCTGCATCACTGGGAGATTAAGTCTGTGATCCTGTATCACCCTGATATTTATAACCATGCATTTCAATATGTTGACTGGCTTTTCGAGGGTGATGACATAATTGCGGTATGCAGGACGGCTTACGATGATGAGTATGGAGGTGCAAAAAATGCACATGATGCAAATTACCTGACATTTCACCGGATCAGGGATTTCAGGTCAATGTACATGGAAGAAGGATTTATTATGGTAGATTCATCCTGCTTTGTCAGCGTTTACTTCAATAGAGCATTATGAAGAAGCCCGGGAAAATGATCCTGAGATAGAAGATTATCTGAGATTATTTATACTCCCCGGCGTACTTCACTGTGGTGGAGGTTCAGGTCCTGATCATGCTGACTGGCTTGCTTTAATAAGAGATTGGGTTGAAAATAACAATCCACCGGAAAGAGTTATTCTCACAAAGAAAAAGGAGGGAAAATCTATTATGACCAGACCTGTGTTCCCTTATCCGCGCAAGGCCAGGTATAAGGGAATTGGAGATACCAATGATGAAAGCAGTTTTATTAAAGAATAATCAATCACCCTTGATTTGAAAAACTATAAAAAATAATTACTATTTTTCCACTTCAAATCTTAAAACTATTTTGTTATGAAGTATAAAAAAATTCTTGGAATTGATATCGGAGGTTCAGGTGTAAAGGGAGCTATCGTGCACACGAAAAAAGGGAAATTACTGACTAAGAGGTACCGGCTTCCAACCCCTGAACCTTCCACTCCTGAAGCAGTGGCTGAAGTTATCCGTAAGATTGCTGCTCACTTTGACTGGAAGGGGGCAATAGGAGGAGGGTTTCCCGGTGTGGTACTGAATGGCACAGTGGTAACCGCTGCGAATGTTGATAAAGGATGGATGAATACTAATATAAACAAACTCATTACAGATGCTACAGGGTGTCCTGCTCATGTCGTAAATGATGCCGATGCTGCCGGGATGGCTGAGATGAAATTCGGAGCAGGTGCCGGTCATAAGGGTGTTGTATTGCTGATAACCATCGGCACTGGTCTGGGAACAGTTTTATTTTCAGGCGGACAGTTGGTGCCTAATCTGGAACTTGGCCACATTATCCTTAAAGGTGATGATGCTGAAAAATATGCCTCCGATGCTGCCAGGAAAAATCAGAATCTAAGCTGGGAAGATTGGGCCGGCAGGTTTGATGAATACCTTCAACGCTTAGAGTTTTTGATCTGGCCGGATCTCATAATACTCGGAGGTGGAGCTTCGAAAAAAGAAGATATGTTCCTGAAACTTCTGCATACAAGAGCAAAGGTTGTGACTGCACAGTACCTGAATGAGGCGGGAATTGTAGGGGCAGCGTTGGCGGCCAGGGCCCGGTTTAAGTGATTGAGTGGTTGAGTGGTTACGTGGATGGTTGTGTGAGTAATTGCGATATCACGGGAACACGGGAGACCGGTTAAAACGTGGGAGATTGGTTATAAAATACGGGACGCGTTAGAACACCGGGACGCGTTAAAACGGGAGTGTTCACTTAACTGTGTCAGTTTCATAAATTCTATTTTCAAAGTAAAT
>CAYVTV010000203.1:0-7591 GCA_964454295.1 uncultured Bacteroidaceae bacterium
TCCTCTGTTCCAAATATGAGCATCCCCGCCTTAAACGAATTTCCTATCTCCGGTAAAAATTTATCATAGGCCGCAATAATCTCTCTGACAGACCAGAAAAAAATACCCGAATTCCAGTAAAATTCACCACTGTTAACAAACACCCTTGCCATCTCCTCATTCGGTTTTTCAGTAAAGGTTTTTACCTTACGAAAAACAGACTTCCCAAATTCAATCACCTTACCCCCGTTTGCCTGTATATAACCGTAACCGGTTTCAGGCCTGTCAGGCTTTATTCCCATAGTAAGGAGTACATTATGTGAAATAACAAAATTCAATCCCTCCTCTACTCTCTCAATGAACTCATCCTCTCTCATGATCAAATGATCCGAGGGAGCAGCAACCATCACCGCATCCGGGTCTTTCTTAAGAATGGCATACGCCGCATATGCTATACAGGGTGCCGTATTCCTTCTTAAGGGCTCCAGTAAAACATTCTCATCAAGTATCTCAGGCAGCTGTTCTCTTACATGTTGCCCATATTCAATATTCGTAACTACCAGAATGTTCTCTGCCGGTATTATCTTCCTGAACCGCCTGTATGTGGATTGTAAAAGCGACTCTCCAACTCCCAGAATATCAAGAAACTGCTTGGGCTTACCCGATCTGCTTAATGGCCAGAAACGGCTCCCGATACCTCCTGCCATAATAATACAATACTTATTGCTCATATCCTGTTTTTTTCTTTTAATTTTATATACTAATGTTTCGCACAATTATAACTTATTGTGAATATGTAATTATTAACCTTTATCTGTAACAATAGTTCGTTAAGCTTTTATATTGCGTTGATAATGAATATTTTAACAATTCGGGCATAAATTACCTATACTGTTGACATACAAATTATTGCGCCTTTGCGAATTCGCGTTTTTTTTTAATTTAACGAACTATTGCTGTAAACAACACCTAAATATATACTCATTTTTTTAATTAACATAAATACCTGCCGGATTTTATCAACCCAATTGTGCGATTTTTCCGGTTCATCATATATATGCGAAATGGAACTAACAGAAAAGACTTCAGCCATTCTGAATTCTAACACATTTTAATTAGTTTTGTTTTTAACTATTTCAAATTTTAAGGTAAATTTGAGCATGAAATTTTTAACCGCAGCAGGCAACTATTTTATCCTCTTAGCAAAAGTCTTTGCCAGGCCGGAAAAATTTAACATCTATTATAAACAATTTTTACGTGAAATTGAGAATGTAGGGATCAACTCTTTTGGCATTGTCGTCATAATTTCTGTTTTTGTCGGGGCTGTTATCACAATTCAAACTAATTATAACCTGGAAAACCCGCTGCTGCCACGTTACCTTGTTGGTGTAACAGTACGTGACTCCCTGCTCCTGGAATTCTCCTCCACCATGGTTGCCCTTATTCTTGCAGGCAAAGTAGGCTCAAGTATAGCCTCTGAAATAGGAACTATGAGAGTTACAGAACAAATTGATGCCCTCGAGATCATGGGAGTAAATTCAGCAAGTTTCCTTATTCTTCCCAAGATAGTTGCAGCCGTTTTCTTCTTCCCCATACTTTCCTTATTAAGCATGTTCGTCGGTATTTTTGGAGGTTATGTGCTCTGTATATTCACCGAAGTGGTATCTCCGTCCGATTATATTTATGGTATTCAATATATCTTTTATCCGCATTATATATCTTATGCTGTAACAAAAACCGTTTTTTACGCTTTTATCATTGTTACCATGTCTGCATTCCAGGGATATTTTGTACAGGGAGGATCACTCGAAGTAGGTCGCGCAAGTACTAAAGCAGTGGTTTATAGTAGTATAATGGTGCTGCTCGCTAACCTTATACTGACAAAACTTATACTTTCATGATCGAAGTCCGGCAAATAAGCAAACGTTTTGGCACTTCCGTCGTTCTGGAAGATATATCCGTTACATTCACCAAAGGCATCACAAACCTTATTATCGGACAGAGTGGCTCCGGAAAAACAGTACTGCTGAAATCAATAGTAGGCCTTCATAGTGTTGACGAAGGGGAAATATGGTTCGATGACAGGCTCTATAATACCCTCTCTTTTAATGCAAAAAAAGAAATAAGAAAAGAAATAGGAATGCTTTTCCAGGGCGCTGCTCTGTTCGATTCATTAACGGTCGAACAAAATATAATGTTCCCGCTCGACATGTTCACTACCATGACCCGGAAAGAGAAACTTAACCGCGTTGATTTTTGTCTCAGTCGTGTTAATATCCATAACGCCAATACTTTATTCCCCTCAGAACTTAGCGGGGGAATGAAAAAAAGAGTGGCCATCGCCCGGGCCATTGCATTAAATCCCAGATACCTTTTCTGCGATGAACCCAATTCAGGCCTCGACCCCCAGACCGGTATTGTCATTGATAACCTCATCAGCGATATTACAAAAGAATATAACATGACAACCATTGTGAATACTCATGATATGAACAGTGTCATTGAAATCGGCGAAAAGGTGGTTTTTATTCACGAGGGAAGAAAATTATGGGAAGGAAGTAATAGTGATATTATGCACACAACCTGTTCCGAACTTAATGATTTCGTTTTTGCCACCAGCCTTGCAAAAAAAATTAAGGAACAACCTTAATGACAGGCTTACTTTATCTCTTCATAATCTATATATTCCCCTTCATCCTTGCTGATGATCTTACTCTTGTCCCTGCCCGGATCCTCTACTGATGTATCCCCCTCTTTCTTTCTTCTGCTTCCCGGATCCGATCCGGAATTATTTCCCCGCTCACCGGTAATATATATCCAGGAAAATAATATACGTCCTATTATTTTAATAACCAGGTAAATAAGTAATCCTATTAAAACTAACCTGAGAAATGCCATGAATTATTAACTTAAATTACTCTCTTTTTTATACCAATAGTTCATAATATTAACAAATTACCCTTACCTTATCAATCTGCGACAAAATTAACGAAAATCTGCGAAAACTTATTATCGGCTAAATATCTGCCCTGATAGTGATAATGAAATTCCTTCCCGGTGCAGCCACTGCAGATGCAAATGGCTTATATAGCCTGTCCAGGATATTTTCAACAGCAAACTGTATCCTTATCTGATCATTTATCAGGTATCCTGTTCTTGCATTTAAAGTTACCCACCCCGGAAATCCGTGCTCTGTACCTTCTTCCGCATTATCCTCCCCAAAGGAAGACATCTTGTCAATAGATTTCCATCCGTTATAATCAGAAAAAATGGCTGCATGAAATTTATTGTCGTTATAAGAAACTTCTGTACGCCCAAATAGCGGAGGTATATGCCCCAGGGGATCATCATCCGTTTTGTTCCATCCTTCAGTAAGGTTCAGGCTGCTCCTGATCAGTATTTTCTCATGTATGTCAGAGATGACACTGAGCGAAAGACCCCTGATATAGGCTTCTCCTGCATTGGAGTTTGTGATGATCCCATACCATTCCCCATCGTAATACAGACTGTCTGAATGATTAATACGGAAGTCGGTTCTGACAATGGCGTCTTTTAGCCAGGTGTGCCAGCCACTGATACTGAATTTAAGATATCCCTCTATCTCCTTGTTTATTCCTGCTTCCACATTCCATGTATATTCAGGACTAAGTTCAGGATTAGGAACGGTAACCAGGTTATCCTTTGCCCTCACCTTCCCGTAATCATCAACATTAGGATTTCTGAAACCCCTGGAAACTATAGCACTAAACTGCCAGTTACTTCCCGGATTAAATACCATGCTGATACTTCCTGTAAGCGCATCATTTGAAATGGTAATTTCATCATATGGCATAAATCCTTCCATAAACGATGAATTCATCAGGCCATAATGGTATCGTAATCCGGCAGAATAAACATACCGTTCAGAAGGAACCCATCTGTAACTCGCATAGGCAGCTGCCGACATTGTTTCACTCCCACCCCCCGGATACCGGGTCTGAGCAGGCGTGATCACACCACTTTCTGTATTCTCATACCATGAGCCGGAGAGGAGATCATTATATGTCATCTCTATACCGTAATGCAACCTGTGACTGTATCTTCTGTACTTTAAAAAATCCATATTCAGGGAATAGACCTGTAAATCTTCTTCCTGGAATAACCGTTCCGCCGACCTGAACCTTCTGTTTATCCTGTCCTCATCGATCCTCTGGTAGGCAATTATTGTCGTCATGCTGGTAAAAAAGAAATTTTCCTTCCTTACCAGTGTCTTCAGTGACCCAAGTAACCGGTTCTGAGGTCCGTAATAATACTCCGCATAATTCATATCTGCTCCCCTGTAATCATTCAGTTCATCAAACCTGTGTATTTTTGAAGAGGTGGAATACTGAACATTCAACAGTAACTCAAGATTTCCGGAAGGAGCATATCTTATCTTTTGTAAAAAGTCGTATTGCGAATAACCTGTATTAACCTGTATGTAAGGGTCCTGGTTTTCAACTGTTGTATCCCTGCCTTCAACCTGCTCAACAAAATGCATAAGCTTTCCGTAATCACCATAATACGGGTTTATCTTTTTACCCATCCGTACATTACCCAGATTTTTCCCCGTGAGGGAGGTTAAAAAAGAAATATTCTTCAACCCTGCATTTATACTCAGATGATTAACCATTCCCCCGTTTGCCGTGGAAACCTGCGAAGAAGCCCGCACATTGGAATAAACCTTCCTGTCAGTATCGGCAAACCTCGGTTCCCGTGTATAATAATGTATTACACCTCCCAGCGCATCACTGCCATATATCAGGGAAGTGGGACCATATATCACCTCAATCCTGTCAAGTACAGCCTGATCAATCGTAATGGAATTCTGGAGATGACCGCTGCGGTAGATGGCATTATTCATCCTTACCCCGTCGACTACAAGCAGTATTTTATTCGCCTCAAACCCTCTTAGTATAGGACTACCGCCTCCCCCCTGAGACTTTTGCACAACAATATTACCTGTTGCAGTAAGTATATCTGCTGATGATTGCGCCTGGTAAACCGATAGATCCGACTCACTAATGATATCTATCATATAAGGTAAATCCTTCCTGTACTCTCTTGACTTACTGGCAGAAATAACAAACTCATCCATAGGAACCACCCGCTTTACCAGAAAGATAGCTTTTTTGTCTCTCAGGTCCTGATACAAAAAAACTATTGGATTATATGTTGGATGTTGAAAAAAAATACTGTCATTCTCTCTAAAAATTGAGATATTTGCTTTACCATCATTATCTGTTAATGTGGAAACGGTACGTGTGGAATTGAAAAGGGCAACATTAACCACAGGTTCACGTGTTCTTTCACTGAAAACAGTAATTACCTGGCTGTGCAGTACAAAACCTGAAAGAAGGAAAATAAATATAAGTAATGATCTTTTCCCGGATAAGTCCATCATATAATGTTTGAGCAAATGAAACGAGACACAAAAATCATTCCAATGAATCTCAGTTTAACTATTATAATATTTTACTGATGTTTTCAATATTTAAATATATAAAATATATTCTTCCGGTAGTCTTAGTTGCTTCAATCCTGCTGGGGTACCTTAAGCTGAAAAGTTATGATCCCGGTAAAACCGATCCTTCCGCAGCCATAACCGCCAGAAATGTTTTTTTTATCGAAACTTCACATTTTCATTCTTTTATAAATATTTTAACAGAAGATAACGACATCTGGAATGATATGAACTCCATTCCGGGAATCAGTGAAGCCGACTCGCTGATAAGGTTTTTTAAAGATCTTCAGGCCAGAGAGGAACAAATCAGGCTTCTGTTTACAGGGAAAGTTATCCTTGCACTGAATAAAGAGCCCGATGGAAATTTTACCCCGGTATTCATTAGCCGGCAAATGATACGGCGGCAGGATAATATTTTAATCCAGGCGTTAAAGGGAATGAGAGAAACAGAAACCATCAGCAACAGGAAATTCGAAGGAGCCGGTATATATGAAATTCACCTTAACACTGATGCCGGAATTAAATCTTTCACCTTTGCCTTTAAAAAAGGGCTTTTTATCTTTGGTCTCTCACCTGTTCAGATTGAAGAAGCCCTGACAGCAATCGGGAAAACACAAAAACCCTCCCCTGTGCACAGGTACACAAGGATCCGTGCAACAGTGGCAGAAAATATCAGCGCCAATGTCTTCTTCAACTTCCATTCCTTAGATGATCTTTTTAATGCTTTTACCAGCCATCCCGTCTCAAAAACAGATCTTTTTGCTGCTTCAGGCGGATTTGACCTGGACATTCGCCAATCCAGCCTTTCATTGAATGGATTTATAACCGTAACCGACAGCCTGAAAGCAGGAATAAATATTATCTCAGACCAAAATCCGGCAGTGATGATTCTCCCCGAATTTATTCCCGCTTCTGCAAACCTCTTCCTGCTGGTGAATTTTACATCTCCGTTAGCATTCTTCACTTCCCAGCCGGAATATGAACTATGGAAGCCAAACCTCAAAAAACTACGTGAAATCAACGCCGCATATTCCATTGACCTCCTGACATACTTCCATAACAACATCTCCGGTGAATTCGGACTTGCCACATTAAACAAAGGAAATAAATTCTCCCGGTTTTTTATCGCTGAAGTTCACAGCGGAAGTAATACCGAAAACCAGCTGAAAGAATGGGCCAAACAGTGGGCCAATGCAAACAGGACCAATGCATCCCAACTGCATTACTACAGGAAAATTGACAACCAGAGCGGTATCGATGTCTACCGTCTTCCACTGGGGGGAATCCCCGGAATGGTATTCGGACAGCTCTTCAAAAATGTTGACGCCGACTACTTTACCGTATTCCGGAATTGCCTCATTTTCGGAAATTCTGTTGAAGAAACAGCCGACTATGCCTACCAGCTGATGCTGGGCAGAAATATTACCGAGACTGAAAAGTTCAAAACCTTACAGGAAGACCTGCTGAGCAGGACAAACTTCTTTTTATACCTGGAACCATTCAGATCGGCAGGTGCATTATCCGCTGAAATGACAGAAAAATCATTTGAATTTTATAATGAACATAAAGAGACACTAAGGAAATTCACCGCATTTACACTACAGGCAAACTGCTCGGATGATCTCTTTTATACACGAATGTTCATGAACTTTTCCAGAGATTTTAATGAACATGTTAACACTGTATGGCAGAGTAAACTGGATACCTTTTTAAACATGAAACCGGCAATTGTTACAAATCACACCACCGGAGGCAAGGAAATTATGGTACAGGATGCAAAGCATCAGCTTTATCTCATAAGTGACGCAGGCAGGATTTTATGGAAGATACAGCTCGAAGGGAATATCCTGAGCGAAATATACCAGATAGATTATTATAAAAACCGCAGACTTCAATATTTGTTTAATACCAGGAATAAAATTTATCTCATTGACAGAAACGGTAACTTTGTTGAAAAATACCCGCATACACTTCGGTCACCTGCAAGTAACGGACTGGCCCTGTTTGATTATGAAGGCGATGGAAATATCCGGATATGCATTGCAGGTGAAAACAGGCAGATTTATTTATACGATAAGGAAGGCAGAGTGGTGCCTGGCTGGAACCCCCCGCCAACCGACCATCTAGTGA
>CAYVTV010000204.1:0-5844 GCA_964454295.1 uncultured Bacteroidaceae bacterium
CTCCGGCTATCATAGCGATATGTAGTCCATCCCTGGCTGGGATCATGTTTCCGGCAGGAAGATGCTATAAAAACCTGAAAAATCAGTAAAAAAAGGAAAAACTTGCTTGGCAAAGGTTTGATTGTGTTTAAAGTGGTTTGCATGTGACAAAGTTTAATTTAGTTAAGTTACAATAATTCTGAATATTTTAACTGATTAATTGCGGATATGTAACACCCTCCCCCACTTCTTTTGTCTGCCGTTTTGTGAGAGATAAAGCATGAAGGATCCCAGCGAAAGAAAAAACGTAAAGTTACAAGTGAAAAAAAACGCAAATGCCAAAGGTGCAGTTTTAAATTATAAATTTACCTCGTACGAAAAGGATTCGCAGGCAAGCCTTCTTTATTATAAAGGTTCAGGTCGTCCGGATTATCTGCCCATCCGTACCTTACTGCCACCGGTTCAGGCACTTCATCACTATAAACTTCAACCTGGTTTACACTGGCGATACGTGCCTTTGCCCAATAGAATTTACCATCAGCACCGGCAATTGTAAATCCGTTTATATAGCCATAGCGGTCATTAACCTTCAATCCACTGCCGGTACAGTCAAATGTCACATAAGCTTTTCCTTCGATAAACTTAACCGAGCTAAACATCGGCCCCTGATGGACAACATCCTTACCGTATTCTATTTTCAGTGCATTCAAAGCAAGGCGTTTCCCTACATCCTGTTTATTCCGGGGATGAATATCGTTGGCTTCACCAATATCAATAGCTGAAGCCATACCTGTTTTGGGAAGTTTCAGTGTCATTGTCTGAGCTTCCCTGAGTTCAGCCCATGTGCTTTCACCAGGCTCATCAGCAGGTTTTTTGTAATTGGCAAGTTGTACCCAGATAAAAGAAAAATCTCCCAATTTCCAGTGTGAGCGCCAGTCGTTGATAAGAGCAGGAAAAATCCGCTGGTATTGTAATGCGCGGTTGGCATTCGATTCTCCCTGGTACCATATAGCGCCTTTTATTCCATAGGGGATCAATGGATGTATCATACTGTTGAACAGGAGTGTGGGATATGCATTGGGAGTATATCCCCGGGTAATGAACGGTCTGCCAAAACGGAATTTCCACTCTCCCGGGAGATCCAGCTTTTCATCTCCAATTAACAGGTACTGGTCGCCGGCATCACCCCATATACCCCCAAGACCGCCTTTATCAAATGCCCTTACTGTCAGCACATTCTTTCCCGGTCTTAATACCTCAGATTTAATAAAATATTGTCTTATGACATTATGACCATTTGTTTGTCCGATTTCGATACCATTCATCCAGGTAATATCATCATCATCAACCATTCCCAGATGGAGTACCGCATTTTTACTGCTTTGTTCAGGGGAGAGAATGATCTCACAGCGATAATAGGCTGCTCCGTTAAAAATATCATAGCCCTGATCTTCCCACACACCGGGAACCTTTATAGTCCGCCAGTCACTATCATTCAGGTCAATGGCAGCCCATACCGGAACGTCATCCACTATCCCGAGATCCTGCCTGGGTAAATCACCTCCGAGCAATTCTCTGACCCTCTTCATCTCCATCTCCGCTTCCTTAGCAATGTCAATGTCCTTCAATTGTTGAAGTTTTCCAGCAAAATCAGGATCATTTTTTATTGTCTGTGCACTTATCCAGGTTTCAGCGACAGTGCCGCCCCAGGCAGTTTGTATTAATCCAACGGGCACATTCAGTTTCTTATGAAGTTCCCTGCCAAAGAACCAGGCAACAGCTGAAAAATCAGGAATAGTGCCGGGTGTGCATACTTTCCATTCTCCTTCCTCAATATCATTGAGAGGAACTTCTGACATTCGCAGAGGTACCTGAAAAAGCCTGATCTGAGGATAATCAGCAGAAGCTATCTCAGTTTCCGGATCATTACTGTTTTTAACTGTCCATGCCATATTTGACTGCCCGGAGCATATCCATACCTCACCTATTAAAACATCAGTGAATTCAACCATATTTTTTCCTTTAACGGTAAGTGTATGAGGACCTCCATAATCCATTGCCGGCAGTCTTACTGACCAGGAGCCGTTTTTACCGGCTTTGGTTTTTACCGTGGTACCGTTCATCGATACAGTAATACTTTCATTTCTGTCAGCCCAGCCCCAGACGGCAATTTCAATTCCCTGCTGGAGAACCATATTCGAACTGAAGATTTTCGGGAGTTTTACATCTGCGAACAGGTTACCCGATAAAAACGCCAGAAATAAAATTGGCACTAATAATTTAAGATTTTTTTTCATCACTATATGAGTTATTGTTCAACCTGATAAAAATATATGTTAACCTGAAAGATCAGTAAATTTAACCACTTTAATTAATAAAAATGTGTTTTGCTTGTGAAAAAAAACAAGCAATAAGGCTAACGCACTTACTATTAGAGATATCGTAATTTTTTCTGTCCTCTTAATCACAATAGTTCGTTAAATTAAAAAAACGCAGAGGCGCAAAGGCGCAATATGTTGATTATTAAAAATATAAGTAATTTGTAACCGAGTTGCCAAAATGCTCATTATCAGCGCAATATAAAAACATAACGAACTATTGTTATCAAAAAAGATGCTTATTCAGCAGTAACCCCCCAGTCTTTATTTATGGCAGCCCCCATTTTAAAAACAAGTTTTCCCCCGTTTATAATCTCTTCATGCCTGATCCATGAGCGGTTCAATGGTTTTCCATTTAATTCGGCCGACTGAATGTAAATATTTTCCTCAGTTAAATTTTCTGCAAGAATGGTGAAGGGTTTCCTGGAGTATATTTTCGTATCGGGGGAAAGGATCACTTTATCAAATATAGGTGCAGTGATCTGATACACAGGATCACCCGGGAGGACCTGGTATAATCCCATTGCACTCATTGCAAACCATGCAGCCATGCATCCGTAATCACAATCCATTTCAAGCAGGTATCCGTCAGGAGTGGATTTATAAACACGTCCAAAGATT
Organism: uncultured Bacteroidaceae bacterium; assembly: GCA_964454295.1. Classification (GTDB taxonomy): domain Bacteria; phylum Bacteroidota; class Bacteroidia; order Bacteroidales; genus CAYVTV01. Next base: position 2,979 of record CAYVTV010000204.1, read on the forward strand.
GGTTCATGGAAAAAGTCGTGCGTACCGTATTTTTGGAGAATAGGTTCTGTAAGTATCTTCCGTACCCACTTTTGTGTCAGCCATGGCGCTCCTGCAAAATTAAAAAGAAAAGGTGCCTGAAGGTCAATCTGGTTACCTGCGGTATACAGGTCGTTGTCGAAAAAATATTCCAGTTCTTTGTTAAATGCCTCATCACCCCCGAATTTTTCAATTAATGCAGGAACATCATGTATTACATTCCATCTCCAGTGCCATTTACTACCTTCATAGGTGTATTTTTCACGATTAACTGTCGGATCTTCCGGAAAATCGAGCCATGCACCATTGGCGGCACGTGCACGGAAAAACCTTATTGAGGGATCCCATGTGTTTCTCCAGTATTCTGAACGTTTCATGAAATAGCTATACTCCTGTTCATTGCCCAACTCCTTTGCCAACTGCGCTACGCACCAGTTATCCCAACTGTATTCACCTGTCTGATCGGGACGTGCAGGAATATATCCGGTAGAATCATACCGTTCAGGCATTTGCAACATTGCCTCATTACGAATGTAAGGATAGACAGATTTCAGATCGATATCAAAAAGCCCTTTAAAATAAGCATCCGTCATCACCATTAACATGTGTTCATGTCGACACGAATTATGAACAGAATACCTGTTTTTACCTGCCGCTTTAAACAATACACCATGGGGAGGATGGTCGGTTTCCGGAAAAGGACCCCAGTTATCTGCCTGCTCATACAAGTCACGCAGGGATAAAACGATGTCGCGGTAAATATCAGGAACGAACAGACTATAAAGAGGATACTTTGTACGGAAAGAATCCCAGAATGCAAAACCTCCATAGTGTATATAATCTTTTGCCTTATGAACTTTTTGATCAATGCCGGGGTACATTCCATCAACATCGGTCAGGGTAGTGGGTAAAAAACAAGTGTGATAAAGAGCTGTATAAAAAATTGTCTTATTTTCCTCAGTTCCCCCGTTAACCTGAATACCCGACAAAATATCATTCCAGTGATTTCTCGCGTTGTCTTTGACCTGTTGAAAGTTCCAGTCCGGGTTTTCGGTTTCAAGATTTTTTCTGGCTCCATCTACACCGGTAAGTGAAACTCCAACCTTAATTAATAATATATTATTCTCTAAATCAGCAAATTCAAAAACCAATCCGCCTCCGGGCTGATTACCTGTTGAGCTGCCCTCCAGCAATTCTTTGCCTGTCCATACGAAAGATCTTTCGACCGGTGCATTAAACTGCATTACAAAGAATTTATTACTTACCTGCCCTTCTATGGTATTTTGATTAACAAGGGAAGATGACATTGACATACCTCGTTTGCCTGTATTAAGAAAAATCTTTGGCGTTCCGTTATCAGGGAAGGTATACCTGTGCAGACCTGTTAGAGATGTAGCGGTCAGCTCAGCCATAATATCATCCTCTGTAAGATGTACACAATAATAACCCGCTCCGGCTTTTTCCGCATGTTTTTCGATCCTGAGGACGGGATTGATGAAGAAAGTATCCTGAGGGTCATTAATGAACGGCACAACGGATATTAATCCGGCCCGGTCATGTATTCTCCCGCCTCCTGAACTCCCTCTGTGCAGATGACTAAAGCCACGGATATGCTCATCAGAATAATCGTATCCTGAATGTGCCAGGTCACCATGAGCTGTCAGACTACCCGGATATGTATCCGGACATAATTCAACCATTCCAAAAGGGACAAGGGCAGCAGGAAGCCAATGGCCATGATCACCCTGAGTGCAAATAAAAGGATCCACGTAATCTACCGGAAGTAGACTCTGCCTGTTGCAATTGCTGAAAAAAAACAAAGAAATACAAGCTATCCCTGTAAGGGCTATTTTGCCGGAAATTTTCGTTAATAAATACATAATAATATACCTTATCGTTTATTCAACTCAACATTGATTTTTCTTATTTCAAGTTCGTTACTCTCAGGAGAAATTTTCATTACCATCTCCTTCCCTGTAAAAACAACTGTTTTACCGGCATTTTTTTCCTCCTCCACTCCCACACCATGACTATCTCCAACTATTACTACCTGAATAATCCGTTCGGCAGGGCATCCCGGATATGTTCCCGTGGCGGGTCCGATTTTAAAGGTTTTTTCACTGTCATTATAGATAAACGGAGTATGTCTGAATGCTCCTTTCAGATAATTAAAATTGTCATTTTCATCTTCGTATAATATAAATTTCCCGTCCTTTCCCTGATAAATTCTTACTTCAAGGGGGTCGGGAAACTTTTCATCAGCATATTGCATAACAGTACCCATCGCAACAACGGAACCCGCTTTAACAAATAACGGTATCAGATGGATCGGGGAATAAGCATCCAGGTACTGCCCTCCTTCATATCTTTGCCCTGTCCAGAAATCATACCACTGACATCCCTCAGGCAGGTATACCCTGCGGTATTCAACACCGGGATCGGTAACAGGACAAACCAGAAATTCCTCTCCAAACATAAACTGGTCAGTGATGTCATACACAATAGTATCTTCCGGAAAATCAAATGGTAACCCCCGCATTATGGTATATCCTTCATTTGTCACCCGGGCTGATAATGAGTAAATATATGGCATAAGACGATATCTCAGATTTATGAAGGAAGTAAGGATTTCCTGTTTCTCAGGTCCATACGACCAAATCTCGTTAACGCCTGTTCTGTCGCCGGGATACCTGCGGCCATGTGCCCTGAAGACCGGACAAAATGTGCCGTACTGGAACCAGCGGGTAAACACTTCCCGGTATGCAGGATCAGCTGCATTACCTCCGCGATACCCTCCTATATCTGTGGTCCAGTATGGAATACCTGACATGCAGAAATTGAGTCCCGC
>CAYVTV010000204.1:5854-7554 GCA_964454295.1 uncultured Bacteroidaceae bacterium
GCAGGAATCTGGACTTTAAGTTCTTCGAAGGTGGAATGAATATCACCCGACCAGACTGTTGTCCCGAATTTTTGCTGCCCGGCAAATGCGGAACGGGTAAGAATATAAATTCTCTTTTCTGTATCCCTGATCTGATTTTCATAGATATTTTTCATTCCAAAGTAGGAATACAGGTTTAAATATTTTGAAGATGGCCCCAGATAGCAATGACTAAGATGAAATCTGCGAAGATTTTCAGGTTCAGTTGCATCAAACCACCAGCCGTCAACACCACTGTCAAGGTATGATTCCTTTAACAGATCATAATACAGTTTACCCGCATCCGGATTAAACGCATCGTATAACTGGGAGTTGAAAGACACCATAACATCCAGCAGATAATCATTCCTGTTAAATAATTCCCAATTTTTCGTTTCAGGTGTAAAGGAAGGCCATACAGATACCAATAGTTTGCAGTTATATTTGTTATGAAGTTCCTCTATCATCTTAACGGGTTTGGGAAAATCATTTTCATCGAATACAAAAGAACCAAAACCTTTGTCTCCCCAATGATAATAATCCAGAATAATAACATCCATGGGAATATTTAACCTGCGCTGTTTTTCAACCACGCTCAGTAACTCAGCCTGTGAACGGTACCTGTTCCTGCTCTGCATGTATCCTAATGCCCATCGGGGATATAAAGGTGCCTCTCCGGTAAGTTGCCTGTACCCGGAAATGATCCTGTCGAAATTATCTCCTTTAATAAAATAATATTGAATTTTATCCCCGTTCTCAGAATAAAACAAGGAACTGTCGTCCATATCATTATAAACACTCCGGGAATAATTATCCCAGAGTAAACCATACCCCCGTGTAGAAAGAAGGAAAGGCACCGATACTTTAGTGTTCTCCTGGTAAAGTTCTATCACCCGGCCACGAAGATTCAGAGAACCATGCTCATGCTGACCGAGTCCGAAGTGTGCTTCATCTTCCTGCCATCCGAAATACTGAGTGATCTCATGATGATCTCCTTTTACATCATCGTATCCGGCTATTAAACTACGACCACTTTCAGATAATATTAAACGATATGTATGATCATAAAAACTTATATTCCCCGTTGACAGCTCCACAGAAACCAGTAAGCTATCCGTTATCAACTTTATTTCCTCCCTGTTTTTCCTGACAGTATAACGGGTACGTTCATCAGGTTCCCATGCTGCAATTATTCCCGGCGAATTCAGTGCCGAATCATCCTCAGAGACAGATACCCTGATTATTTCGGGGGAAAAGATCCCGAGATTTATTTTCATTGCCCTGCCCGTTTTACTATCGGGAGGCAGGACAATTTCAACTGATTTTCCATGATCCATAATCCTGATCAGGTTGCATGATGAAAGCGTGAAAAGCAGGGAGATTATAATGAAATAACATCTCATTTTTATTGATTTAGAAAACAGGCACATAAGATCAATCTCCTTAAATTGTTAAACTATTATGGTTCTATTTGTCTTGTAAAAATTATAATGTGATTTAGCCACAGGACGCACAGCCATGCGTTCTTACTACTCTGATTTTTTTCATTTGCACGGCATGCAGTTCTGTAACATTCCTTATCGGATGAAGAACCTGTGATATGATATTCTTTTGTCAATTCATTTAATCAACCACTCAACCACGTAACCACTTCAATTACTCATTTACTCAACCACTCAACC
>CAYVTV010000205.1:0-7541 GCA_964454295.1 uncultured Bacteroidaceae bacterium
TAAAGATAAAATCATATTTTGATTGAAGAAGATCTGACTGAGTCTTTAGCAGCTGGTTTTTTGCAACGTTAAAATCCACAGTGGTAACCAGTCCCAGTTCATACTTTTCCCTTGTATATTTAAACGACTCTTCTATGGCTGTGAGTGCTTTCTCGGATGCGTTATATTTCTTTAGTGCTGCTGTTGCATCAGTATAAGCACGGGTTATTTCCTCATACAGACTTTTCCGGGCAAATTCAACCTCAAGCCTGGAATTTTCCATCCCCAGGCGTGCATTCTTTATTGCATTGTTTATCTGATTTCCGTTAAAGATGGGTATTGAAACGCTTAAAAATAAACTGGTACTGGCATTATCCTTAAGCTGATTAATAAACGGATAGGTTGACATAACCGGACTCTGTGTTGTGGCAAAGACCTGTTCTCCGCCGGCAGTGAATCCGATGGGAATGGTGATGGCTTCAGATCCAATGATTCTGTCCCTGATATCCGAATACCCTGAACCGTATGATGCGGAAAGACTTAATCTTGGACTCCTGTAGCCTCTGGCTGTGTCATATGCTTTTTCTGCACTCTTTAACCTGGAAGAGGAACTTTTTATCTGAGGCAATATACCCAGCGCTTCGGAAAAAATCTGATCAGGGCCTGTAATCAGATCATCTCCGTTTATACTCGTTATCTCAGGAATGACAATGGAAAATGGAATGCTTACATCCAAATCAAGGATTTGCATTAGTGAGAGGTAAGATAAATTCAGCAGGTTTTCGGCATTTATAACCTGTACCTCTTCGGCAGCCTCCTGTGCCTGAATTTCCAGCAGACTGCCCCTTGCAAGGCTTCCTGATTCAACCAGCATGCGGGTGCGTTCTACCTGCAATTTTGTAAGTTCAAGCTGAGCCTTCGAAACTTCCAGCAATTCCTTGTTAAATAAAATCTGCAGATAAGCAGCAGCAATATTTAAAGATACATCGTTTTTCAGCCGCTCAAGATCATACAGTCCCGCCTGAAGATCAAAATAGTTCTGCTTTATGGTATTTTGTTTCTGAAACCCATTGAAAAGAATGGTGGACGAGCTTATACTCATATTACTCGACTTTATTGTTTGATCCTCAGTAAACTGATAGGTAGTCTGATCAAGAGCCCGGCCAAAGGAAATCCCATAGGATCCCGAAGCATTTAAACCGGGATAACGGTCAGTTTTTGACTGATGGTAATTGTTCTCAATATAATTAACCGAAATCTTCTGCTGTTTTATCCTTATATTATTTTCAAGCGCATAATTAATACATTGTTCCAGACTCCACGGCCCCTGACAAAAAGAGGGAAGATGCAAAACAATACCGAAGAGCAATATGTATGGTTTTAATTTCCACATGGGATTATTCTTTATTCGTTAATGACAAAAGAAAAGAAAAAACAGCTTTTGGAAGATCAAAAATAATGCCTTATTTTGAATATTCTCTTATTCCAGGTCAATAGTTCGTTAAATTAAAAAAAAAACGCAAAGGCGCAAAGGCGCAAAGGCGCAATATGTTGATTATTAAAAATATAAGTAATTTGTAACTGAGTCGCTAAAATGCTCATTATTAGAGCAATATCAAAACATAATGAATTATTGATATTTTGTATTTGGAATTTAATTCATACCTTAAATGGAGAAAGTACAATTTTACGAAGAGATCGGGAAGGTTATCTACCGAAAAAAGCCCGGTGTGAGAAGGCTTGCGTTAAGGATAAAATCATCGGGGGAGATTTACGTAACCATCCCGTTCCTGGTGAGTATGAAACAGGCAGAGCATTTTCTTCTGAGTAAAAAAGATTGGGTAAAACGTACCAGAATAAAACTTAAGTCTGTTGAAAACCAACGACTTTTATTAAATGAGCACACAGAATATCAAACCAGTCTGCATACCTTAAGAATTATCAGAACGGATGAGGAAAAGTTTACCCGAAAAGTGACCTTCCCATATATTGAAGTTTTCATACCTTTTAATGAGAATATTGAATCGGATTCATGCCAGTTATTTATAAAAAATGCCATTACAGAGACGTACAGGAAGGAGGCACATGCTTATTTACCGGAGAGACTTTCATTGCTGGCAAAGAAATATTCATTTACATATTCCGGGTTAAGTATTAAAAGAATGAGATCAAGGTGGGGAAGCTGTTCAGGAAAGAACCGCATAAATCTTAACCTCTACCTGATGGCACTTCCGGAACATTTGCGGGATTATGTGCTTTTACACGAACTTGTTCATACTGAAGAGAAAAGCCATAACGTAACATTCTGGAGTAAACTGGAAAATGTTTGTGTCAAAGCAAAAGTGTACCGTAAAGAAATACAAAATTACAGGACGGGAATATTAATATAGGACACCTCGAAAAACCTATAACTTCACATATATTCAGGCAGGCCAAATAAGTGCAGGGGAACGTAATTCTTTACTAAGGATCAGATCCAGCGCAGAGACATATTCAGCCGCTTTCTGTTTTCCGAAAATCTTGCCAAATTCCCTGGAGGTAAACTCCTTTCCTTCACCTAACCAGTCAAGATAATTAACAGAAGGGAACTTCCCTTTCTCCATTTTATCCAATGACCTTTTTAAGAAATTATATTTTGAATGAAATGCCCTCAATGCTTTAATTGTCTTTTTCAGTTCATCGGAAAGATGGTTTTCAAGAAACTTTATTTCACTCGGAAGAACTTCATAAGTGGTTTCATAATAATTTGTAAAACTATTATTCCAGTTGATGAAATGAATAAAGTAATTGGCTACCTTAAACAGTTTACGCGAAGCTGTATCTTTTGTTGACTCCAGGAAGATCTTGTTAAGTTCGTTGATATATAATTTTTTTACGGCTGATTCAAGAATGTCAGCTATATCGCGGAGGTAAATATCATATGTGGCACTGAAATTCACCAGTGTAAAAGCCCTGGTTTTATAGGTTCTGTTAATGCGGATAAGTCCGGAAACAATATGTAATTCGTCTTGGAGGAGATAGTACAGGGGGAAAAACTTTTCACGATAAATGTCTGAAAGTAACTTTTCTGAAAAATAACCGCTTTTAATAATTTCAGTCAGATCACCGGAGTTGATTTCCTTCTGAAGGATACAGATATAAGGAGAAATATGGTCGCTAATTTTACTCTTTATCTGGGCTTTATGACCGGCTGCAATGATCTGGATGTAAAGAGGGTAATAGTTTGTTCCTTCGAATGAATGGGGCAGTGCCCTTTTATTCAAATAATGTTTAACTGTGACCTTACCGATTTCCCCGGGCATTTGTTTGATTTTTTAGCTAAAGTAAGAAATAAAAAAAAACGTACCAAAAAATCATTGCATCAGAATACCGGGTTATTTTACAGATGCTTCGAAATCCATAGGTTTCTGCTCATTAACTATCTGGTACATAAAAGAATAATCATGGATCATCTCGTTTGTGTTCAGATAGCTGTCAGCTTCATAAAGTTTTATTTTCATTCTATAAGTGATATTAAATGATACGAACAAAAATAAGATACGAATGTTAAGAGAATATTAGCCGGAGATTAATTAATTTGCAATTAGTTATAATTTTTTTTATACTATTTCGTATTATATATTAATAGTTCGTTAAAGTATGATAAATCATCTTTCCGCATATCATAAGAAAATTGAAAAATCTTTTATTAAGAATTATCATAAAACGAAAAAGTCCTATTCTGTTGAAGGTATACATAAGATGAGGTTGAGTATTAAACGCTTAAGGGCTTTTTTAAAGATACTCGGCAATTTTGACAAGCAATCCGGTTCAAAGAAGTTTCTGAAGAATATTAATCTTTTATTTAAACATTCAGGGGAATTACGGGATCTTCAGGTACAGTCTGCTTTACTCGAACATTACCGGAATGAGGCAGGCGCTGATTTTGACTCATATCTTGACCAGATAAACAGTAAGAAGAAGAATGCCGGTAAAACATTAAAAAAGTCATTTAAAAAAATAGAGGTTCATGAAATAGCTAAAATCGGGAAAAATATAGAACAAAGTCTTTCAGGTTTCCAACACAAAAATTTTAATGAGGAGTATTCACTGCTGGCTGAAAAAAAATTAACTGAGATCAGAGACCTGATTGTTGCCATTAATGATGATAGTGTTTTGCACCTTGTCAGAAGAAGAATGAAGGAGATATTATTCATGCAGGAAATTGTTACATCGGAAGAAAACATAAGACTGCTGGATGATGAAACTCTGCAGTTTTTATCGGATATGGAAATTAAACTGGGGGAATGGCATGACAGTAAAGTTCTGCTGGATAATTTTCTGGGTTTTGAACACAAGGGGGTTTCCTACAGGGATGTTCTGGACCGGATTGAAAAAAATAAACTGCAACGACAGGAGGAAATTGCTGAAAAACTCAGGTTGTTTTTTTATTTATGTCAGTAAACGGCCCATACTCTTCGACACGTTGAATAGGCCATGGGAGAACTCCTGCCCTTTTTGTCCATGATTCATATTTTTGCCTCAGTTCAGATACTATATCCGGGTGATGAATACTCAGATCATTAGTCTCGGATCTGTCAGTTTCCATGTCGAATAACTCCCAGTCCATCCCATGTTGTTTAACGAGTTTCCACTTTCCTTCCCTTATTGCACAATTGCCTTCATGTTCAAAGAATAAGGTTCTTTTCTCAATCGGTTCATCATTAATAATTCTCAACAGGCTGATCCCTTCCATGGGGATTATTTCATTTCCATTAAATTTCTTTGGATACCCGGCACTGGCTGCATCTATTATTGTGGGCATAATGTCAATGACATGTCCGGGTGTTTGTATCCATTGATACTTGCTTTTTATTACCGATGGCCAGTGTATAATTAAGGGAGTAGCAATGCCCCCTTCATGAACATAGTGTTTGTATAAACGAAAAGGCGTATTGGAAACGTTGGCCCACGGAATGCCATAGCTTTGAAAAGACTCTTCAGGTCCGGGCATAACGTCCCTGTGTTCATTTCCCAGGATCACTTTTTTCCCGTCGCGGGTCTTCTCTGGTATAAAAACACCGGTCCAGTCTTTGCTGACTTCTTCGGCACAACCACCATTATCGGAAAGGAATATTATCAGGGTATTTTCGTACCGGCCGGCATCTTTAAGTTTATCGATTATTTTGCCTATTCCGGTATCCATCCGGTCTATCATAGCTGCATATACCTCCATCCGCCTTAACTGCCACTCCTTGTCAGTGGCATCCTTCCAGGCCGGCACTTCCGGATCACGCTCTGTCAGTGACCATGTTTCATCTATCAGACCCATGTCCTGCATCCTTTTCATTCTTTCAGTTCTTAACTTATCCCATCCGGCATCGAATTTACCATGGTATTTCAGAATATCTTCTTCCGGCGCGTGTAATGGCCAGTGAGGCGCAGTATAGGCAACATAACAGAAGAAAGGTTTATCAGGCAATTGTTCAAGGTGTTCCTGGATGTATCTTATTGCATTATCTGATATTTCATTTGTATAATAGAATTCCTCCGTTTCAGGTTCAATAGGGTTATTATCTCTTACAAGGGAAATGGGATTAAAAAAGCTGCGTATACTCATTATAGTCCCGAAGAACCTGTCAAAACCTCTTTGCAGCGGCCAGTTCCTTGTTGTCTTCAGTTCTTCATCTCCATTCCAAAAGCCGATGTCACGGGTAACGTGCCATTTTCCGCTCATATAAGTATTATAGCCTGCCTGTTTCAGCACTTCAGCCAGGGTAACACAATTATTGTTCAGATTTCCACGATATGATTCATGACCCGAATCTATAGTCATATGTCCAATGCCTGTCTGATGCGGATACAAGCCTGTGAGCAGGCTGGCCCTGGTAGGACAGCATCTGGCACTGTTATAAAACTGACTGAACCTAACTCCGTTCATGGCAAGATCATCTATATTAGGGGTATTTATTTCCCCACCATAGCATCCAATATCAGAAAAGCCCATGTCATCTGCCATAATGAGCAAAATGTCAGGCTTCTCATTTGTCCCTTTATCCGATGTTCCATCCTTATTTTGCTTATTTGTGCAGGCATTAAACAACATCCCTCCAACTAAGGATAAAATAAAACTTTGGTGATTGAAGAGTGCTGTGATTCTTCTCTTTTTAATAAATATCATTTTTTATTGTATTATAATTGGAAATTTTACGATACTTCGTTTTATAATTTAACACAAGCCTTATCTGTTAGTCGCTTCAGGCAGTATGTGGTACGGGGGAAAAGCCTGCGGACTGATGTTTGACAGTAAAGGTATTAAAATTGTACTAATGAAAAACAGCAATGAGGGATAATGGAGTTAGGAACTTTAAAAAGCATTGCTTTAATTAAACCATTAAGCAAATAAATAAGCGGATTGGTATCAGAGACTATACTAACCCCATTCATTTCGTAACTTTTTTTGAAATTCAAGGGGGTCTTCATCCCACTTTACTTTTCCGAGGTGTTTATTTGCATCAAAACGCTTAACAGGCTTTACTTTATTTAATGCATCTGTTAGTGTCTTGGCTGACCGGATTTTTTTAATAATTATTGTCATTGTTTTAATAAATAGCTTAACAAAGTTAATTCGATTCGTTGAATATAAAAACAGGATTATCATCTCTTTATACAATAGTTTGACAAGTCATTGATATTGTTTAAACTCATTATTGCTTTTTTTTTCCAACATTGGCGGGATCAGAATCGGATTATATACCAAGTAAAGATTCAAAGTTACCGGGATGGATCACTGAGAAGGTGTGGTTTGGGTAGGTACCGGAGAAGGTTTTTGACAGGCTTACAGATACTATAGTATTCCACTTCATTTCACAGGCGTGCAGTACACCATCCGTCTCTTCAATATAGTTAATCACCTGCTGATCTTGTGTTGTATATTTTTGTTGACCCAAGCGGGATAAAATCGAACTTTTTAAAGGAGGATTTTGATGCGGTATTGGGCTTTATGGATGCTGAGACGCAAAAGTAAAAACGTAAACTATAAAAGATTAACTTTGCTTTTTTGTAATTTGTTGAAATAGATGCCGGAAAATCAAAATATAGAATGGAAAGAAAGCTGGAGGGATGAATACCTCAAATGGATTTGCGGGTTTGCCAATGCCAAGGGTGGGAAAATTATCATTGGGAAGAACGATAATGGAGAGATTGTAGGTGTGGCAAAAGCAAAAGGATTGATGGAAGATATTCCCAATAAAATTCAAACTCAGCTTGGAATTATCTGTGATGTAGATTTGAAAAACGAGGATGGAAAAGATTTCATCGAAATTGATGTAAAACCTTATGATGTTCTTATTTCATATCAAGGCAAATATTATTACCGGAGTGGAAGCACCAAACAGGAACTAAAAGGAAATGCCTTAAATAATTTTCTGCTTAAGAAAACTGGCAAAACATGGGACGATGTTGTCGAGCCTCGGGCTAATCTGAAGGATATTGACCTTTCTGCAATCGAAGCCTTTAAAAAAGGAGCTACTGCAAGCAAAAGATTGCCTTTTATTGCAAAAGAAGAAAACATAGAGCAAATA
>CAYVTV010000206.1:0-7540 GCA_964454295.1 uncultured Bacteroidaceae bacterium
TAGTATAACGGAGTTTGAAATAAATTTCACCTAAATATGTTATAATGAGGGAAGTTCAATCTTTAATGTATACTATCATGATATTAACTGTTATCAGGTATGCATCTCATAATCCGGTCTTATTGTCTGCATTATTCTTCCTTACACGGTTCAGGATCACTGCAAAATTCCATCAGCACACCCAAAGTGTATTTGGGATGCAGGAAACCTATTTCCAACCCTTCTGCGCCCTTTCGCGGTTTTGAATCGATAAGCTGAACTCCTTTTTCTTCTGCTTCCAGCAGTGCTTTATTGACATCAGGAACTGCAAATGCAATATGATGAATGCCGGGGCCCTTCCTTTCAATAAATTTTCCAACCGGACCATCAGGATCTGTAGTTTCAAGCAATTCAATTTTTACCTGACCAAGTTTAAAAAATGCTGTTTTAACTTTCTGGTCATGAATTTCTTCAATTGCATAACAGTTAAGTCCGATAACATTCTCAAAATATTGTATTGCTTCATCAAGATTTTCAACTGCAATACCAATGTGCTCAATGTGAGTAGGCTTCATTTGCATAACTATATCTTATTTTGAATCCTATTTTCTCCAAATCATCTCCATGAAAATCATAACAGAACCGCACTTTTATTAAATATCCATTTAATACAAAAGTAATCTGATTGTTTTAAAGAAAATAGTTCCTGAAGGAAAAGATGTCAGAATCACAGGTTGTTTTGCAACATAAAAAAGGGTAAAGAGTTAAAAAGTGTTGAGATCTAACCTCACATCCAGAAGTGACTGGTAAATGACATCCTGAATTTTTGTTCTCACATTCATGTCAATCAGCTTCTGATTGTACTGATCGGGATGTATCCTGTTTGAGAGAAATATATACAGCAGGTTATATTCCGGATCCATCCATGCAATGGTTCCTGTAAAACCTGTATGTCCGTAACTTGAAGGTGATGCCAGCTTACTCGAAGGTCCGTTCTTTTTTGGATCAGGTTCAGGTTTATCAAATCCCAATCCTCTGCGATTCCCGTTATTGCAGAAATAGCATGAGGTAAACCGGTTGATAACACTATCATGCATAAAATAGTGACCTCCATAGTCACCGCCGTTCAAGTAAATCTGCATCATTTTAGCAAGATCATTTGCATTGGAAAATAAACCTGCATGGCCTGAAATACCGCCCAGCATAGAAGCGCCAGGATCATGAACGTAGCCCTGAAGAAGTTGCTTCCTGAACACCATATCATTTTCTGTCGGCGCAATCTGATCTTTTGGAAAACGTTTCAGGGGCAGAAATCCAAGGCTGCCGGCACCGATTTTTGCATAAAAATTATTGTATAATAATGGATAAAACAATTCACCGGTTATGCTCTCTATTATCTGATGGAACAGGTAATTACCAAGATCACTGTAAAGATACCGTTTAACAGTTCCCACCGGAGAATCCATAATTACTTTGTAAACAGTGTCTCTGATAGACTTATGTAAATAAATACCATGTGCAACCTGTAAGGTGAAGTCAGGAGTGAAGACATCATTACATACATTTTCTTTTAACCTTACATTTTTGTTAATAAACATGTTGTTCCCAATCCTTAAGGGATATTCATCAGAGAATTTTATATTTAAAAGTGCCATTGACGAATCCATAGGTTCAAGCAAGGAGAAATAAAAAGGTATCCATGCCTGTAACCCTGCCTGGTGGGCAAGGATATCTCCAAGGGTAAGATCAGCTTTATTCGTATTGCAAAATTCAGGCAGGTAATCACAGACAGTACTGTTAAGGTTTACTATCTGTTCTTCATAAAGATGCATAAGCAGGGGAAGCGTGGCAGCTATCTTGGTGATGGATGCAAGATCAAAAATATCAGTTAATTCAAGCTTTCTTTTCCCATTATATGAATGGTACCCATAGGCTTTATGAAGTACAACTTTACCATAACGTGCCACAAGCACCTGGCATCCCGGAGTGGCTTTTTCTTTAATCGCAACATTTACCAGGCTGTCGATTCTCTTTAAAATAACTGAATTCATGAGGACTTCCTCAGGAAAACCATATGACAAAGTCTTCAGACAGGAAGAGGGAACAGACAGACCGGTAAAGAACCTTTCGTTTGCCGATACAGGTAATACACCATTGATCATAAATGCCCCAAAAATACTTTGGGCGGCAAGATATCTGAACTCATCATCATCTTCGAAGGCCACCAGAACAGAGTTGATTCTTTGAAGATCATTAAATAAACCAAGACTATACGGATTTCCAAACAAACATAAAATAGTATTCCCCTGCAGATCCAACTCATTTACGAACCTGATTGTCTGATCTGTAATACCATAGTTTAAGGCTGCCCGTGATGATGTGTTATGAATGCTGACAATTACAGTATTGTATTCTGCCAGTTTTGCTTTTAATAAGCTGAATTCGGAGTAATCTGCCGATTTTGGAATGAAAAAGGTTTCAATGTTATTGTAAAGATTAAGTGTTACGGAAAACACACTGGAATCATCAGCGCCAATTGAAAGAGAGGCAATTCTTAAGTTTACATCATTCTTCACCGGAAGCGAAGAATATTCATTCTTAACAATAGTTAGAGAACCTCTTATAAGCTCTCTCTTAAAAGCATTATAAAAAGGTGAGTTCAGTTCCTCAACCAAAGACTCTGTATTAATCGCCTCCGTTTTAGTAATCCCTGACCATGCTTTGGCCATGAGAATTTTTCTGCAACGCTTATCAATTTCCTCTTGAGTAATATTACCTTTTCTTACTTCCCTCTTAATATAATTAACTGCCTTATCTACATCTGAAGGCATAAGCAGGATATCGTTACCGGCCATAAAAGCCCGGACTTCAAGTTCACCGGGTTTATAATAATCACTTACTCCTTTCATATTCAGTGCATCAGAAATGATAAGCCCTTTAAATTCCATCTTATCTTTCAGCATCGTGGTAACAATTGCGGGAGAGAGAGATGATGCGAGATCTGTAGTTGAATCAATGGAGGGAATATTCAAATGAGCAGTCATAACGGCGGGTATTCCGTTTGAAATGCAATACCTGAAAGGAAACAATTCAACAGAATCAAGCCTTTCCCTTGAATGAGCCAAAACGGGTAATGTATAATGGGAATCAGAATCGGTATCACCATGACCCGGAAAATGTTTTAAGCATGCAATTATTCCTGCATCCTCAAGTCCTCTCGCATAATTATTAGCTTTCAAGGCTACATTTATCCTGTCCTCCCCAAAGGATCTGACATTAATGACAGGATTCCGCGGATTATTGTTGATATCGGCAACCGGCGCAAAATTCATATGAACGCCAAGTCGTTTCAATTGATTACCAATATGATATCCCATCTGATATATTAACTCATCATTTCTTAAAGCGCCAAGACTCATCTGGCGGGGATATGAGATAGTACTATCGAGCCGCATACCCAAACCCCATTCTGCATCCATTGCAATCAGGAGAGGAGTTTTAGCAATACTTTGAAAATGGTTGGTCATAATCGCTTGTCTTACAGGCCCTCCCTGAAAAAAAACTATGCCCCCAATATTATTTTTTCTTATGATATCAGATACAGATTTTACATGTTCATCTCCTTTGTTTGAATAGGCAGCAATCATTATCAATTGTCCGATTTTCTCCTCTACTGAAAGGGTTCTTAGAACAGAGTCGGCCCACTCCCCCTTTCCTCCAATAAATAAGGGATCTGTCTGTCCTGCAATTTTTAAATCTTCAGAAATTAATATTCGCCCGCTGTTTTTTTCAAAAGCAGTAAAACTTATAGAAAGAAAAAGCAGAACAAAAAACTGAATCAGGTATTTTCTCATGTATCTTAATATATCATATTTCCTGCAAAAATAGCATTATGTAAAAAATATTCAGGAATATGTTATAAACAACATGGAAAAAATTTAAAAAGAAATATATTTGAAAAAATAAATTTTATTATGAAATACGCAATAATTATTCTACTGTTATATTTACAAACCTTCTTTATGGTGTCTTCACAGGAGCAGGCACGGGTTATGCGATTCCCTGCCATACATGGTAACCTGATTGTATTCAGCTTTGCAGGTGATCTCTATGCAGTTGACGTACAGGGTGGACTGGCAAGAAAACTCACCAGTCACATTGGTTATGAAATGTTCCCGGGATTTTCACCCGATGGAAAACACATAGCTTTCACAGGTCATTATGACGGAAATACGGAGGTTTATAAAATTCCTGCGGAGGGAGGAATCCCACAGAGGCTTACCTTTACTCCTACCCTTGACAGAGATGATATTGCCGACAGAATGGGTCCCAATAATATTGTAATGGGCTGGACTCCTGATGGGAAACATATAACCTACAGATCAAGAAAACAATCTTTTAATGATTTTAAAGGGCAATTATTCAATGTGCCGGCAAATGGGGGGCTATCCAATGAGATAGCATTATCAACCGGAGGATTTTGTTCCTATTCCCCTGATGGGGGAAAGCTTGCCTTTAACCGGGTATTCAGGGAATTCAGAACCTGGAAGTATTACCAGGGAGGGATGGCTGACGATATTCGTATTTTTGATATGAAGAGCGGAAAAATTGACATTGTTGCACAAAGCGATAATCAGGATATATTCCCCATGTGGATTGGTGATGAAATCTATTTTCTGTCAGACAGGGAAAGAAGAATGAATTTATATGTATATAATCTGACATTAAAAACAACGGAAAAACTGACCGATTTTGAGGATTATGATATAAAATTCCCTTCACACAGTAAGGATAACATAGTTTTTGAAAAAGGCGGGTATATTTTCAGATATGATATCAGACAAAGAAAAGCCGAACAGGTTCAGATAAGAATTGCTGATGATCATCTTTATGCCAGGACAGAGATCAGGGATGTAAGCAAAAACATTCGTTCATCCGATATCTCCCCGAACGGAGAACGAATAGTATTCTCTGCACGCGGAGAAGTTTTCAGCGTTCCCGGCAAAAAAGGAATAACATATAACTTAACCCAATCTCCGGGCATACACGAGAGAAATGTTTCCTGGTCGCCCGATGGGAAATGCATTGCATTCATTTCCGATAAATCCGGTGAATTTGAAATTTACATTCAGAAACAGGATGGTTCCGAACCTGCAAAAAAGATCACACAAGACGCTGACACTTATATCTTTAATTACCAATGGTCTCCCGACAGTAAGAAAATGCTTTATCACGACCGTAAACTCAGGCTGAATATGGTTGATATTGAAACAGGTAAGCTTACACTTGTTGAACAGGGTGAATATGGCCATTTAAGCAGTTATGACTGGTCGCCCGATAATAAATGGATCGTATATGATTACCCGACAGACAATAATTATAGCATGATAAAGATATATAACGTTGAAACAGGTAAAAAATTTGATGTTACGGATAACTGGTATAATTCAGGAAATCCTGTATTTTCGTCTGACGGGAAATACCTGTTATTTGTTTCTGCCAGAGATTTCAACCCTGTATACAGCCATCTTGAATGGAATCATGCCTATGTTGACATGTATAAAATCTATCTTGTCACACTGTCAGCGGATACACCAAATCCATTCGGACCTGAAAACGATGTGGTTTTAACGGAAGAAAAACCGAAAAAACCGGATGTAAAGGATTCATCTGCCGAAACGGTAAAGGTCAGGATTGATACGGAAAATATTCGGCACAGGATCATCACTTTACCGGTATCAGCTTCTATGTATTATAATGTAGAATGTATTGGTAATAAGATTTATTTTACCGAATTACAAAAGGGAACAGGAACAACAGTAAAAATGTATGACCTTAAACAGAAAAAAGAGACTGAACTGGGCAGAAATATGCAATATGTAATATCAGCAAATGGGGAAAAAATGCTGGTAAGTGTGAATAACCAATATGAGGTTATTGACCTGCCACTAGCTAAAGTCACTATAAATGAACCTGTTGACCTTTCAGGCTTAAAAGCAGAAGTTGTATATGCAGAAGAATGGCAACAAATATTTGATGAAAGTTGGAGACAAATGAGAGATTTCTTTTATGTTGAAAATATGCATGGTGTTAACTGGCAGAAAATGAGAGAGAAATACGGCGAGATGGTACCATATATCCGGCACAGAGATGACCTTACGTATATTATCGGGGAGATGATCGGAGAACTGAATATAGGTCACGCTTATATTAACAGTGGAGAAAAACCGGTTCCTGACAGGATAAAAACAGGATTACTGGGCGCCAGTCTTAGCAAGCATTCATCAGGGTATTTCAGGATAGACAACATTCTGACCGGGGCTAACTGGGATACTTCATTACGTTCTCCTCTTACTGAGATCGGTGTTAATGTTAAAGAGGGAGATTACATTCTTTCTGTAAATGGCAATTCACTTAAAGATGTTAAGGATATCTACACAGCCCTGGTCGGACAATCTGATAAACCTGTTGAACTGACAGTTAATACCCTGCCTTTGGATGAGGGCAGCAGGAAAGTTATTGTCACACCTGTCGGGGATGAGTCGGGATTATTCTATTATAACCGGGTACAGAAAAATATTGAATATGTAAGTAAAAAAACCAATGGAGAGGTAGGTTACCTCCATATACCGGATATGATATCAACCGGACTAAATGAATTTGCGAAATACTTCTATCCCCAGTTGAATAAGAAAGGGCTGATCATTGACGGAAGAGGTAATGGAGGAGGTAATGTTTCCCCGATGATCATTGAACGCCTTCAGAGAGAGTTAACCCGTGCCAACACAGCCAGAAACCGTGTTGGCGGCACACCTGTGCCTTCAAAGATGATGACAGGACCTAAGGTCTTGCTGGTTGATCAGTATTCCGCTTCTGACGGAGACTTGTTTCCCTATGCATTTAAGAAACATGAACTGGGAACGGTAATAGGTACCCGAACCTGGGGTGGTGTGGTTGGTATAACAGGGAGTCTTCCGTTCATTGACGGGCAGGATCTCCGAAAACCTGAATTCGCCTCCTACTCTTCAGAAAAGAGTGAATGGATCATTGAAGGGTATGGTGTTCAACCTGATATCTGGATCGACAATGACCCTCACCAGGAATATTTAGGAAATGATTTTCAGTTGGATAAAGCTATTGAAGTAATTAAAGAGCAATTGAAGGATTATAAGCCGCTTCCTGCAGTTCCGGATCCGCCGGATAAAAGTAAGTGAGAAGGGGACAAAGACAGTGGATGAGTGGTTAAGTGGTTACGTGGTTGAGTATTTGAGTAATTGAGTAATTGAGTAATTGAGTAATTGAGTAATTGAGTGCAGTGTGCCCTGCCCCGGGGGCAACAATTAAATAGGGGGCTGTCTCATAAGTCCTAATATGTTCAACCACAAAGGGCACAAAGGATAACACAAAGGACGCAAAGCGCTGGAAACCTGAGATATATACTTCGTGTCCTTTGTGCGTACTTTGAGTCCTTAGTGGTTAAAAACATTTATGAGACAGCCCCAAAAATGACGGAATGAGAATCTGCCGTACAGACACAATATTTTGTGTCTCAACAACGAAA
>CAYVTV010000207.1:0-7507 GCA_964454295.1 uncultured Bacteroidaceae bacterium
TAAGATCCATATATATATCGTCATAAAGGCCCGGCGTATTATTATAGCAATGTAACATACGGTTTTCATCCCAGGGTATAGGTATATGATCGCCAATCATTGTGCCATTGAATTTAAATTCGGTTGGACCTCCATAGGTACATCCTAATACCTGTCCTGCCCAACCGCCTTTTATTTTATCCTGTAACTCTGTTTTTGATATTTTAATGATTTCACCCTCCTTGAGAGGTAAAACCATTCTTTTCGGAGACTTTCCACATTCACAGGATAACAGCAGCAAAACTGCCATAATTAAATGGATTGATTTCATAGTTAATAGTTTTTAAAAATCTGTATCTTTATTCAATAATCTTCACCATGCTTATGCCCTCTTTCCACCAATCCCGCAACGGACCTCTTGTCAAACTTCTTCTTGCGTTAGCCCTGTTTGCTTGTGTTATATCTAATTGTGCCACAATCATTTCTTCGTTAAAAATTGATGCTTCCTGAATGATATTACCATCCGGTAATATAATGCGGCTTTGCCCGTGTGAACCGGTTGCATCTGCATTTGCCGGTGCATTTGAATGCACAATATACACATTATTTTCTACCGCTCTTGCCTGAATCTGAGCTCTATAAGGATTTAATTTTTTCTCTGCTGTTATTCCTGACTCATTTGAAATATAGAATATTACTTTTGCCCCTGCAAGCACTGGTAAACGTACCAGTTCAGGATAACGTTCATCGTGGCAGATGATAATAGAACAAGGTATGTCATTGATTTTGAAAACAGAAAGGTGATCCCCGGGATCTGCCCATTTTTCACCTGCAAGCTGAATCTTATGGTACCGTTCTATTATTTCTCCTTCAGGGGAAAATACGATGGCAGAATTATAATACTTTTTATCACTGCGCCAGGGCATTCCTACGATAGCATATACAGATGCCTTCCGGCATGTTTCAGAAACTTTTTTTTCAGCTTTATCAATTTGTTCCCTGGTGAGGCTGGTAATTACTTCCTCGGAATCTCCACTTAGCGCAAATTCCGGGAAAACAACTACCTGAACTCCTTTTGCTGCACAATCATTTATAAAGGAATTAATTTTCTCAACATTGTCTTCCATATTATCTGAAGATCGCATTTGCACTGAAGCAACAGTCAGGAATTTACTACCTGTATTATCCTCTTTTTTTAATCCGTATTGGGCTGAGGATAATGTAAAAAATGCAACAGATGCAATTATTATTAAAAATAACTCTTTTTTATAAAACATGGTTGTATTATTATTTAAAGTAACAGAATTCTAATGGTCTTTGACTTTAGGTCCTGATTCAGGGTCTCTGGCATCGTAACGCCCATGAAAGCGTTTTAGTAATTGTTCACGTGTCTGTGGATTTCCCTCTGCGTCCATAAACACTTCTGTCCATGGTGGTCGCGTGGACGGATCTGTAAGAATGGAATATGCTCCCACATTTCTGATATTCTGATTCCCCCTTTTTATATCCCAAACACCACCATACTTTCTACCCAAATTTTTTTTAAACGGGAAAATCTGAAATGATTGCCATGCAGGATCTTCAGAGGGGAGTTTACTTAACAGCTTACCCTGAGCATCAACAGCATATGACCCTCCACGAAAGATACATACAACGATAGGTAACCTGCTGTCGTAAGCCCTTACAGGCATTATATGGTTCATATCATCACTAATGGAAAGGTGCAATATAACATCTGCACCCATAAGTTCCTGACAACGGACTGTTTCAGGGAACCACATATCTGAACAGATACTTATTCCATAGCGTACACCATCAAGCTCAATTAATTCAAACTTTTCTCCCTGTGACCACCCCCACCAAATCTGTTCTCCCAAATTTGCCTGTACTTTACGGTATTTTCCAATAAAATTACCCTTACCATCAATCATAAAGGCGGTGTTGTAATACTTTGAATCAGATAATTCCACCAGCCATCCGAGTATCGGAATTTCAATTTCACGTGCCAGATTATAATATTTTCTGTACCATTTACCTTCACCGGGAATAGATTCTGCCAGACTGTTGATTATATCTTTAGGGTAAGGCCAGCCGGAAATAGCATATTCAGGGAAACATATTATATCTGGCCGGGGTGTTGAACCTGCAGCCTCTCGGGCTAATTGTTCAAATAATGCAAAATTGGCTTCAAGTCCAGGATTACCATGCTTAGAATGTATAGTGCCAGCCTGAAGTACCACGATATTTATATTTCTTTCTGTATCAATGTGTTTTGAGGAATCTGAAGGAGTGGTTAATGAATTCTTTAGTTCTTGAATACTATTCTTAAAGTTTACTGAACCTGAATTTATATTCGGATTTTTAAATTTTTTTTTCCTTCTATTATTTGGGAACCAGGAGGTTTGTGATTTATATCTCCTTGTTTGACTGCCAATTTCAGGTTTATCAGTATAAACCATCAGAATTTCGTTTACAGATTTCTTTTTAATAGCAGATATTTCATTTGAACTACATGCATATAAAACTGATAAGAAAATTACTATTAACCCAATGGAGTTTCTGTAATAACTGCTGTTTATTCTCATATATTTTAAATTATCTTATGTGAAAATTAAAAAATAATCTAATACATAAATATTCATATCTCATTTTTTAAAGTAATACCATAATTTATTTTGATCTGCAATGGAATATTCTAACTCATATTTTCTTAATCAACCGATTAAAGTCTTATCTTATTATAAAAAAAAAATCCACTTCTTCAGAATCATCTTTCCCGTCATTCACTTTCCATAAAAATCTATCATTTCCGGTATAACCTCTGTCAGGTAAATAATAAAGATCATTTCCTGCACCTGAGAGGGCTCCATGATTTGGCAGCGATGTAATTTTTATAGTATAGGGTCCGGGACCCCCATCCGGATCTTCATAATCCAATTGTATATATACTTCTGTATTTCTGTTAATTGTGATACTCCTGTTTTCAGCTAACGGAGCAATATTCGGTAATGTATCTCCTTTTTCAGTATAAAATGTTTCAGGAATCTGTCTTCCCGCTTCTTCGGGACGTTTATCCTTTCTCTCAATATACAACGCAACCTCCTTACCAAAACCGGAAGGTTTTTCCCTGAAATAATTTTTCCTCTCTGTTGTAATAGTGTCAGTAATTTCCTTCGTTTTACCACTGACACAATCAAGCCAGGTAAAGGAATAAACTCCACCCGGAATGTCATTTATTCCAAGTCCCTTCCCGGAATGCGACGAGTATAGAATATAATCAAACCCCTTATGAGCCAGAATATAGACGGTTTCTCCCGAAACCAGTGAAACATCGGGATGCATCTGATTAAAATTTGTATTTTCAAAGAATGTCTGAATTATTCTGCAATCTTTTAACCATTTTTTTTGAGTTTGTCTTATGTCCATCCCTAATACCATTATGTATGATCCTGACATAGCAGCAGCCCAGTTTCTCTTTCTGGTTTCCTCCCTGTTTTTTTCAGGAATCAGAACATTTCCATGGACATAGTCTTCTGACATAACAATACTATACCTATTCTCTGAATTTTTCCAGGCCTGCAAAAGAAACTGGTATAAACTGTCAACAGTGCTAACTTTGAATTTGTCGGTTTGTAATGCAAACTGATTAATGACAGGATCATCAGCATGATAAAAAACATTTCCTCTAAGCTGATGAGCAGTAATAATATGGCAGTATTCATCAGCTTCTCTTATAGCTTCAGCGATTTTGGAAATATGCCTCTGCCAGTTCAGTCCAATTTCCTGCCCTTCTTCCATTACACACCAGATCAGATGTTTATGGTGTTTGAAGCGTCTGACGATTGCCTGAACAAATTCCTTTTCCTCCACATGAAGTTCACCGCTTTCATCCAGTGGCCATCCAAGTTGTCTGGTAACATTTATCTGATCATCATAAATAAAGAAATAAATAACAATCCCGTTTTTATCCATTTCCTCAAACCATATATCCCATTGGTTGAGTATATTTTCATTTAATCCTTTTTTAGGGTCCTGGTCAATCCAGGGATTGTGCATATCATCAGGATAAATTTTAGGTTCATTTTTCCTGTCTGTCTTTGCATCTCCACCATGTGTGCGTACTGCCTGAAGATAAATACTATTCCCTCCGTGTTTTTTCAATTTTCTGATCAATTTCATCTGATCTCCTTTTCTGGTTCCATCAGGATTCCGTTTTCCCCTGTATAAAAAACCTTCCGGATCGCCAGGACCGCAAAGAAATAACGGATCCAACTTCCCATCCGTATTTTCATCTTTATTATAAACCATTTTGCCAGGATTATCCGGATCAATTATTATTTGTCCGGTCATCGGTCTACAACCTGTTTTTGCATCCCTGATAGATTTAACCACTAAAATGGCAGTTTTTATGTAGTCGGGATAGTCATCACTGCTCTTCCCTGAGCTGGCAGGTTCATTCATTTGTTCTGAAAATGGTGGTTCAGATAGCCCTGTATTGGCAGTAGAATACTGTTCATTACGACCACCGGGATTCCAGATAATCAGGTCCAATGATGGTATGATCCAAAACCAATGTCCCCCAGAACCTCCTTTCCAGAAAGCATCCTCAGGCAGTTCCGGGATATGTCCGTCTGTATTTACATGAAATTGCAAACTATATGGAGTATGGGGATTAAAACGTGATGCTTTTGAAGCATGATGTATATAATCCTTCGGAACAATTTGCTGTTGGTTCCATCGCCCTTCACGTAATAATAAATAACAAAAACGTAAAACATCGGTACTTCTTAGTGCAATACCTCCAGCTCCATGAGTGTGAGTAAGAAGTGGTTGGTTTTTGTAACCATATCCCCATAACCCCCAACCTAAAGGCCTGGCAATATTTATTTCAATATAATTTTCCAGTTCCATTCCAGTTATATGGCGCAGTATAACAGAAACAACGTGTATGGAAGCAGAAGCATAGGAGAAACCTCCCCCCGGATCACACCAGAGGGTTTTTGTAGAAAAAGGAACATTTTTATTTGGGAAAACCCCCTCTCTGAGGCCTAACGCATACTCATCAATACCTGATATCCACCCATCCGGTCCGACCGGATCAATCAGAGTATCTTTTCCGTAGATGACTGCCGGATTGTTTCCTCGAATACCTGCCGTAAATTCTAAAAGATGTCCGAGTTTTATGTCTGCCATTCGTGGATCGGATAACGGAAAAATTTCAGCCGGCAAGTATTCCGGTGTGTAAACCTTCTGGTCCAATCCGTCCGGAAACAGCCAGGGTTTTTCCTTCATCAGAATACCCATCGCAATACTGGTAAATGATTTGCCGCATGATGCAAGATTAGGAGTAGCTTCACGATGACCTTTCCCGAAATAATCTTCATATACCAGCCATCCGTTTCGAACCACAAGCAATCCACCGTTCTTCGTTTTCGACGTACTCTTTATAAACTTAAAAGCTTCATCCAGTTTATGCTTTTCCATACCTGTATTCTGCAGAATTTCTCCGGTATCTGTCAGGGTTCTCCAGCCTCCCGCAGAATCAGGCGGCGGGAAATATTCCTGCGGGTTAATATATTGTGATGACATATCCTGTAGTAGGGTACAGAAAAATATAAGAAATAGGGTAATTATATAAATCTGTGTCTTCACAAACAATTCAATTCTTTAATTATAAGGGATTTAACGCTTACGGGGTTTAGTTCTATTTACCGGGAAGTTCATAAACAGGTATTTTAAACTTCCAAGCATAGCTTCTGAATAAAGTTGATGATCGCTTGATTGAATGCCTTCTACATTTGGGTTCGGGGAATCATAGTCAAGTCGTTTGGTGAATCCTTTCTGGTCAACCTGTACTCTCACCGGCACCAGAGTGAAAGGAGTGATTTCAACAGCATCAGCCGGGGGCGGGACTGAGAGCACCATCCACTCATCTCCTTTTTTATATATTTTTCTGCCTGAAGCATATATAATTGATGCCGTACACCACATATTTTTTTCTCTCCCCCATATATTTCTTCTCCATGGACGCAAATCCATCGAGATTGCCTCCAAAGGATCTATTTCCTGAGGATCAACTCTGCTCATTGCATAGATAAACAAATTCTGAATTTCAAGAGGAGCTGTTTCAAATACATCACTATACCGTTCTAATAACCAGTGACTGCTTTTCATGCTGTTTAAAGGAAGGCAGGGATACCAGTAGATTGGTAAACCTGATTCCAACAGTTGACGATATGCAAAAGCATCCAGGTGAACGTTCCATTCACCTCCTGCCAACGCTGCACGCCCGATATTGATGTGAAATCTTGCAACCTTTTTTCTTACCAGATCGGGATTTCTGTTATACGCGGCAACCACATCCCTCAAACTTCCTGCAACCATAACATGAACAGGTTCAGAAGATTTTTCAAGGGTTGAAAGAAAAAGATTTACAGCTGCCTGGTATTGAGGCTCCTGATCTTCTCCTGTGTCGTCAATAGATTTTAATCTTTCTGCCAAACCTATAGCATAGGGAATATCCCTTCCTGTAATTTTCATCATTTGTTTTATTACTATGCCTCCGGGATTTTCTTCCTGCTTCGCTCCCTGATCAAGTAAAACAGCTTTTACATCTAACTCGGGTAAAGAAAATACCGTGATCAGGTCAAGATGGTCATCCGGGTCCTGTGGTGGATGGAAAAGATCCGTACACCAGATTATTGGAATACTGCTTTCAGTTTGTGCAAAAAGCTTGTTACTAAAAAAAATCAGGAGTATTAATATTAAAAGCCTGCTAATAATAATCTTCTTTAAAAATTTAGTTAAACGTCCAAAAAGGGGAATATCATGCCTTCTGAGAAAATTTGATTTTTTCATTTGTTTTAATTTTAATTTAATTAAATATTAACACATTAATATACAGTCACCCTATCCGGCACATTATTTTTAATTCCCCGAAAAAGTAATATTCATTTATTCATATAACTTACAGCCTTTGTCCGGTAGGGTTAGTAATTAGTTGTGTGTTAAGTTTCATTATAAACCAAAAAAAATAACCACATGAACAAAGGCTATTCGACTTTCAGGAGGAAGCTGATACTTTCTTTCTGTTGTTTCTTATTATTACCGGCCGGACTTTTATGGTCACAGGAACCAGGTTTTATGTTTTTTGATCTTATTAAAGAAAAAAATTACCGGACGATGCGTGAGTCTAGTGCCGACCCTGAATGGAAACACGGCAACCGCGATTATAGGCCTATTCCTGCAGGAGAAACATTAGTGCTCGCCGAAATGCAAGGTCCCGGTTGCATCACTCATATCTGGTTCACTATGTTCCCCTCCATTGACTTTTATGGGAAAAAGTTAATCTTAAAAATGTTCTGGGATGATGAAGAGCATCCCAGCGTCGAGTCACCTATGAATGACTTTTTTTGCCAGGGACACGGACTTGATGTAAATGTGCAAAGTATGCCCTTTGATGCATCCCGTGATGGTAAAGGCAGAAACTCTTTTTTTCCAATGCCTTTCAGAAAATCGGCAAGGATTG
>CAYVTV010000208.1:0-7446 GCA_964454295.1 uncultured Bacteroidaceae bacterium
AAATCACCAAATCACCAAATCACCAAATCACCAAATCACCAAATCACCAAATCACTAAATCTACTCCCCCGGGTCCTCATCAATTAATTTCCTTATTCTGTCTATCTGGGTTTGTTTATTAACTTCCCGCAGTGTCTGAGCAGTCTGGGTAAAATACTGGTGATTCGACAGAAACTTAAGCTGGAGGGTGTTCCATTGTTTTAGTGTTCCGATCTTATTCTGTTCCTTCAATTCTTTGTAAAGGGTATTGGATACCGGTATCATATCTGACCTTCCCAGGTAGTCAAGGTCAGAATCGCAGATGATCTCCTGCAGAAGATCCTTTGGTTGGGGAGGCATCTTTGTGGCCATTATGATATCACAGATTTTGTTAATCTGTGCTTCTGTGTAGCCGTAAGCCGGCAGAAACTCCCTGGCCATGACGGTCCCGTGATACTCATGATTATCGTAGGCAATTGTATGGCCTGCATCATGAAATAAACCTGCTGTTTTGAGAAGAAGGATCTCTTCATCATTAAGTCCTTCAGCCCATCCTATAAGTTCCACTTCAGTAACCACATCAACGGTGTGTTTAACATTATGATAATACAGGTAGGAGGGTAACTCTTTTTCCAGCTTTTCAAGAATGATCTCCTGGATATCGGTAAACTGAACGAGCTTAAACTTTGTGTCAAATGCTTCGTTGGGACTGAGACCTTCTCCGTTAACGGAAAATTCAGGCTTAAAACCTTCCACTATATAAAGGTCAAGATCAGCTTTATATTTAACAGGCATCTTACCATAATAGACACAGTTAAATATTTCCTTTACCAGTTCGTAGGTCATACCTGAAACAAGGACTTTTCCGTCTTTACTGTATGCTTCCATCCTGCTGGCCATATTTACCGTATCACCCTTGATGTCGTAACTCACTTTCTTTTTTCCTGTTATTCCTGCTGTTACAGGACCAGTATGAATACCCAGCCGGAGATCCCATACTTTATTTTCTCTTCCCGTTAATGAAGGCAGTTTATTGAGGTAATCCTGCATTTCAAGTGCAGCCATAACCACCTGGATAGGGTTGGTTATGTTTTTAACGGGAATACCGCCGGCTGCCATGTAAGAATCACCTATTGTCTTAATTTTGTGAATATTGTACTTCTGAAGGATAGTGTCAAAATGAAAAAGTATGTCATCCAGCTCATCTACCAGTGGTTGAGTGTCAGATTCTGTAAGAAGATTTGTAAAACCATGGATATTACCAAATAAAACGGTAACCATGGTAAACTTTAGTGATAAAGGCCTCTCGATGAACTTCCTGCTTTCCTCCAGTTTATCAGGAGATATCTTGTCAAGAATGGCTTTTTGTTCCTCGTTTTCTTCAGAAAGCTTGGTTACCGCTTTTTTCAGGTTTTCATTTTCTTCTATGAGTTCCTGGATTTGTTTTACAAGTCCGGAAACCCGTTTTAGCAGATCGTGACTTCCTTCATCCATAACGTATGAAATTATTTCGCCCTAAAAAAGGCTTACAAATTTTTGGTAAATACTGAATGTGTTTTTAATTACTGTTCCTTAAATTAGCTTTATCTCTTCCGCCTCAATCAGCTTAATGATATAATTTCGTTGTTGAGACATAAAATATTGTGTCTGTACGGCGGATTATCATTTCGTCATTTTTCCAGGGGTTTTTGTAGAGACAGGGCATGCCATGCCTCTACAAAAACCCCTGGCTATTTAATTGAAACACTGCCTTTGCTTCGCTGTCCGCGTGCCGCCGAAGCTTTAGCGGAGGAGCAAGCTAAGCGAAAGCGAGGCGGGGTTTTCTTGCAAAGACGCACAGCCGTGCGTCTCTACAGTGCATTCTGTCCCCCTTCGATTACTCAATTACTCGATTACTCAATTACTCAATTACTCGATTACTCAATTACTCGATTACTCAACCACTCAACCACTCAACCACTCAACCACTCAACACTTTTTCTCCTGCATATTTACCCATTAAAGATATAAATTATTCAGGTACTATTCAAATATCTTCCAATTGTTGGTCTGTAATAAGAAAGAGTATTCAGCGCTAAAATAAACATCTGCGCTCATTTCCGGAAAAAGAAGACTACTCCTGCCGGAAGTTTTCTTCCGCTTTTATCTGTCAGGTAAAGTTCCTGCATTTCTCCTTTCGTTTTCTCAAAGATTGTTTTTACCAGACTTTCAGCTATCACTGGAGAGAATCCAACGGAATACATATTCAGCATAAAAAGGGAATCATTTTCATATAAGAGCCGGGAGCAATCTTTAATAAGATCATTTATGCCTGTCTGTAATATCCATTTCTCCCCTTCAGGTCCTCTCCCGTATGCAGGCGGATCAAGTAAAATGATATGGTATTTGTTTCCCCTGCGCAATTCCCTCTTTACGAACTTCACCGCATCGTCAATTATCCACCTTATATCGGTCAGACCGCTTATTTCCATATTTTCTTTTGCCCAGCCGACAACCTGCTTAACAGAGTCAACGTGGGTTACCCTGGCACCGGCAGAACAGGCTGCAAGGCTTGCTCCGCCTGTGTAGGCAAAGAGATTGAGAAGCCTGGTGTCCGCATTCTTTTTTCCCTTAATATAATCATACAGGTATTCCCAGTTTACGGCCTGTTCAGGAAAAATGCCAACATGTTTGAAAGAGGTAAGTCCAAGCCGGAAAAGAAGCTTCATTTCCCTGTAAGCATATTCAATTTGCCATTGCTCAGGCATTCCGGGTAGTAAATTCCATTCCCCTCTTTCATCATCCTGATTTTCGGCTGTGCCTTTACGTCGTGTGTATATGGCATGTGCCATGTTTTTCCATTCATCTTCACTAAAGGCTTTGTCCCATAATGCTTGTGGCTCAGGTCTGATAATAATATACCGGCCGAATCTTTCAAGCTTCTGAAAGTTGCCGGTATCAATCAGTTCATATTCTTTCCAGTTAACGGGGGTAAGCAGCCGGATCATAAGATGGGATTTTTATACAAAGATGGAAAAAGATATTAATAATAATGGTTCTGCCTTGAATTCCCAAGGCATAAAAGCATATTTTTATTATCTTAGTCCGACAATCTTAGCCAGATGGCAACAGTTATTACCAGCACACATAATCCCAGAATTAAACATGTCCTTCAGCTTTCCAAAAGCAGTTCCCGGAAAGATGAGAACTTGTTTGTCATTGAAGGACTAAGGGAAATTAAAAAAGCCTCAGCAACAGGTTATCATTTTGAGGCCGTTTATTACTGCCCTGATATTATGAATGAAGAGTCGCTGGCATTCCTGAGTCAGCTTTCTCCACAAACAGAAAGGATTGAAGTAATAAAGCATGTTTACGAAAGAATGGCTTACCGCAACAACAGGGATGGATTAATTATCGAAGCCGTTCCCAAATACCCTGAACCGGAGGAATTGAAATTATCGGATAATCCCCTGATCTTTGTTCTGGAATCAGTTGAGAAACCGGGGAATCTGGGAGCAATATTCCGTACCGCTGATGCTGCTGATGTGGATGCAGTACTGATCTGTGATTCTCAAACTGATATTTACAATCCGAATATTATCCGTTCGTCACTGGGGTGTCTGTTCACAACCCCTTTTGCCATTTCAACTCCTTCCCGTATTATAGAATTTCTGAAAGAAAAAGGAATATTAGTTATTTCAGCAGCGCTGCAGACCAGTATGATCTATTCAGATTTAGATTTGAGGAAGCCTTCAGCCATCGTTTTAGGTTCTGAGGCTGAAGGACTGACAGAGATATGGCGAACACATTCTGATTTTACAGTAAAGATACCCATGGCAGGCATGGCAGATTCACTGAATGTTTCGGTAACGGCGGGGATATTGGTGTTTGAGGCTCTGAGACAGAGGTCTCTCAGGAAATAATCTGCAGATTATTCCTGTCCGTTATTTTCTCACAATAATGGCATCTTAATTTGACATCCTTTTTGTTAACCACAGTGAATTTGGTGACTACCTCCTCGTTGTTTGTAATACACATGGGGTTTACACAACGGGCTATTCCTGTTATGGTATCCGGAATGTTGACTATTCTCTTTTCCACTACCACATAATCTTTAATGATGTTAAGTTTTGCTTCGGGTGCCACGAGTGCAATTTTATTGATATCCTCATTTCTGAAGAACATACCGGAAATTTTTATAATCGATTTTCTGCCGAGTTTTTTACTCTCGAGATTAGTACCGAAAGTAATCTGGTTTTCAATATTGTCAAGCCCAAGGATCGTGATTACCTTGAAGAGGTCTGCAGAGGGTATATGATCGATAACTGTGCCGTCTTTTATAGCGCTGACAACCAAATGTGTTCTGTCTTTCATAGTCATGATATAGTTATTTTAAACCTAAAATTGATGTGATAATAGCCTGCCGTGTATATACGCCGTTGAGAGCCTGTGTGAAATAGTATGCCTTCTCGCTTTCATCGACATCAAGATTGATCTCACTGACTCTGGGAAGCGGGTGAAGCACTTTCATTCCTGGTTTAACATCTTTCAACATATTCATCCTGAGAACGTAGGCATTTTTTGTCCTTTCATATTCAATGGGGTCTGAAAATCTTTCTTTCTGAACGCGGGTCATGTAAATGATGTCAGCATGCTGAACGATGTCAGCAAATTCTTTATGCTCATAATATTTTATCCCCATATTATCAAGATGTATTTTATATTCTTCAGGCATTTTC
The DNA here is from genome assembly GCA_964454295.1 of uncultured Bacteroidaceae bacterium. Lineage (GTDB taxonomy): Bacteria > Bacteroidota > Bacteroidia > Bacteroidales > CAYVTV01. The sequence goes on from CAYVTV010000208.1 coordinate 4,698, forward strand.
AGTTCATTAGGGGAGATAAAATAAAACTTTGCATTAAACTGCGACATGGCAATAAGGAGGGAATGGACTGTGCGTCCATATTTAAGGTCCCCGATCAGGAATATGGTAAGGTTTTCGAGAGTGTTCTGGGTTTTCCGGATGGAATAAAGGTCGAGGAGGGTTTGGGTAGGATGCTGGTTTGCACCATCGCCCGCATTAATTACCGGTACGGTTGAGAGTTCACTGGCAAACCGGCTGGATCCTTCAAGGGGATGGCGCATAACGATAAGGTCACAATAATTGGACACTGTTCTGATGGTGTCACGTAGTGTTTCTCCCTTTGTGGAGCTGGAAGTATTGGTGTCGGAAAAACCGATAACTTTTCCGCCAAGCCGGTTTACGGCACTTTCAAAACTTAACCTGGTGCGTGTTGATGGTTCGAAGAACAAGGTGGCAACCACATATCCTTTAAGAATATCCTGGTTCGGATTCTTCTCAAACTCCGCAGCAAGATCAAGGATTTTAAGATACTCTTCCTTTGTGTAATCATTGATGGATATCAGACTTCTGTTTTTCATCATGTAATTATTTAGTAGATTTTTCAAATATATAACCTCTTTTTAAAAGTACGCAAGCCGGCTGGTATGTTGTAAAACTTCATATGCCTGCTAATTCAGTTTTTTTATTTTAATCTCTGTTTCTCCGAGTCGATTTATGGAATCCACAAACTTTTGAGAATAACTTTGACGGAGACTGACAGTCAGGCTGCATTTTTCACTAAAATCCCGATCTGACTGTTCTCCTTTGTATTCTTCAATAATTTTGCTGATAAGCTTCAGGTTTTGATAATTACAGGAAACCCGGTATGTATCCCTGACATATTGTTCAGAAATTACGGCATGGCGGAGCGCATCGGCTGCGGCTTCCCTGTATGCTTTTATAAGTCCGCCTGTTCCCAGCAGTATTCCTCCAAAATAGCGGATCACTACGACGAGAATATTAGTGAGCTGCTTAGCGTTAATTTGTCCCAGAACAGGTTTCCCCCCGGTTCCTGATGGTTCCCCGTCATCATTGATCCTGTATTTTTCACCTGTTGGTCCCAGTTTCCATGCAAAACAATGATGTCGGGCGTCGTGATATTCTTTTTTCAGGGTATACAGAAGTTCGTTAATTTCATCTTCAGAAGTAACGGGAAAAGCGAGGGATATAAATTTGCTGCCTTTATCTTTATAGAGGCCCCGGGATGGTTTGTTAATGGTAAAGAAAGAGTCTTTCACAAATAAAGTCTCAACTATATCTTCAGCTTTTTTTCTATTTCATCAACCTGGAGCTTGAATCGTTTATCTGTTTCCATCAGGTTGTTTACAGTTTTACATGCATGAAGCACTGTTGCATGGTCTTTGCCTCCAATCTGTGAACCGATGTTGGCCAGGGAGGACTTGGTCAGACCTTTGGAAAAGTACATGGCAACCTGTCGTGCCTGGACAATTTCCCTTTTCCGGGTGCGTGATTGCAGCTGTTCTACTCCTACATTAAAATAGTTGCAGACCACCTTCTGGATATAATCGATAGATATTTCGCGCTTAGTATTTTTAATTAACTTATCTATCATTTCCCTGGCCAGGTCGAGGGTTATTTCCTTTCGGTTTAAGGTTGACTGTGCCAGGAGCGAAATAAGGGCGCCCTCAAGTTCCCTGATGTTATCAGTAATATGAGTAGCGATATATTCAACGATATCATCCGTAATATCAATACCGTCATTATATATTTTTCTTTTCAGAATGGCAATCCTGGTTTCAAAGTCAGGTGCCTGCAAATCGGCAGAAAGTCCCCATTTAAACCTTGAAAGCAGTCTTTGTTCAAGCCCCTGCAATTCAACCGGCGGCTTGTCGGATGTCAGTACCAGTTGTTTACCCGACTGGTGAAGATGGTTAAAGATATGAAAGAATATATCCTGTGTCTTTTCCTTCCCGGCGAACTCATGAACATCATCTATGATAAGGACATCTATCATCTGATAGAAATGCAGGAAGTCGTTTTTGTTATTGTTTCTTATTGAGTCAACAAACTGGGTCTGAAATTTATTGGCATTGACATAAAGAACGGTCTTTTCGGTGAATTTGTTCTTAACTTCAATACCGATAGCCTGGGCAAGATGAGTTTTTCCAAGACCTGAATCACCATATATAAGAAGAGGATTGAAAGCTGTGCCGCCAGGGTTATTCGCAACGGCATATCCGGCCGATCTGGCAAGCCGGTTACATTCACCTTCAACAAAATTGGTAAATGAATAGGAAGCATTTAGCCTGGGGTCAATATTTAGTTTCTTAATACCAGGAATAACAAAAGGATTTCTGATGGTAATCTCTTCAGGGTCGATAGGAATGGGAACAGGTTTGTTCTTTAATTCTTTACCGTTACTTGCAGGGAATTTTACAGTGTAGGGCTTGTTGTTCGTGAAAACATTGTTCTGCATTACAACACTGTATTCAAGTTTAGCCTCATCTCCTAGCTCTTTCCTCAGAACCTTCCTGAGAATGTCAATATATTGTTCTTCCAGGTACTCATAAAAAAACGGACTCGGTACCTGGATAGTTAATATTTTATTCTCCAGCTTTAAAGGTATAATAGGTTCAAACCATGTTCTGTAACTTATTGAAGGGACATTGTCTTTTATTACCAGAAGACAATTGTTCCACACCTTTTCATGCATAGGTTCCTAAGGGTTTATTTCAGATTATTGTTAATAAGTTTTTCAGGAAAACTGATA
>CAYVTV010000209.1:0-7396 GCA_964454295.1 uncultured Bacteroidaceae bacterium
AACCCCTGGAAAAATGACGGAATGAAAATCCGCCGAACAGAAACATGCTCTTTATATCATTCGGTTGATTGAGGCGGAACAGATAAAACTGATTTAGGAAAAATTTTTATGAACAAAACGATATAGTATTAACCAAAAAATTGTAAACTTTTTTCAGGACGATACAGACTAAGGGACTAAGGGGACACAGATACACAGAGAAAATAATAACCCAATAACCAAATAACTCAATAACCCAATAAATAGCATCTCGTGGAATTTATAAATAATCCTTTTTTCGAATTCGCTGCTATATTAATAATTGCAGCCATTGCAGGATTGATAGGACAGAAATTAAAACAGCCGCTGGTTGTTGCCTTTATCGGTGTAGGAATAGTAGTTGGTCCTTATGGGCTTGATCTTTTATATTCCATTGACAAAATTCATTTACTTGCTGATTTGGGTATAGCAATCCTGTTATTTGCAGTGGGGCTTAAACTGGACCTTTCACTTATCCGCTCCACAGGAAAAGTAGCCCTGTTAACAGGATTAGGGCAGGTTCTGTTCACTTCATTCTTTGGATATTTTATAGCTACTTCACTGGGCTACTCATCCGTAATTTCCTTATATATTGCCGTAGCACTAACATTTTCAAGCACTATCATAATAGTTAAACTGCTATCAGATAAGAAAGAAATTGACTCATTGCATGGTCAGATTTCCATTGGCTTTTTAATTGTTCAGGATATTGTTGTAATACTGGTTATGATATTTCTGTCTGCCCTGGGAACAGAGACAATCACGAATCCCTGGTTTGAAATATCCCTGGTTGTAGTCAAAGGATTACTGATGCTGGCCGGCATCGGGCTTATGATGCGATATGTGCTTCCATATATCATGAAATCCATGGCAAATTCACAGGAACTTATGGTTCTGTTTTCCATTTCATGGGCGTTGATTCTTGCTGCACTGGGTGATTTCCTGGGTTTCAGCAAGGAGGTCGGGGCCTTTCTCGCCGGGATATCGCTTGCATCAACAGAATACCGGGAAATTATCAGCGCAAAAATGACCACTCTCAGGGATTTTCTTTTATTATTCTTTTTTGTAAACCTCGGAGCCCAACTTGATCTTTCCCTGGTAGATCAACAGATTTTGCCGGCCGTTATTTTATCATTGTTTGTACTTGTCGGAAACCCTGTAATCGTATTAATTATTATGGGAATAATGGGTTACAGAAAACGAACATCATTTCTGGCAGGACTGGCAGTAGCACAGATCAGTGAATTCTCCCTTATACTGGCCTCTCTTGGTCTTAAGCTGGGCCATATTAACGATGAGGCTATGGGAATGATCACTCTTGTGGGCCTGATAACTATCGGATTATCTACTTATATGATCATTTATTCCCACCAGATTTTTGATTTTGTCGCCCCGGTGCTTGGTATTTTTGAGAAGAAAAATACATACCGTGAGATAAGCGTAAAACAAGCCGAAATAATACATATTGATGTAATCATTTTCGGCCTGGGCAGATATGGAAATAATATCGCTCTTAGCCTTGAACAGGAAGGACGCATCGTAATGGGAGTGGATTTTGATCCGAAAGCTGTGGAAAGATGGAAGCACATGGGAAGACTGGCTCAATTAGGAGATGCCGAGGATCCTGATTTACATGAGATACTGCCTCTTTCCCGCACTAAACTGATAATCAGCACCCTGCCTGATTACAATATCAACCTGTACCTGCTTAAAACATTAAAAGCAAATAAATACCAGGGAAGAATTGCTTTGACTCAACATCAACCGGATTATGCACATAAGCTAATGGAAGCAGGAGCCGATCTGATCCTTTTTCCATATACGGATGCTGTGGAGAATATCATTGAAAAACTTGGGTGTTTATGATTCATGGTTTTTTTGTATATTGCCTGTTAAACAACCGGATTATATTGTTATGAGATTGTTATTTTGTTTCATTCTGAACATACTCCTTCATTTATCCGTTTCTTCTCAGACTTTTGAAAAGCTGAGAGAAGATATGGTGCGTACCCAGATCACCCGGAGAGGGGTTAATGACCCTCAAACCCTTGAAGCTATGAGAAAGGTTGAGCGTCACTTATTTGTCCCCGCCGACCAGGTGCGAAGAGCCTATGATGACGGGCCACTACCTATAGGATATGGACAAACCATCTCACAGCCATATATTGTAGCCTACATGACCCAGATCATCAATCCGAAGTCACATTACAAAGTTCTTGAAATTGGAGCAGGATCGGGATACCAGGCTGCAGTGCTCGCTGAAATTGTGGATCAGGTATACACCATTGAAATTGTCCCGGAACTGGGAAAACAGGCTGCAGAGAGGCTCAAAGATTTGGGATATGACAATATTGAGGTTATTATCGCTGATGGTTATCACGGACTGGAGGAACATGCTCCCTTTGATGCTATTGTGGTAACTGCAGCCGCTGAGCACATCCCTCCCCCTCTTATTCAACAGTTGAAAGAAGGAGGTAAGATGATCATACCCGTAGGGTCTCCGTTTATTGTTCAAACACTGATGCTGGTCCAAAAGAAAAATGGCAAAATATCAACATCCAGCCTGATGCCGGTCAGATTTGTACCTTTTACCAGAAGTCAATAGGTATTTGCATCTTTTTCCTGAATACCCCTGTTGTATGAATGATCTCCTTATAAATAAACGGATTTATATTTCTGTTGGTCTTCTTTCAGCATCCATTATAGCTTTTCAACTTTCTCTGATGCAGATGCTTTCCGTTATTCAGTGGAATCATTTTGCCTATATGATCATTTCAGTTGCCCTGCTTGGCTTTGGCGCAAGCGGAACACTGCTGGCGTTGATAAAGAACTGGTTAGTACGACATGTTCACCCCGTAATCATCATTCTCATGTTGCTTACCGGTCTTTCAATGTGCGGTGTTATAGTTTTTTCATCAAAAGTATTTGGTAAATTTGATTCTTTCCTGTTGTTTGTCGATTCTTCCCAGATTTTCTATCTCCTGCTGATTTATTTTGTTTTTTTCATCCCTTTCTTTTTAGGGGCCCTTGCAATCGGACTTATTTATTTTATTTATGTAAGAAGAATTGGTTCCCTGTATTTTGCCGATATGTGCGGATCCGGAACCGGCGGACTTGCGATGCTGGGATTGCTCTGGATCCTTGCGCCTGCTCAATTGCCGGCTGCAATATCCTTTCTCCCGCTAATTGCAGGAGCTCTTCTTATACCGGGATCAATGCATAGAAAGCTTTTTATTCCCATAGTAATCATTTTTTCTCTGCCCGTGACTCTTCTCACTTTTACCCCTGAACTCCCGTTGTCCGAATATAAGAGCATATCCAAAACTTTAAATATACCGGATAGCCGGATTATAACCGAGCGAAAGAGCCCATATGGATTAATCCATGTCCTGCAATGCCCTTCTTTGCGATACGCTCCCGGGCTGAGCCTTTCATACACAGGAAATATGCCCGTGAATGATGCGGTTTTTGTTAATGGAGACTGGTTTGGACCTGTTATTCAATGGACAGAAAACGACAGTATTCACTTTCTCGACTATACCACTCATAACCTTCCATTTGTGATTGCATCCCCCTCAAATGTTCTTGTTCCGGACGGCGGCACCGGATTCTTTGTAAGCCATGCTCTCAGTCACGGTGCGGAGAAAGTAACTATGGCAGAACAAAACACAATTGCAGTAACCCTCTTAAAAACAGGGCTGGCAGACAAAGTTGATTCTTTATTCAGCCATCCGGCTGTCAGCCTGGTCAATCTGCACTCCAGAAGTTACCTTCTGTCTGATACCTCACTGTATGATCTTATTATACTCCCCACTATCGAAAGCTTTGGCGGAAGTTCAGGGATTCATGCACTTAAGGAAAACTTTATATTTACCATGGAAGCTATGATGAACATCTGGGACAGAACAAAAGATAGCGGAATAATTTCTGTTACCACATGGTTAGACTATCCTGTAAGAAATCCATTGAAAATACTGGCCACTTTCTGTGAAATACTTGAGCTTAAGGGTGTAGCAGATGTTGAACAGCATATAGCTGCTATCAGAAGCTGGGGGACAATAAGTTTTATCTTGAAGAAGTCTCCACTGACTGAAGATGACATTGCAAAGGTGAGAGCGTTTTGTAATCAGATGTATTTTGATCCGCTTATCCTGCCCGGTATTGACACCTCAGAAAGATCGGTTTACAATCATCTGCAGGATGAAAGTTTTTTCAATTATATTGACAGAATTATTTCACAGGAGAGAATTAATTTTTACCATGAGTACGACTTTAATATCAGACCGGCAACAGATAATAAACCTTATTTCTTTCAGTTTCTGAAGCTTAAAAGATTAAATAGTCTGAAAAATATGTACGGTGAAGGAATCACACCCTATCTTGAAATAGGATATTTTATAACTCTGTTTACCTTTATCCAAATAACACTTGCTGCTATTATACTGATCATACTTCCTCTTTTTTTTATTGGATGGAAAGGAAAAGAAAAAGGATTCACCCTGATTTACTTTAGTGGAATAGGACTCGGGTTCATGTTTGTGGAGATTATCCTTATTCAGCAATTTATTCTGTATTTTGGCAACCCGATATATGCAGCGTCGGCAGTCCTCAGCGGAATGCTGATATGTTCGGGAACAGGAAGTCTGCTGTCGGCAAAATTCAAAAGCACGGTCAGAATCACTCAAATTGTATTCCTCGTTGTAGTTTTATTCATAATTATATTTTCATTTTTGCTGACTCCGGTATTAAGAGCTACCATAAACCTGCCATTTCTCATTAAGATACTCCTGTCAATCGTTATTATAGCTCCACTGGCATTTTTTATGGGTATGCCCTTCCCGCTGGGATTAAGGTATCTTTCATATAAAAATAAAAGTCTGATTCCCTGGGCATGGGGTGTCAATGGCTGTTTTTCCGTGATCAGCACAGTCCTCGCCACCATTATTGCAGTGGAAGCAGGTTTTTTTCTGGTTATGATTTTCGCAGGAATAGCCTATATTCTAGCGTTAGGTGCAAATCTTCTGCAACAGTCCGGTTAAATGCTTTATTCCAATTCAATGGTAACAATTGACTTTGGAGGCAGAGTAATGTTTATTCACCACTGTTGAATTTCACATCACTGAATTTCTGAATTTCCACTTCAAAGATCTCATTTCTCTTCCACTCCATCCAGTATGTTAATGCTGACTGCCTTACAAGTTTCCAGTACCCGTCATCCTGCAGTCCGTATTTCACAATACCTTCCATAATATCTGATTCTATTTTTTCAGCATACTCCTTTTTTAATTTAATTGTCAATGAATTGCCTTTCCCGCTGAATGTTGCCATTATTTCAGGGCTGTCATCCCCTGTAACGGATATCAGGTTCATCCCGAGCGTAGCGCCTGTGCTGACCTGTAGTCCGTCGTTTAAACAACTGTAGGGAGGTTTGTTTCCAGCGTAACTTACAATCTGGATAGTCCCGGTTTCCGCTCCAAGAATTTCACGGGCAAGAATGCCCATTTTCGCCCCTATGATGGAATATATCCCGAGATGTCCGTGCAATTCACTTGTGATAACACATGCCTTCCACTCATCAGGGCCGTGAACAACGATGGCAGAATCCATAAGCCGCCGAACATCATAATTGAACATCTCACGTGATGCGGGGAACCTATTGAATACTATGTGAGATTCATCTGAATACAACCCGTTTACCATATCAAAAACTGCTTCTTTTATCCCAGCCTGGTCAAATCCCGTGCATTCCCTTACAAACCTGTTCCCTCCCACAGTATTCATATTAAAAAGCTCAGGATTGGTTAAATATACAACAGCAAGTTCATCTCTTAATACCGACTGATTTTCAAACCGTTCTTCAGGAATATCATTCTCTTTATAGAAATCATGCAGAAGGTTGTAAAGTGCAGAATGCCGGACAGGAGATCCGGTTAAAAAAGAAAAGTCCATAACCATACCAGGCACATTAAGATTTGAAATAATATCAACTCTGACTCCTGCATTCATTACAATCTTTGCTGAGCGGCTGTCATACAGATAATTGAATCCTTTTCCGGAAGCGAGTCCCTCATTATACCATATTATCCGGTCAATGGCTTTAGCAGCTCCGGGATTATTTTCAATTAATTCTGCAACATTGGTAAGAGGCCCGAGCGCTATTAAAGTTACTTTATCATTTTCTGAAAAAGCAATATTTAACAGCTCGAGCGAGGTGTAATAACGGTCATCACAATCCGCATTCTCCCCCCATGATATCATCTCATTAAAAGCTCTCCATTCAGGCTGATGAGAATGCAGAGATTGGCCAATTCCAATAGGAAGCGAGTCCTTACCGGCATTTTTCAACAAACTGCAAACCTTTACCTGTCCGTTTTCAGGGAGGACATTTCCACCGGAAATTGTAACAGCTTTAATTGTAAATGGAGAATAGCAAAGTAAGATGGAAAGGGCCCGAAAATCATCAATACCACAATCGGTATCGACAATTACAGCATATTTTGTATTTATCGTAAGTAAACGGGGATAACCGTTTTGAGAAATAAGAATTATTCCGGCGAAGAAAAGGAGTTTTAATCGGCAAATATCCATTTTATTACGAATATTATCAGCCTTCCGGTTTGTCAATTATTATCTTTCTGATCTAAAGACAATCAACGGAGTCAGCTATTCCTATACAGACGACCGTAAATATAAAGTAATTAAAATAATTGAGCAAACCTTGGGTTTTAGTAATGATAAGTGGGAATAAAAAAACCCGCAGATCGTACTGGACGATCTGACGGTTTCTTTCCTGAGTTGAGTAAAACACTATTGTTTTACCATCCGCTTCATCTCAACCTGGCCGTTAGCCAGATGCAGAGTTAACAGATAAACGCCTGCTGTAAGCTTGTTCGTGTTGATGGTAGCATCATTCTGCAGGGTAACATCAAGAACGCACTGACCCATTATGTTGGTAATGGTTATCCGCTCCACGCCCCGGGCGTTGGACATGCTGATATGGCTGCTGAATGGGTTGGGGAACAGAACCACCTCTGCCAGGTTAATGATACTGCTACTGCTTACAGGTCCAAAAGTAGCTGTGATGGCTTTATCAGTATCCATTGTGATGGTGGTTATGGCCTCAGCAGAATCAGTCACATCGCCCGTCCAACCATTAAATAACCAACCTTCCGCAGCAATAGCTTCAAGATTCAGCATCACGCCTTCGGTAACGGTGATGGCTGTGGTGTATTCTTCTCCGCCAACTTCTACTATACCGTTGCCGTCTATGGTAATGGTCAGGGTGTGCACCGGTATTACAGACCAGCTAACTGAAAGGTATTCAGATGGTGCGCAGTAATTTGCCAAACGACGGGTGCGAATCTCAACGACTGTTTTG
>CAYVTV010000210.1:0-7366 GCA_964454295.1 uncultured Bacteroidaceae bacterium
TATATTTGTCTAAACATCGGATCTCCCTGTCTTCTGGACCATCCTGCCGTATGGTTCAATAAATTACGGATAGTAATGTTTTCAACCCTGACGTCAGCATATTCAGGAAATTTTGTATATGGAAGAATACCTTCAGGACCAAAAACTTTATCATCGAGAGAGATCAACCCCTTTTCATACAATTTCATTATTGCAACAGCGGTAATTAATTTTGATACACTGGCGATTCTGAAAAGATGAGAAGGCATTATTAATTCACCGGTTTCAACATCAGCATAACCAAACCCTTTTGTATACACCAGTTTTTCATCTTTACACACTGCTACTGAAGCTCCTTTAATTTTATACCTGTTAAGGAATGAAATTATTTGATTATCAAAAGCAGCAAAGTAATCCGGCTTATTATCAGCATCGACGGTATTAACCGGATAGTTTATTCCCGTATTATTAACAGACGGTTTATCGGAGAAACTAATAGCAATTTCGACAAAAAAGAAAACAGCAGACAAAAAGAATATTTTATAGAACCACTTCATCACAAACCTTGTTATTTAGAATAATTATAAATAAATTATTCCTTTTGTTGCAAAAGTAACATCATTTTGGGTAGTGAGCAGGAAATAAATATTAACAATAATTCACAATAAGCATATTGTAAGCCAGAACCATTGTATTTACAATGGCTGCAAGAGTTTTTTGAAAATGCGAATGTTTATTCAAACATTCAATAAACATATATTCGCATTAAAAAAAAAGGCTTTAGTCTGATCAAATCTATACTTTTATGGAAGGAATAAAGCCATTAATCAATATATAATAATTTACTACATTTAAGGTCGGGTTATTAACAGTTTATTATAAATGAGTGCAGAAATTACACATTACAGGGTATTTGTATCCGGGCGGGTACAGGGAGTTGGGTACCGGTATGAAGCAAGGGGTATAGCGAGGTTTTATGGTTTATCCGGTATAGTCAGGAATTTGTCTGACGGCAGGGTATATATTGAAGCAGAGGGGAAGAAAGAGGTTTTGGACAAGTTCATTTCATGGTGCAGGAAAGGTCCGTTGCATGGGCATGTTGACAGTGTGATAACAGAGAAAGGGGAAATGAAAGGATATAATGGTTTTAATGTCATATTATGACATAAGTTTCACCGGATATTTTCCTAAGATCCCTATTTCGTCATCTTTCACTGCAACTACAGAAAGGATTTCAGGTATCTGTTTAATCCTGTCAAGAACATCAGGAATATTTGTTTTACTGATAATTTTATTACATAATGATGTAGCGTATGCGTCGGCAATGGCAGGAGATTTTGCGACGACGGTTAAGGAATCAGCTTTACCGAAGCTCAGTGAATGTCCGAACATTCCCGAAGACGTGCATATTCCCAGACTTCCTTCATTTCCGGGTATTGAAAGGGCCAGTTTCATAAAATTTTTATTTTCACCTGCGTAGCACTGCACAAGAATTTCGTTTTTAACAAGCACATAAATATCTCCGCCATTTTCTATAACCAGTTCATGAGGCATATATTTTTTCATGATATTTTCTCCGATCATTTCGCAGACAGCTCCGGCCACAGCGGCCATCGGGCCGACGGATGCACATACAGAGGCTGAGAGCATGAGTTTGATTATTCCGGGAACATTTTTTTTTACTTTAAGGGGAGACAATGTTTTAATGAAGTCAGGATTCCGGGAGATATATTTTTCCAGGACCGAACGGAAATATTCTACCTGAAAATTACAGAATTTAATAACTTCATCATTATAATGGTTGTGGGATATACCTATCCAGAGGTCGGTCTCATTTTTAATAATATTAAAGAAACTGAACCTTTCCCTGTTCATTGTATTGCGGTATATTCTCGGTTCAAAAGGCATCAGGCCAGGTTGAGACTGAAAAGATTAAGCGGGCAGGCCTTAAGACATAGTTCGCATGCAATACATTTTTCCGGGCTAAAAATTAACTGCCGGGATAATGTATCCATTTTCAGGGCATCTGCGAAGCATACTGCCGAGCAGCTTCCACAATGCACGCAGTCGTCTTCCTTAAGCAGGATGCTTTTCATCGCGGGGCTCAGTTTAATATTGCGATGAAGCATAAAATCTTCTGCTTTAGACATATTTTCAGCTGGTGCTTTAAGTTCAACCAGCAATTTCCCTTCTCTTCCCGGAGTAATATCGGCATTAAGGATATTAACCAGCACATCAAAGTCTTTAATAAGATGGTAAACAATAGGGTCTTCCACCCTATTTGCAGGGAATGTAAGTACGAGTCGTTTTTTCATTTTTTTATTAAACTTCTGTGAAGACTATTCAGATTTTTATTATCCGGAAATAATTCCAACGGCTGGGTAAGCATGAATTCTTTATTACGGATCCATTCCCTCAATTGATCTGCAATAATTCTTGCAGTATATACACTGGAAAGGGAGGCGGTTCTTATTTTCATTCCCCTGATATTTATCTGGCCGCTAAAAAGTTGGGCATAGTTTGCCCGTCCGATTTCCGGGTGTCCGGGGATACTATAGTCGCAGATTTTAGTAATGATCTGGTCGTTTCTTACTGAAACTGCTGCAGCCATATCTTCATCGAGAACAGGTATGGGTATTCCTATACCTATAAATATGCTTACGCCGTATTTTTCAAAATAAGCGGCCTTAATAAATCCGGTATTCATTTCTTTGGCATTTCCAATTACGGCTATTGTAGCAGAGTTTCCCACAGGGATTCCGTTTTCGGTTCTTTCACCGGCAGTACGGCACTGGGTTCCATACCAGCTGATATATCCCCGGGCACCCCCGATAAATATCCGGGTACCAATGCCGATTGTTCTCAGGTACGGGTCATTCAGCAGAGGGCTTAACTCCCCTGATGTTGAGAAAGTAGCATTTCCAAAATCAGGCAGGAGGGATCCCATGTAGGTATATAGTATTTTACCTGATGAGTTCACTGCGCAGGGATAATTCTGATATGCATTGCGTGGGTTAAAAAGGATCATTTCATTAACCGTATCTTTAGTTATTACCGTCTCCAGTTCTGTTTCGGGATAGCAATCGGTACCCTTGGCCCATGCTTTTAATTTCACCTCTTTACCTGCAATAAGTTCTTCGATTATATTTGCCCCTCCATATCGTTCATTAAAGGGGGAATTCTCTGTTGCTCCAATATACGCATCAACTGCTGCAAGGCCTGCATGTACGGGAACATTGTTCAGCGTAATTCTCTCCATTCGAATTGGCGGGTCGGAATGTCCGAAGTTAATAAACATACCTGAAGAACACATCGGAGCAAAGGTAGCGGTAGTCACAATGTCCACCTTTTTTACAATTTCCGCAGGTTTACATTCGAGGCTCATTCGTGAGACCTCTTCAGCTGTCATAACAACCGCTTCTCCTGAAAGGATTTTCCGGTTTATTTCTTCAAAAGATTTTTTTTGCATAGTTATATTATATTTTTTCGATCACCGAAGAGGGCAGCCATCCAATTCTGCCGTCTGACAGTTTAATCTCCTGCCACTCCCCTATTGAGTTTTCCAGCCATACTTTAGCTCCTTCGTGAATGATAAACAGTTCTTTACCCGTATCCCTGGGTGCTGATCTGACGATAACAGACGGAGCAGTGAGGATTGCTGTCCCGCTATTTTTAATATATTTTGAAGAAGCGAAGGCAAAAGCCAGTGAGACCAGCGATAGAATAAACAGAATGGTACCTGCATAGAACCCGATTTTTTTCAGCACTATCCTTCCTGAAAACAGAAAGATAACAAGTAAAATAAAGGCCACAATAAAGAGAGAAAGTGAAAGAACAGACCAGTTATCGGGATGCAGGCTTTTTCTCAGGTCTATAATCCATTTACGGAGAAAGAAGACTGGCACACTTTCAAATTTATCCGGCAGCAATGCTATGGTAAAAGCAAGGTTAGCTTTAATTGCAGGATCACGTGGTGAGACCAGAAGTGCTTTCTCATAATACAGACGGGCTTTCCCGTATTTATTTGACCGGAAAAAGGCATTACCCAGGTTAAAATAAATTTCAGCGGAATAGTAACCCGAATTCAGTATTTCCAGATAAACATCCTGTGCTTCTTCATATTTACCTTCCTGGAAGAGAGCATTAGCATGGTTAAACAGGGAGTCGTTGTCATTTCCCCTGAGAAAGGAAGGGAGTATAAGTAAAACTATTATGGGTATGATACGGATCATATCTTTATGTAATTGAAGATTCAAGTTTGTATAGAAGATCTTCTGAGCGCTGATACACTGTTTCCGGGTTTATTGAATTCCCGGTGGTATATCTGGCCAGTTCGCAGTCATCAATAACTTCGAGGAATGTAATAATAACTTCATCAGGAACATTCCTGTTTTTCAATCCTGAACGGGCTGTTTGCCGGGAAAGGTTTGCCTGGTCCACAGAGAGTTTATCTCCGATATAACCCCAGAGAGCCTTTAATATTTCCTCATACATTCCTGAGTCATTTTTATGCAGCATTTTCTTTGCTGTTTGTAGTCGCCTGACAGCCATTTTCCTTGCTTTTCGTGTTCTCATATATGCAAGGTCTTTATTCCTCTTAATGTGTTCACGCCGGTAAAGAACGAGTGATATAAACAACATTATTCCTGCGGGGAATATCCATTTAAACAAGAGGGTATCGGGTATACTTTTGCCGTATTTTCTGAATTCAGGTTTATTGGTTTTAATGAATAATATATCAGTATTTATGCTGGTTACCTGATCCTGTCTTATTCCTGTAATTCCGGGTTGGGTACCCAGAATTTCAGCCTGATCTGTTGTTTCGGATTTTTCTACAGTAATAGTTATATCTCTGGTTTTCAGGCTTTGGTAATTACCTTTAGCCGGGTCGAAGTAGGAAAATTCGACCGGAGGTATACGGAAAGTTCCGGGGTAACGAGGAATAACAATGTATTCAAAAGATACAGTACCGGTTGTTCCGCCGGCAGAGTGAGTTATATTTTTAACCGTTTTTGGTTCAAACACTTCCACATCAGGCGGGAAGTTAAGATCAGGAGTTTTCAGGAGGGCCAGGTTTCCTTTTCCTTTAACATTTATTTTAAAAGAAATAGCTTCATTCACGTTCACCATATCTTTTACAGGTGAAATATTAATGGTAAATTGTCCGACGGCCCCTGTGAAGTAGTCCGGAGCTCCCGAAGGGAGGGGTTTTACCTCGATAGAAATGGGGTTACTCTGTATATTTACCGGCACATTCTGATAGGTATCAAAGAAAGGATCATTGAAGAACGGGTCATTGAAAATATCTCCGAAAGGGCTTCTTCTTTGTGACCTTACCAGTTGCTGTATAAGAACAGTGGCATCAATGGGGTTAATATTCAGGATACCGGTTTTCTGTGGTATAAGGAGGTCTCTTTTAAAAACCTGGGTAAGGTACTGTTTTCCGTCAATGACTTCTCTTGATGCCTGTTGATCGGCTTCAAGTTCCTGTTTCCAGAAGCCTTCGATTTCAGGATATTTTATTTCAGAGAAACGGAGATTTTCGTTTGTGAATATTTTTGCACTTATCAGTAATTCTTCGCCCATCCAGACAGTTCGTTTTGAGGGTATTAACCTGATAAAGTAGTTCGTTTCAGTATCGGATTGTCCGGAAGGCTCTGTGGTTTTCGGGGCTTCCGGCCGTGCTGCCTGTCCGCCTGAAGGAGCTGTTACTGTAATTTCCACAGCTTCGGTAGTGTATGTTTTATTTCCATCTTTAATTACAGCAGGAGGAATGGTAATTCTGCCTTCTTTTGTTGCTATCAGGACATATGTGAAAGTAACCTGGATTATATTTTCTCTGCGCCCGTTAATGATGGATGATTGGGTACTCATGAATGTTGAAGGCCCGGAGACGAACCTGATGCCATCCATTTCGGGTAATTGAATGGATGATGATTTTACATTTTCATTTCCTGTAACAGTGTAGTTAAATCCCACACCCAATGTTACGGTTGCTGGTGCTGAAGCTTTAAATGATGGTTCCTGTGCGGGAAGGTTATTTACAATACCCGTAATGAAGAAAGTAAGGATCAGAAACAATATATTTCTCACATGAATTATCATTCCGGCGAATTTAAGTGCTTGTAACTATCCCAATAGTTCGTTAAATTAAAATAAAACGTAAAGGCGCAAAGGCGCAATATATTGATTATTAACAACATAAGCAATTTGTAAATTGGCTGTTAAAATATTCATTATCAACGCAATATAAAAGTTTAACGAACTATTAATTTAAAATTTTGCAACAATATTATAACATATCCGAACCGGACTGTAAAATTACCAATCTTTTTCATTTGGAGCAGACATGGCTTTAGCTTTTTCCCTGTCCACTTTTTCTTTCACCTGTTCTTCCTTTTCTTCAAGGGCTTGTAATATTCTTTCAATTTCTTCACGGCTAAGGTTTTTAGTATCCATCGATTCATTTTCTCCATCCTGATTACTATCAGCCTGTTGTTCCCGGTTTTGTTCCTTCTGATCCTCATCTTCATCCTGTTGGTCTTGTTGCTGATTCTGGTCCTGGTTTTGCTGTTGCTCCTGCAGTTGAGCCAATGCCCAGGCCAGGTTATACCGGGCGTCTTCGTCATCCGGGTGTAACTTTAAGGCATTTTTATATGCATCGATACTCTTCTGGTATTCTTTTGATTTAAGATATGTATTTCCGATGTTATAATACAAGTCAGCTTTACGGTTTTCGGAAATATCTTTGTTCAGAAGGTTCATGTATTTATCGGCAGCATCGGCAGGTTTATCCTGTTTATACAAGGCATTTCCGGTGTTGTAGCCAGCTTCAAAAGAAGAGCTGTTCAGATCCAGGGCTTTTCTGAAATTAAGTTCAGCTTCTTCAAATTTATTTTCATTATACTCTTTCACGCCTTTGCGTATATATTTTCTTTCCTCCTGTGCAATAGTTTGAACGGAGAACAGGATCAATGATAATATGCTCAGGGAAAAATATTTCATTTCAATTAAAAATTTTAAGGTTTAAGAGCCATTTAGTTTTTCCGTCGTTAATAAACATTTCAAGCACGATAAGCAGCAATGCAAAGCCCAGGAAATACTGGAATTTTTCGTCATACTGGGCAAATGTTTTCGTTTTAAACTCCTGTTTTTCCATCTCATCCAGTCTTCTGATGAGGCGGAAAAGGCCGGTAGGATCGTTTCCTGAACGGATATAATATCCGCCGGTTATTGACGAGATATTTTTAAGGGTATTTTCATCGAGTTTACTCACTATTACATTTCCCTGTCTGTCTCTGCGAAAGTCAGAACTTCCGGAGGATAAAGGTATGGGCACACCATCAGGATTTCCGATTCCGAATGTATGAACAACTATACCCTGATT
>CAYVTV010000211.1:0-7313 GCA_964454295.1 uncultured Bacteroidaceae bacterium
AAACCCCAGAAAAGTGCGTGTCCCATTTTCATAATGTTTACATCATATTTTGAACATCAAATTTAGGAAAATAATTTATGAACATGCATAAAAATGTTAATCTGAATTCAAATCAATTAATTCTTTAACCATAAATTACCCTGGCAATAGCAAAGATGCCGTTCTGCGCAAGAGATAATGTAAATAAAAGCCCTGAGAGAGCGAAAACCAAACCGTCTGTTTGAAAAGGCTTTCACTCTTTCAGGGCTTCGGGAATAATAGAATCAACCAGTGATAATCTATTCTATCTTCTTCCTCTCCCGCAAGGTCCAAGTCCCCTGCCCTGTCCGGTTCTCCCAACACCCTGTCCGTTCCGTGGTCCCTGGCGAAGCCCCTGTCTTACAGGGTTACCCTGGCACTGACCACTTTCCCTTAAATCACAGGATCCGTTATTATTTGCGTCAACATAGCAACTCTTTTTTCCTGTATTCCCCGGAGGAGTTGCCCCCTGGTAAGGAGTTTGTGCACTGGCAAACATCAGCATGCCAAATAATCCTAACGCCGTAAAAAAAATCTTTGTTCTCATAATGAATCTGTTTAAATGTTAAATACTATATCTTATAATTTATTAAGGTTTTCTATTAACAATAGTTCGTTAAATTAAAAGAAAACGCAATGGCGCAAAGGCGCAATATGTTGATTATAAACAATAAAAGTAATCCGTAACTGAGTGGCTAAAACTTTCATTTTCAGCGCAGTATAAAAACATAACGTACTATTGTGTTAACAAACATAAAGGATAAAACCACAACGGTCAGTTACCGTGAAGGAACATTACGCTGTCCCCATCTGAATCTGGCTCCCCCGCCGTATCCATATCCACGTCCGCGCCCGTATCCGGGATCTAAATTAACCCTGAATACCGGATCAAAAAGATCCCGGAGCTTTTCTTCCTGCTCATCATTGCATATATGTTTCATTTCTATATAAAACTTACATGTTTCCATTTTTAATTCCTCATGCAGACGGCCTATTTCAGCAGACAGCAGGGAACATTTTTTCATGTCCGGGTTCTTTTTCTGCAGTTCATCAAACATCTGTATTCTGGCGCGATCAAGTGAATAATTAATCTGTCTTGCATTAAACCTGAACTCCCGGTTCAGTTCCCTGAATTCATCTGTCTGTTGTGGCGTCAACTGCAAGACCTGTCTGAAATTCACCCCGGTCATAACAACAGAATCCAGATCAATACCGATCTCATCCGGTTCTGCACTTACTTTATTCAATCTGTAAATAACCGTAATTAATGTTGACAGTGTTAAAATGATAAGCGCTGCAACCAGCCAGGACAGTATTTTGATTTTTCTTCCGGTATCCATGATCTGTAATTATTAGTCGTTTATCATTAAATCAATTCTTTCCAGGTATGCATCATTTATGCTCATAACCTCAGCCGCAGGAAACCGGTCGCCTGTAATCAGATGCCCCAGATTTACTCCAAGAAAAACGATAAGCATAAAACCGGCTGCAACAGCCATAATCCGCAATATACGCACCGGCATGGCTATTATCGTTTTCTCATCTTCTGATCTGATATGATTCATTACTTTTCCTGTGAGAAACTGACTCACGGGTTGGTGCTTCTCATGACCAATGACTTCCGAAACCATATTCATGATTTCGCGGTCATCAGGCGGAATGTTATTTTTCATACTCATGATTTGAAGCTTTTGTTATAGTTAGAAACTTTTACATCTAAAAACTTACGGTCAGCTGTAAAAATTTTTATAGTACTCAGCAAGTTGTTTACGTAAATTATTTTTTGCCCTCAACAAAAGCTGTTCTACAGCTCCAACCGTTGTGTGCATTACAGAAGCGATTTCCTTTTGCGGCATATCCTCATAATTGCCCAGAATAAAAGCTATTCGCTGCTTTTCGGGCAGCTTGTCAATTGCTTTTTGCACCTGTTCTGCATTTTGTCTGTCAATGAGGGACTTGTCGGCTCCGGGAACATTATAAGGGTTCTCATGGTATTCTGCCGTTTTACTTATATTCCCCGGAGAAGACAAATTCCTGAAGAAGCTTAGCTTTCTTTGTTTTCTGATAAAATTAAGGCAGGCATTGATGGTGATCCGGTGAAGCCAGGTTGAAAATTCCGATCTGCCTTTGAACGATCGCAGGGAATAGAAGGCATTGATAAAAACTTCCTGGCTGATATCATCCGCATCTGCATTATTATGAACGAATCCCATACTAACTCTGAAGACCCGTTCTTTATACCGTTCTACAAGTTGTTCGTAAGTATTGGTATTTCCTCTTAGAATATCCTCTATCAGTTCCTGGTCGGTCATTTATTACGCATGTTATTAATAATTAACACTTTGCACCTTTGCGCCTTCGCGTTTCTTTTCACACCATGCAAATCTTTTATTGCGCCTTTGCGCCTTCGCGTTTCTTTTCACACCATGCAAATCTTTTATTGCGCCTTTGCGCCTTCGCGTTTCTTTTAACTTTAACGAACTATTGATATTAGAAACAAGTTTAAAAAATATCCTATGTAAAGGAATGCTTTAATTAACTGGGATATTTTTATTTTGCAGCTTCTTCGAAACTTACGGGTTTAGCAACCTTTTCCTTCAGCAAGGCAAAATCGAGTACTTCCATCACAGTATCCATGTAATGAAAGGTAAGGCCCTTGCAGTAAATTTCCTTTATTTCTTCAACATCTTTAAGGTTTTCCCGGGAAAGAACGATATCTTCAATACCGGCCCTGCGTGCGGCAAGAATTTTTTCCTTTATTCCCCCTACAGGCAACACTTTTCCTCTCAGTGTGATTTCGCCTGTCATAGCCATTTTTTTCCTGACTTTTCTTTGAGTGAATGCTGACGCCAGTGCTGTTACCATGGTTATCCCTGCTGAAGGACCGTCTTTGGGAATGGCTCCTTCAGGAACATGAATATGGACATTCCATTTTTCGAATAATTCAGATTTGACCTGCAGATACTCAGCATGTGATTTCAGGTATTCCAGTGCAATAACCGCCGATTCTTTCATTACCTCTCCGAGGTTTCCTGTAAGGGTAAGGTTTCCTTTACCCCTGCTTAGACTGGATTCTATGAACAATATATCGCCACCAGAGGATGTCCATGCAAGGCCGGTCACTACCCCTGCAAATTCATTTGATTCATACCTGTCTTTCAGGTACCTGGGAGCACCCAGAATACCTTTAATGTCCGATGGTTTTATTTCCCTGTTAAAATCTGTCCCCAGAGCAATTTTTTTTGCGATCGTGCGGAGTATCCGGGCTATCTGCTTATCGAGTTGGCGGACACCCGATTCCCTTGTGTAGAATTCAATAATATGTTCTATAGTACCACGGCCGAATTTCAGATCCCGTTTATTAATCCCATGGGCGGTAAATTGCTTCGGAATAAGATGTCGCCGGGCAATCTGAGCTTTTTCCTCCACCAGGTATCCTGAGATATCAATAACTTCCATTCTGTCGAGCAGTGCAGGATTAATGGTAGCCGTTGTATTGGCTGTAGCGATGAACATGACCCTGGAAAGATCATAGTCCAGTTCCAGGTAATTATCGTGGAAGGCGTTGTTCTGTTCCGGGTCAAGGACTTCAAGAAGGGCTGACTCCGGATCACCATGGTAATCCCTTCCTGTTTTATCTATCTCATCCAGCACAAAAACGGGGTTTGAAGATCTGGCTTTCTTAAGATTCTGGATTATCCTGCCCGGCATGGCACCAATGTAAGTTTTCCGGTGGCCGCGAATTTCTGCTTCATCATGTAATCCTCCTAAAGACATTCTGATATATTTCCTTTTAAGTGCAGCAGCAACCGACTTTCCCAGAGAGGTTTTGCCAACTCCCGGAGGCCCTGTCAGACACAAAATCGGAGATTTCATGTCACCCTTTAACTTAAGCACGGCAAGATGTTCAAGTATCCTGTCCTTTACAATCTCCAGCCCGTAATGGTCTCTCTCAAGAATTCTCTCAGCTCTTTTCAGATCAAAATTATCCTTAGTGTAATGATCCCAGGGAAGATCTATGAGGGTCTGCATATAATTAATCTGAACGGAATATTCACCTGAAGCAGGATGTAACCGGTGTAGCTTATCCAACTCCTTCATGAAAGTTTCGTTTACTTCCTTCGACCATTTTTTATTTTTTGCTTTCCTTTTGAAGTTTTCAATCTCCTGATCAACCGGACTCCCTCCCAACTCATTCTGAATCATTTTCATTTGTTGTTGTAGGAGGAACTCTCTCTGCTGCTGGTCAAGATCATGCTTTACCTTAAGCTGGATATCATTCTTCAACTCCAGCTTCTGGGCTTCTTTGTTCAAATATTCAAGCAACCTGATCCCTCTCTCCCTGAGGCTGCTGACCTCCAGGAGCTTTTGCTTTTCCCGGATAGCCATATCATTATTTGAAGAGAGGAAGTTTATCAGAAACGACGGACTGTCAATGTTCTTAACAGCAAAAGTTGCTTCCGTAGGAATATTTGAAGAAAGCCGGATGATTTTAATGGATATCTCTTTCAGAGAAGCTACAATGGCTTGTAATTCATCTGTATTATCCAACCGTATGTCCTCAAGGATGTTTACCCTGGCAAGAAAGTATGGTTTTTCAGAAACCATTTCAACTATTTCAAACTTCTTCTTTCCCTGAATTATCACCGAGGTGGAACCATCAGGCATTTCAAGGATCTTAAGTATCTGGGCAACAGTTCCTGTCCGGTATATATCTTTCACTGCAGGTTCTTCAATACTGGTATCTATTTGAGCTACAACCCCCAGTATTTTGTTTTTCTGATATACTTCCCTGATCAGCTTCAGTGACTTTTCCCTGCCCACAGTTATGGGAATAATAACACCGGGGAATAAAACGGTGTTGCGAAGAGGGAGTACCGGCAATACATCAGGGAATGTTTGTTTTTGTTCTTCTTCCTCCTCTTCCTCCGTAATTATCGGAATATACTCCGTTTCTTCATCATAACCCTGTAAACTTATAATAGTTCTGAATGCCGGATCATTATTATTCATTCGTTATCCTCTTATTTTTTTGTTTAACCTTCAGTTTGAAATGAAAAATACCTGTTAATTACGGTTAATAACGATCTTTTATTTATAATCAGCAATGTCTGCCATTTAGTCGTTATTTCACCATCAAATGCTTTACATTTCAGAGACAAGAGAATAAACAATTCCTATGCCAAAATATTACCTTCTGAACTTTTCTGTCATTGCAAATACAGTCCTCAAAATTGATTTATCTATTTCCGTAAACCGTTGACCTCTGCGGGACATTACTATTGAGGCTGTTTCAAATGCCTTATCCGGTTGATAGATTGAAAAACCATGCACTCCTCCCCATGTGAATGATGGAATAAAATTCCTTAAAAAGCCTGTACCAAAAATATTTGCAGAAACGCCCACCACAGTTCCGGTATTAAACATGGTATTTATACCACATTTGGAATGATCACCCATAATCAGGCCGCAATATTGTAAACCTGTCGGTATAAATTTTTCCTCCCTGTAGCTCCATAGTTTTACTTCTGCATATGTGTTTTTAAGATTTGAATTATTACTGTCCGCGCCAATATTACACCATTCTCCCAACACTGAGTTTCCCAGGAAACCATCATGTGCTTTATTCGAATTGGCTTGTAATACACTGTTATTTATTTCTCCGCCTGCTTTTGAAAATGGCCCGATTGTCGTGGGCCCATATATCTTTGCCGACAGTTTTATCACAGATCCTTCACATAAAGCAAAAGGACCCCGAATGACAGCACCTTCCATTATTTCGCTGTTCCTGCCGAGATATACCGGCCCTGCCGATGCGTTAACAGTAACATACTCAGCTTTCACTCCCTCTTCGGCAAATATATTTTCCTGAGAAATTAAATTATTTGTCGCACTAAGCTTCTGAGACTCCCTGCCTGCAGTGATCAACCTGAAATCATTCAGTATTTCCCTGCCGTTTTTTGTAAAAATATGCCATGGGAATTCAATGTGGCTAATATCGCCCTTATATTCTGATGAATCATACAAAGTGAAATGGAAAGGATTAAAATCATTCAATGCTGCATCTGAGAGACGAACCGCTAAAAGTTTATTCCCTTTAACAAGGGCCTGCATCATGCGAAGACTCCTGATCTCCTCCGCCAGAAAGGGATCAGGAAGAAGGCTGCCATTAATTAGAAGATTATCTTTACAGTGATCATAACTGAACTTCCCGGAAAGATAATCCTTTGTAAAATAGCCATGCGCTTCCCGAAAATAAAATTTCCACTTTTCACTGATCTTTAATATGCCTGTACGGAGTTCTGCGACCGGACGGGTAAATGTCAGAGGCAATAAAGACTCCCATGTATTATCATCAAAAAATAGTATCTGCATTATCTGTTTTTCTACAAAAATAAACAAAAAAACTCCGGCATTTAAAATAAAAACGGCCGGAGTTTTCAGGTAACTTTTTTAAAAACTATTGATCTGTTTTCTTTTTCTTATCGAGATGAGTTTTATACCTGTTCATAAATTTATCAACGCGGCCCGCTGTATCAACAAGCTTCATCTTGCCGGTATAATATGGATGTGATGAAGATGAAATTTCAAGTTTTATCAGAGGATATTCCTTGCCGTCATCCAGTGTTATGTTTTCTTTTGAAGGAGCGGCAGACCTTGTAATAATAGTGTTACCATCAGACATATCCCTGAACACCACCATTCTGTAATTTTTAGGATGAATTTCCTTTTTCATAATACTTTAGTTATTAATTTTTCTGCTCAAAATGAACATAATATTGAGTCTGGTCTAAAAAGTCAGATATTCTTTCAGAAAAACCTTATACTATTGATATTCAGATCAATACTAAATTTGCTAAAATTATACAATATTCTATCAATCAGCAAATTAACTTTATAAACTTTCTACTTTCAGACTTTATAAACTTTCTACTTTCAGACTTTATAAACTGAACTCATTATTTTAAATCGGACTGCAAAATTAATTATAGTATTGATAAAACCAAAATTTTTATACAGATTCATTGATTTGTTTTCCCTTTTTCTGTGCTAAGGGGACATTGATCATTTCCGGCATAAAGCGTTGAAACGGGATAGCAGGATCTATCATATATCTATACGTATAATGGGTTTTGGCTCTTACACCTCCTACTGCTTCGTAGAGGGCAATCATTTTGGGATTAAAATCCCCTACCCATGAAAGTTCAATCTCTTTATAATGCGGCTTGTGATCCATTTTTTGTCTGAGGTTCCAGAATATTCCCGATTCAACCCCTGCATTTTGAAATTTTGGA
>CAYVTV010000212.1:0-7302 GCA_964454295.1 uncultured Bacteroidaceae bacterium
GACTGTCTTGAAGGCGAGCATAACGCAGCTATTGGCGTTTTCTTGCAAGCACTATTTAATAACATGCCTTACCCGCTTGCTGCTAACACTATAATTTCCTACCTTTGAACCAGTCTTATTATACTCATCATTATTTTTCTCTATGGAACCTGACTGGACAAATATAGGGTTTGGATACCGGAAAACCGATTACAATGTACGTTACTATTTTAAAAACGGAAAATGGAGTGAACCTGAAATCTCATCTTCCGAACACATTAACCTCCATATGTCTGCCACATGTCTGCATTACGGCCAGGAAGCTTTCGAAGGCATGAAGGCTTATAAGGGCAAGGATGGCAATGTTCGTATTTTCCGGTGGAAAGATAATGCAGAAAGAATGAATTCTTCATCAGATGGCATTCTGATGACCCGGGTACCCGGCGAAATTTTTCATGAAGCAATTTGTACAGCCATAAAACATAACAATCAATATATTCCTCCTTATGGCAGCGGTGCATCATTATACGTACGCCCCCTGTTGATCGGAACAGGTCCCGAAATAGGTGTTAAGCCTTCCAGAGAATATCTTTTTATGGTTTTCGTCATGCCTGTCGGCCCATATTTTAAAGATGGATTTAAACCGGTTGATATTATGATCTGCCGTGAATATGACAGGGCTGCCCCGCTGGGAACAGGACATATTAAGGTAGGAGGAAATTATGCCGCCAGTATGATATCAATGACCAAAGCACACAATATGGGTTTTGCAACAGTTATGTACCTCGATGCAAAAGAAAAAAAATATATCGATGAATGCGGACCTGCAAATTTTTTCGGGATTAAAGGTAATACATATGTTACACCCGATTCTCATTCCATTCTTCCTTCCATAACTAATAAAAGCCTGCAAACACTGGCAATCGAAATGGGTTTAACGGTAGAAAAAAGACATATACCGGTGGAAGAACTTAGTGAATTTGATGAGGCAGGAACTTGCGGAACAGCAGCAGTACTTACCCCGATAGGCAAAATAGTGGACATTGAAAAGAATATTACCTATAATATCAGCAAAGACGGAACACCCGGCCCTGTTTCAACAAAACTCTATGAACAACTGGTTTCCATTCAATACGGAGAAATCCCTGATAAATATGGCTGGACAGAAATTGTGAACCTGCCCTGATATTTTCATTTCAACCTCTTTTTCTTATCTTTGCCGCTCAGGACTATTGTAGCCAAATGAACAGTAAAGAATACAATCTTGAACGCAGGCGCTTAACGGGCTCGTATATTACCACGGTATTAAGCATCTCGCTGGTTTTATTTCTGATCGGTATTGTCGGATTTTTAGTTCTGAATGCCAGGAGCCTGAGTATCCAGGTCAGGGAAAACCTGGGAATAAATATTGAATTGCAGGATAATCTGCGGGAGGCCGATATTCAACAACTGAAAAAATCACTCGATGCAAAAATATATGTTAAAAGCACTACCTATGTTTCTAAAGAGCAGGCAGCCGTTGAAACCCAGAAAGCACTCGGAGAAAATTTTCTCGAATTCCTGGGTTATAACCCGCTGCCAGCAATCATTAAAGTGAAAATAATTGCCCCCTACGCAAACCCCGACAGCATAATGACTATTGTGAACCAACTCTCTTCTGCACCCCAGATAAGAGATATTTATTACAGGAAAACCCTCCTGCACGAAATAAATGATAATATCAAAAAAATCAGCCTTATCCTTATTTCATTCAGCCTGCTGCTTTTTATTATCTCTCTTACACTTATTAACAATACGATCAGACTTTCGGTGTATTCCAAAAGATTTATTATTCATACTATGGAACTGGTAGGCGCTACCCGTAATTTCATACGTAAACCTTTTATCCTTAAAGGTATATGGCATGGTTTTATTGCTGCTCTGCTGGCCTCCGGATTGCTGACAGGAAGTATCTACCTGGCACATAACCAATTATTCGAAATTATAGAACTCATTGATCCGGACACACTCGGATTGCTGTTCATTATTATTATAATTACCGGTATCCTTTTTACTGCAGTTTCCTCATTTTTTGCAGTAAACAAATACCTTAACATTGACCGAGATAAACTTTACTTCTGATATGGCTAAAAAACAATTAACAGAAAACAGAGCAGACCTCCCTCTTACTAAAAGAAATTATGGCCTGATAGTTATAGGATTCCTTATCATTATCACCGGATTTTTACTTATGATCGGCGGAGGTTCCGATGATCCCAATGTTTTTAAAGAAAATGAACTATTCAGCTTCAGAAGAATTACACTCGCCCCTCTCCTGATTCTGACCGGATTTATCTTTGAAATCTACGCCATCATGAAAAAAACCAAAGAAGATAATTAATGCGCTGGATTGAAGCAATTATCCTGGGGATAATACAAGGATTAACAGAATTCCTTCCGGTCAGCAGCAGTGGTCACCTGGAACTTGGAAAAGCATTCTTTGACATAGATGCGGAAAAAGACCTTACATTTACAGTTGTTGTTCATGGTGCAACAGTTTTGAGTACACTAACAGTCTTCTTCAATGAAATTACCGCACTGGTAAAAAACAGTTTAAGCCTGAAAAGTAATGACTCACAAAAATATCTGCTGAAAATTGCCGTTTCTATGATTCCCATCCTGATTCTTGGTCTTTTTTTTAAAGATACAGTGGAATCTTTTTTTGGAGGAAGCATTAAATTTGTCGGATATATGCTCCTTATAACTGCATGCTTTTTATTAAGCACCCTTTTTATTAAAAACGAGAGGAAAAAAAATATATCATGGCTTCATTCATTCCTTATTGGTATAGCACAAGCCATTGCTGTGCTGCCGGGAATATCCCGTTCAGGTATTACAATATCTGCCGGATTGTTACTCGGAAATAACCGTGAAGAAACTGCAAAATTCTCTTTCCTTATGGTTATTATACCGGTTATAGGAGCCAACCTCCTCGAGCTTAAGGATATAGATTTTATGCAACATACAACAACAGGCACAGGTGTTTATCTGGCAGGATTCCTTGCAGCTTTTATCTCCGGTTTGTTCGCCTGTAAGTGGATGATAAAAATTGTAAAAACGGGAAATCTTGTTTATTTCAGTATTTATTGCTTTTTAATGGGACTGACAGCTGTCTTTTTAGCCTGAATAAAATGGAACTGATGCGGGACGAATTTACCGGGGGAAAAACTCTCCTCATTGATAAAGATTATGAGTGGACATCATTCGATGTGATCAATAAAATCAGACTTATACTAAATAAAAAACTGGGTATTAAAAAAATTAAAGTAGGTCATGCCGGAACTCTTGATCCCCTCGCAACGGGATTGATGATCATCTGTTCGGGAAAAGCAACCAGGTTAATTAATAATTATATGAATCTGATAAAAGAATATATGTTCACAATGAAACTGGGAGAAACTACACCTTCTTATGACCTTGAAACAGAAATTGATAATTACAGTGACTTTAACCATGTAACCGGGGAGATGTTAAATAAGGTAATTTTAAAATATAAAGGTAATATTGATCAGATACCTCCATCCTATTCTGCAAAATATATTAAAGGTAAAAGAGCTTATGAGTTCGCAAGAAAAGGGAAACAAATCACACTTGATCCGGTAAGTGTTAAAATATATGAAATACAAATGATAAACTTTCAAAGTCCGTTTGTGACATTAAAAGTAATCTGCAGCAAAGGAACCTACATAAGATCTCTCGCAAGGGATATAGGTAATGATCTCCGTTGCGGAGCCCATCTGACCATGCTCAGAAGAACAGCTATAGGCGATTATAAAGTTGAAGACGCCGTTACAATTAAAGAATTTGAAAATAATTTATTAAATACCTGAAACTTATTTAAGATTTTTACGTATAAAGGTTTTCTGTTTTTATAACTAATAATATAAAATGAAGCTCTCACAGTTTAAATACAATCTCCCTCCGGAACTGATTGCAATGTATCCATCTAATAACAGGGATGAATCACGCCTGTTGGTTGTTACCAGGAAGACAGGAGAGATTGAAGATAAAATTTTTAAAGACATTATTAATTATTACGATGATAAAGACGTGCTCGTCTTTAACAATACTAAGGTTTTCCCTGCCAGGTTATATGGCAATAAAGAAAAAACAGGTGCTGAAATAGAAGTCTTCCTCCTCAGGGAATTAAACCGCGAACAGAGACTCTGGGATGTACTGGTTGATCCAGCCCGTAAAATAAGAATTGGGAATAAACTTTATTTCGGGGAAAACGATATCCTGGTAGCTGAAGTAATTGACAATACCACCTCAAGGGGTCGTACACTCAGATTCTTATACGACGGTGATTATGAAGATTTTAAAAAAACCCTGTATGACCTTGGTGAAACACCTCTTCCTAAATTTATTAAAAGAAAAGTAGAGCCTGAAGACAAAGACCGTTACCAGACTATTTTTGCATGCCATGAAGGGGCTGTAGCTGCCCCCACTGCCGGACTCCACTTTAGCAGGGAATTAATGAAGCGACTTGAAATAAAAGGTGTCGAATTTGGTTTCATTACCCTCCATGTGGGCCTGGGAAATTTCAGAACTGTGGATGTGGAAGACCTTACCAAACATAAAATGGATTCGGAGAGGATCATTATCACTGATAATGTGGTTAACCTTGTTAATGCAGCAAAAACAAGAAAAAACCAGGTCTGTGCTGTAGGAACTACCGTGCTCAGAACTCTCGAAAGCTCAGTGTCCACTGATGGATATCTTAAGGAATTTGACGGATGGACAAATAAATTTATCTTTCCCCCATACGATTTCAGTGTCCCCTCTTCAATGATATCGAATTTCCACCTTCCCTTTTCAACATTACTCATGACGGTTTCTGCATTCACAGGTTACGACCTTCTCATGAAAGCCTATAAACATGCCATAAAGGAAAAGTACCGGTTCGGGACCTACGGTGATGCCATGCTTATAATATAAACTTATAATTTCATCCTGATTAAATGCCCGTAATTAACTCTATAGTCAACTGGTTTAATATTAAACGCATATATAATATTGAACTTTTTAAAAAATATCCGTTTAATGTCCAGAAGGAAACTTTTAACAGGATCATTTCACGGGCTGTTGACACTGAATGGGGCAAAAAATACGGCTACCATGAGGAAATGAGCATTCAAGAATTTCAGGCTGCTGTACCCCTTCAGTCATATGAGGAGATTAAACCCTGGGTAGACCGGCTTAAATCAGGTGAGCAAAATCTTCTCTGGCCGACAGAAATAAAATGGTTCGCCAAATCCTCCGGCACAACAAATGATAAAAGCAAATTTATCCCCGTTAGTAACGAATCTCTCGAAGAATGCCACTTCAGAGGTGGAAAGGATTTACTGGCCATTTATTCCAATAACTATCCCAATTCCGGCTTTCTTAAAGGAAAAAGCCTGACGCTGGGAGGAAGCCACCAGATTAATAATTTCAGTAACCAGTCCTATTATGGCGACCTCTCTGCTATTCTGATCGAAAACCTGCCTTTCTGGGTAACCTTCATCAAAACCCCCTCCAACGACATTGCATTACTTACCGAATGGGAGGAAAAACTCGAAAAAATCACAAAACATACCATTAAGGAAAATGTAACCATAATTGCCGGCGTGCCCTCATGGATGCTGGTACTCCTGAATTATATACTCGATTTTACCGGGAAAGATAATATCCTCGACATATGGCCAAATATTGAACTGTTTACTCACGGTGGTGTCAGTTTTAATCCTTACAGAAAAAGCTACCAGAATATAATACCATCGGCGGAAATGCATTACATGGAAACATATAACGCTTCTGAAGGATTTTTTGGAATCCAGGATGAACCCGATAAAGATGATATGCTGCTTATGCTCGATTACGGAGTTTTTTACGAATTTATCCCGCTGGATAAAATTTCCGATCCGAACCCTCCGGTATATACAGTAAAGGATGTGGAAACAAATAAAAATTATGCTATTGTAATATCAACCAACTCAGGCTTATGGAGATATGTTATCGGCGATACTATTTCATTCTCCTCTCTCTTCCCTCATAAATTCAGAATTTCAGGAAGAACAAAGCATTTTATGAATGCCTTCGGCGAAGAAATTATCATCGATAATGCTGAAAAAGCACTGATGATCGCTTCTGAAAAAACAGGAGCCATTATCAGTGAATATACCGCTGCACCGGTTTATATGGAAGGTAAAGCAAAGGGGACTCATGAATGGCTCATTGAATTTGAAAAAGAACCTGATAATATTGAGATGTTCACCGATAACCTGGATAATGCACTCAAAAGCCTGAATTCCGACTATGAGGCAAAAAGATACAAGGACTTTACTCTTGTCGCTCCAATAGTTCACCGGATACCGAAAGGAACATTCTATAAATGGTTTGAATCAAGAGGAAAATTAGGAGGACAGAATAAAATGCCCAGATTATCAAATGAAAGAAAATATGTGGAAGAGATATTTAAACTTATGAATAATCCTATCTTTACCTCTCAGAATAAAGCTTAAATACCAAAACATGCACTCAGTATCGAATCTTCATCAAAGTACCCGCAAGAAGAAGAATATGCATATCGCTGTTGCCGGAAATATCGGTTCCGGTAAAACGACTATTACAGGGTTACTGGCAAAACACTATGGATGG
This sequence comes from uncultured Bacteroidaceae bacterium, assembly GCA_964454295.1. Taxonomy (GTDB): domain Bacteria; phylum Bacteroidota; class Bacteroidia; order Bacteroidales; genus CAYVTV01. The sequence goes on from CAYVTV010000212.1 coordinate 6,658, forward strand.
GAAGCACAATATGAAGACATTGACGACAATCCATACCTGAATGATTTCTACGAAGATATGCAGCGATGGTCATTTAACCTCCAGATCTATTTTCTTAACAGCAGGTTCAGCCAGATCGTAAGGATACGGCAGTCAAACAGTACAGTGATCCAGGACAGGACTATATATGAAGATTCCTATATTTTTGCCCCCAACCTGCATTCAATGGGGTTGATGAGTACACGTGATTTTGAAAATTATTTCGCATTATTCAACCTGTTAAACTCTCTTATCGAACCTCCCGATCTGCTGATTTACCTCAGAGCCTCCATACCAACCCTGGTAAACCAGATAAACCGCAGAGGCAGAAAGTACGAAAACAACATCCGCCTCGACTACCTCAAACGATTGAACGAAAGATATGAAGCCTGGGTGGAAACCTACAACCTGGGAAGAATTCTGATCATCGATGCCGATGACTATAATTTTCCCGACCGGCCCGAAGACCTGAGTGCAGTAATTGATAAAATCAATGCTGAATTACACGGGCTGTTCTGAAAAAAAAGCCGGCCATGAAACAGCCGGCAAAATTCTTATTCTTAAACGCTCCTCAGGTAGGACTTGAACCTACGACCTACGGATTAACAGTCCGCCGCTCTAACCAAC
>CAYVTV010000213.1:0-2498 GCA_964454295.1 uncultured Bacteroidaceae bacterium
TAGAAATTAGAACAATATAGAGAACTATTGGAATAGATAAAAGGGATAATTATATAAAAAGATGTATCGGGCTTCCCGGAGACACTATTTATCTAAAAAATGCCAATGTTTATATAAATAATGCCTTTCAGGATGAAAGTGATTTCATGGTTGTAAAATATTTTGTGAGAACTACCACAGGAAAACTTAGTGACTCCGTACTCAACATGGTGGGTGTACATCCGGATGAGATAAGCTATAACCCAAATGATAACATTCACATTATACCTCTTGATACGCATGGTTATAAGTTCCTTGTGAATAACAAAGAAGTGCGCACTATATATAAATATACTGAACCTTTTCTGGTGTATAGAAATTTGGATGTATTCCCGAATAATACAAATTTCAGATGGACACCTGATGATTACGGACCTGTTTATGTCCCGAAAAGAAATACTGTTATCAGGCTGGATATCAACAACCTGCCATTTTATGAGAGAATTATCCGGGTGTATGAAAAAAATATGCTCGAAATCAAAGAGGATAATATCTACATAAATAGTAAATTAGCAGATTCTTATACTTTTCAAATGGATTATTTCTTTGTTCTGGGTGATAACCGGCATAATTCAGCTGATTCAAGATTCTGGGGATTTGTCCCTGAAAATCATATCATTGGAAAAGCTTTTTACTTATGGTTTTCCAAAGACCCGGGAAAAAATATTATATCCGGAACAAGATGGGAAAGAATGTTTAAACCAATAAAATAATATTATGCTTGCAAGAATAACAGAAAGTAAATATTTTAAATTCGGTATAGTTTCATTTTTCTATATTCTCTTTATTATCTGGCTGAATAATTACTGGTGGCTTTTTGGTCTGGCAGTAATATATGATATGTACGTCACCAGGAAAGTGAACTGGACGTTCTGGAAAAAGAGGGAAGGTAAAAACAGCACTGTGATAGAATGGATCGATGCACTCATTTTTGCTGTTATTGCAGTAACTCTTATTAACATATACCTTTTTCAGAATTATAAAATACCTACTCCATCGATGGAAAGCACCATGCTGGTCGGAGACCATCTTTATGTGAGTAAGGTCAGCTATGGTCCCCGTGTCCCCAACACACCCATTGCATTTCCTTTTACGCATAACCGCCTCCCTGTGGTTAATTCCGAATCCTATCTGACATGGATCAAACTGCCTTACAGACGGCTGGCAGGATTTTCAAAGGTAAAACGCGATGATATTGTAGTTTTTAATTTCCCTGCCGGAGACACTGTAGTTCTTGAAAACTCAGCCACAAGTTATTACTCAATTGTCAGGCAGTTTGCACATCAGCAAAAAATGTCTGATAAAAATTCAGGTCGGCTGCTAAAAACTGATGATGAATACTGGGATGATGCCAGAAATTATGTTAGAAAAACATTTACCATTGTTAACCGGCCGGTTGACAGAAGAGATAATTACATAAAGAGGTGTGTGGCCATTCACGGCGATACCCTGCAGATCATAAACGGACAGGTGTATATTAACGGAAAGACACAAAAGGAATTCAGCGGATTACAATATAATTATCATGTTAAAACCAACGGCACTCCGCTGAATCCCAGGCACCTGGCTAAATATAACATCCCAAAGGAGTACCTCAGCCTCAATAATAACCCCAATTACCTCATCCCTCTCACCTCTGAACAGGTTGCCAATTTGAAAAAAGAGATCCGTGAAATTGTAAGTATTGAAAAGTATATCGAAAAGGGATATGATTTCCAGATTTTTCCGAATATTGAAAAATATGGTTGGAATATGGATAATTACGGACCACTCTGGATACCTGCAAAAGGATCTGCTGTTAAACTGAATCTTGAAAATTTATCAGTTTATCGCTTAATAATAGAGAATTACGAACACAATACTCTGAGAATACAAGACAGTGTAATCTATATTAATGAAACACCGGTTTCAGAATACACCTTTAAAATGGATTACTATTTTATGATGGGTGATAACCGGCATCGCTCTGCCGATTCAAGGTTCTGGGGATTTGTTCCCGAGGATCATATTGTAGGAAAACCAAGGTTAATATGGCTCTCTACCGATAAGGAAAAACGTTTCCCGGGAACCATAAGGTTCAGACGAATGTTTAAGATCGTAAGACCCTCGGAATGATCATTTAAAAAGGAAAATCTTCCGGTTCTGTATATTCCAGCGAATCTCCGGCCGGTGATTTGGCAATTTCATGGACAGGATTACCGTCCACATAAATGGCCTTAAACGGATGCACCGGACAAGCATACTCACATGCACCGCAACCTACGCAAATAGTTTCATCGACCTCCGGTATAGTCAGGTTATTAATATAAGGTACCATTCTCACGGCCTGTGTAGGGCAATGCTCGGAACACGACCCGCACGCTGTATTTTCCGTGTAAACCACACAATTTTTAATCTCCAGAACAACTTTTCCTATCTGGGTTGATCTCTTTGCTTCTTCAGTTATGGAAAGAATAGCA
>CAYVTV010000213.1:2508-7286 GCA_964454295.1 uncultured Bacteroidaceae bacterium
CCCGTGGGACATACATTACTGCATTTCACACAATCATAATTGCAATAATTCGTATCAAAATCCATGAATGGCTGCATATATCCGCTCCATCCATACTGATTCAGCGATGGTTGCAAAACACCTGTCGGACACTGACCTACGCAAAGCTGGCATGCAGTACAGAGTGAAGTAAAATGACCTATGCTCAGAGAACCTGGAGGTGATACCGGATAATTTTTGATTTCGGGTATTTCTGTAGGCCTTTTATTAAGAGGCGTTATATCCTTGCCGGCTGCCAGAGATTCCTTTATACCAGCCAAAACTGCAATACCACCCAGAGATGTTGCCAGGAAGGCTCTTTTTCCTGGATCATGCCCGTTCTTTGAAGAATTATTCTTCCTACTCCATGTTATCCTGTAATCAATGGCAGCATCTTCACATACAGTCAGGCAATTAAAACATGCTACACAACGGGAATAATCAACAGTGAGATCCTTAATGTTCATACACTCCGACTTGCATGCAAATGAGCATTTTCCACATTTTGTACATTTTCCAGTATCAAAGGAAATCCTGAACAAAGCCTTCTTTGATACCCAGCCTAATATCGTTCCCACGGGACAAATTGTATTGCAGAACAACCTACCAAATTTACCGGCCATGATTATCAGTGTCAACAGGGTAAGAACCGGTATAATGAGTGTAATAAAAGAAAAGGGCAGAATATCAACATGATATAAATAATAATGACCCCTGGCTTCCAGAGCACCGGTGAGAATGTTATTAATGCCTATAGCAACAGGTCGCAATAATCCGTTTGCAAACTTTCCATAAAGACTATAAGGGTCGAAAATATTGACAAGGATGATGCTCCCGGTAAAAGCAGACAATATAATAACAACCAGGATGGTATTTCTCAGGATGAAAGCAGGTTTGCGATATCTGAATCTCTTTCTTACCTTCAGGAGCTTTCCGGCTCTTATTATGAAGTCCTGAAATATCCCCAGCGGACATACTGAAGCACAGTATACCCTTCCGAAAAGGGAAGTAAGAACAAGTATTATGATAAAACCGGCAGCACTGAGACTGAATAATGTAATAAACTTAAGTAACGAAGGTGTGAACTGCAGCCATAGAATCCTTGTTATCCTGTCTTCAGGAATAATGCCCCGGAAATCAATAAATATCAAAGTGGTAAAAAGGAAAAATATCAGGGCTATAAGCACCCTTGTCCACTTCAGCCATTTATAGCTCATACTGAAATTCTGGAAATATTGAGGGATTCAAGATCGTAATTCCCTAAACCGGACTGACCCCCCAGTTTAATATGCTTAACTGACAGAGGTTCAATTCCAAACAGCTTACAACCTGCAGCATCTGCCGCAACCATATCAGCTGAAATAATCTGGTTACGCATCAATACCACATCATCAACTGACACACCCCGGGGGCCATTACGTTTCATAACCCTGTATGCGTCGACAATGTTCAGATCAGGTTTGCGAAACGCAGCAAAATCAGCAATACACTGATGCAGATCATTGGCATGCCAGAATTTTCTATCCCAGATAACGCCCATCAGATTCTTCATGGTAATGGTAATATTGGCGCCTCCATGATGTTTCAAAACCGGCACGTTAATAAATACATCCGATTTAAATATCAGCTCATGAACTTTAGCCTTTTTCAGAGACTTGGCCCATGGGAGTTCCACCTCCTGGTAATATCTTTCACTGCTACCCGTAAACATTGTACCTCCCGCATCCTTAACTGCCTGCTCAATACCGCTGTTGGTATAACACTTGGTCCATTCATTACAGGTATTATCAAATACATAAACCCGGGCTGCACCTGCATTAAAACAATGCTGAACGATACGTTTTACAAGCAATGGATTTGTATTCGCCCCCCGCTCAGGAACAGCATCCCATCCGATATTAGGTTTTACGACTACTGTCTGTCCCTCTTTAACGAACTGCCGCATACCACCCAGTTCTTCAATGCCGCGGTCAAACATCACATCCGGCTCTCCTCCCCTTATGGCAACCAGATCATAATTCTCTTCCGGCACCGGATTCATCCCCGCAAACAACTTATTAGATGAAGAAACCGTAAATGCAGTACCGGCAACAAACCCTGCTCCCACTCCCTTTTTTAGAAAATCTCTTCTCTTCATGTGTATATATCTTTATATCTGTAAAAATAACTATATTTAATTGTTTTTTTCTCTTAACCTATCCGCTAAAAGTGGTTTTTACACTTTTTTAACAAATTTTTATATCTTTTAAAAGTCGATTTATTATCATGACTGAACCCCTTATTCTTACCACTGCCTATTTCGGCCCTGTGCAATATTATACGAAGTTTATCGATCGGCCTGCTGTAAGGATTGAACAACATGACAATTACATAAAACAAACATACAGGAACAGGTGTACTATCGGAAGTGCAAACGGACCATTGTCTCTGATAGTTCCGGTGAAACGAAGGAAGGGAGAAAAAACAACAGTAAAAGATATTAAAATTGACTATGATACTAACTGGAGAAAAGATCATCGCCAGGGGATCATTTCCAGCTATAATTCATCTCCCTTTTTTGAATATATAAGGGACGAAATTGAGCCATTCTTTTTCAGGAAATATGAATTCCTTATAGATATGAATTTTGATATTTTAATTAAAACCTTAGAATGTCTTGAAATAGAGTGTAATCCCGAATTAACATCACACTATGATTTTAATACCAGCTCATACGGAGCCATTGATTTACGCGATATTATTCATCCGAAAAAACATAGTGAGGAAGATCTTTCTTTTCATCCGGTACCCTACACCCAGGTTTTTTCCTCAAAACTCGGTTTTATACCCAATCTGAGTATCCTTGATCTTTTGTTTAATACCGGAAAAGAAGCGAAGAGCATATTAAAGGCCAGTATGAAGATCTCTGTTGATCAGGCACAGGGTTAATGCTTTACCCTGAAAAAGTATGCCTATACACCCCTGGCATCTTAAAACTTATATCCAATGGTGACAATCATGTTATTTCCGAGGGATTTATTTTTTGAGCCATTTACCATCTGTGGTACATACATATAATACACTTCTTCAATGTTGCTCAGGGAATAACCGAAATCCACAAACATGAATCTGCTGCGCATTCCCAGTCCGGCAGCATAAACATTCATATTGGCTTTTGTATTTGGTTCAGTACTGATATACGGGCTTTGATAAATTGCATACCCGCCCCTCAGGTATGCTGTCCCAAGCCTGAATTCACCTCCGATGCGGAAATTGTTGGTTGAATTGTAAAGGCTTTTTATTGCATCATTCTCATCGAAGAAATCATACTCCCTGGAATTAAGCTTTGCACCGGAGAAATCAGTTCTCTCATAATCCACACTGACAAGGCCTATTTTCCCGATTGTAGCAGCCAGGCTGGCCACAAATTTAGAAGGGGTTTTTAACTTATAATCATAATCACCCAGGGGGGAATATTCCGTTTTAGGCTGAATGTTTTCAATCGGATCATAGTATCCTTCCATCTCAGTGGTAAACCTGTCGTTCAGGTTATAAAAAACCGGCAGATGATAGGAGAATCCAAGCCTTAGGAAATCGAGAGGACGGATAATACCGCCTAGTTTAAATGTATACCCGGTACCTGTTGTTCGAAGATTTTCCCGGAAAATGAATTTATCAAAGAACTCGATGGCATTATCAAGGTCCTGTTCGCTGTGAATTATATCCTGTTCATATCTTAATCTCATTATACCGAAAGTAGCGCCAAGATAAAGCCGGTGATTATAGTTGGCGCCGAAAGAAAATGTATATTCTCCGGAAGACCCCCTGGTGTCCAGTATACGTCTCTGATGTTGTCCATACCCTGCATTTTGTATATCATTCCAGAATTCGTTTGTGACGGTATCGAAAGGCAGGAGGTAAATGTCATACGCTAGCTGCTCATAGAACGAACTGAGATTATTCGGATATCTGTTGGCAAAATCAGTGAAATTATCCAACAGTGAACTGTTCTGGTTCAATCCGCTCATGAGGATACTACGGTTAAAATTAGCATTACGGTTATAACCTATACCAAAGCTGGTACTTATCCATCCATCTTCTTTATTAAGATCATATGTACTTACAAAGCCAAGATTTCCAACATTAAAATTATACTTTGATTCCTCATAGGAATTGCCAAGGAATGATGAGCTGGTGTTATCCCAGAAGAGTGATGGGGAGATGGTTAATTCGGATCCCCTGTAGAGGGCTATCCCTGCCGGATTAACACTTAATGAAGAGAAATCGGCACCTATCGCTCCTATTGCGCCGGCGAGTCCTACACTTCTTGCTGTACCCACAGTAGCCTGTCTGGAATACCGTAATGCATCCACTTCGTTCTGCGCATAGATCAGGGAAGATGCCAACAGGATGCTTACTACGAAAATACTAACACGTTTCATATTTTGATCATTATGAATTAAGTAAAATCAGATGATATTTTGTATAAACGATACTTAGGATAATATATTATTATCTTCTGCCCGATCCTGAAGAACTGCTCCTGCTGCTGCTTCCGGAAGAAGAACCTGAGGAACTGTAGCTGCTGCCGGAAGAAGATCTTGAAGATCCGGAAGAACTATAGCTGCTGGAAGAAGATCTTGACGGGGATGAAGCAGGACTGCTGTAAGTACTTCGTGAAGGAGTAGCAACCGGCCTTGAAGGGCTGGAAGATGGAGCATTAGTTGGTCTGCTGTAACTGGAAGACCTGGGGGCAGGGCTTCTTGTTCCGCCTGAAGGTC